>SFOB01000003.1 GCA_004554075.1 Treponema sp.
GCCCATTCCTGCCAGAACTTCATGTCGTGGATGCCAGGGCCTTCTTCGTAAGTGTGAGCTACTCCCTGGTCCTGCAGGAACTTGTGGAACTCGCGGTTGCGTTCCAGGAGGAAGTCTTCTGTACCGCAGGCCATGAAGATTTCAGGAATCTTTGAGCCGGCTGCCTTGAGCTTTTTCAAAAGATATTCAGGATTGTTGTCGCTTTCTGGAAGCTTTGCAGGGTCACCAAAACACATGCGGTAGTAGTCGTAGTTTGCCACAGGGTTACCCTCACCTTCCTTCATCTTTGCAACCTCGTTGTGAATAAGGGCAGAAGAAAGTGCAATTACTTTTCCAAACTTGTCCGGATAAGCAAAGCCTGTATGAAGAGCACCAAAACCGCCCATAGAAAAGCCCATAATGTAAGTGTCTTCTGCGGTCATTGCAAGGTGGAAAGTATTACGAACATAATTAAGAAGCTCAACTCCAAGGAAGGTTGCAAACTGGCGGCCTGTTGCAGGTCCGTCAATCCAGAAAGAGTTTTCGCCGCTTGGAATTACAACAGCAAAATTATACTGCTCAGTAAGATTGCCAGGAACCCAGTTGAAAGCAGCTCCACTGTATCCGTGAAGAAGGAAAAGAGTCTTCATAGGTTTGCCGTCGCGCTTGAGGTCTTCGCGTGGCCAGTCGCGGCGAATGTCGTTTGGAATCTGCATTAAAAATGAAACGTCGCGCTTAAGGACGTCTGAATAAAATCTTATTGTTAAGTCTGCCATTGAGGTCTCCTATTTTTTCTATGATTATATCATATTTGAAGAAGAATATAATAAGAGATTTTATTTATCTACACCAAGGCCAAAAAGTGCAAAGTCTCCGCGGCAGGGGTCACCAGGAAAAACTTCCTTCATGGCGGTAGTCAGCAGCTCCGCAGTTTTTCGACTTGCCACAGCCCCTTCCGGCAAAAGCCCGAGTCCTATCGCTTCCTGCATTACGTGAACATCAAGCGGAATTAAAAGCCCGGCTGGATCTGCCCAGGTCCATAACCCAAGATCCACAGCAGAGCCCCGTCTTACCATCCAGCGCAAAAACATGTGGACCCGTTTGTTCGCAGAAGTCCGCCCCTTTGGCACAATCGCAGACTTTGGAAAAGAAGAGGAAACAATTTCATGCAGGAGGGGAAGGTCTTCCCCTGCGCCCGCACTTCGTTGCGGGCTACCCTTTCTCCTAGGGGCTTCGCCCCTAAGACCCCGATCCTGTCCCCGCGAGTTTGATAGCAGCTTGCTGCTTTCAAACTCGATAGTGAGCGAATGCGAACGTATAACGCCCCCCATCGTTCTAAAGTACTCCCCTAGACTCCCGGCCTCCTTCAAAATCTCCGCCAGCTCTCCAAAGAAAATCTGCATATCATCATAAGAATAAAATCTGTAAAACTTTTTCTCCCCATGCGGGAAGTCCTTCTTATAAGCCCCAGCCTTCAACCACTCAGAAACACTGCCTAACGAACGGTCGGAAGTTTCCAGAATACTCCGCACCTTAGGAATAAACTGTTTTCTGTTTCCAAAGGCCAGCATGGCAGCAATAAAAGAAGCGGCTTCAACATCAGCCACAGTCCCCCGCCCTTCTGCCGGCAAATACCAGCGCAAAAACTGCGAAGGGTCTTCATCACAAAAAGAAACCACTTCATACTGGTCAGCGAGACTTCGTAATTTTACTTTGAGTTCATCAGAAATTTTTATAGGAGACGAATTAGCCATCGAATCTATAATATCACGATTCGTGTTTCTTACTCCACTCGGTTGGAGACATTCCTGTTTCTTCGCGGAATATTTTCATAAAGTATTTTACATCAGAAAAACCGCAGCGCTCTGCAACTTCGTAAACTTTGTAACAGCCCTTTTCCAGAAGATTCTTTGCTTCTTCAATTCTAAGGCGTTTAAGGTATTCGTTAAAGTTTACGCCTGTATGCTCCTTAAACTTTTCAGAGAACCAGGTGTAGTTAACAGAAACCTGATTGGCAACCATTGCCATATTTATGTTTTTCTTAAAGTGAGTCTTAATAAAGGCAAGAGCTTCTGTAATATATGGAGACTCCTTTGTGTCCTGCTTCAACAAAGCTGCAAGATAAACCGCATAATCAAGAACGCTGCTCTGCCATTCGCTCAGGTTTGCATACTCAAAAATATTTTCAATCATTATGCTTTTGATATGCAGGTACATATCTGAATCTGTATAACCCGGATATCTTGAAAATAAATTTGATGTAATTTTTCTATAAAGATAATAGAGGGTTTCGGAATTCAGTTTTGCATTATCATTAAAGCAGCCGAATAAAGCATCAATATCTTTCTGAACTTCATCTGGAGTTGCAAGATCACAATGGCTGATCATCTTTTCATAAATCTCATCCAGAGCAGTAAACTCATTTATATGATTATCATTTTCCCAGTAGTAAAGTCCACCGCAGCGTTCGCGTTCACGAAGCTTTCCTGTTTCTGTATCAAAAAAGGCCTGCATTGCAGCAGTCACTGCCTGGCGTCTCATAGTTCGGAGCATAGAGTAATCATCTGCCGGACCCGAGATTCCTACTATATATGTATCCAGATAACTTGCCGCATACTGAACTTCTACACCATCAAAAGGATATACTATAAGCACAGAATTTTTTGTCTGCTCAACTACGTAATAGCGCCTTCCCTGCATTACCGCTTCTAGCGCCTGTGCGGAATTTCTTCCATAAATAACAATACAGCGCAGACCATTTTTTACTGTAATTTCAGGAAGCCCTGAAACTCCATCCAGTCTTCCCTTTTCAATTATCTGACGGAACTTTTCTTCGTTCTGTTCTTTTTCTTCCTTTAAGCAATTCATGATTGCAGAATTTACAGCCGCACAGAGTTCTTTTTTATCTACCGGCTTAAGAATATAAGAAAGGGCTCCGCTTTGTATTGCAGCCTTTGCGTAAGAAAAATCATCATAACCGCTGAGAACAATAATTGCAGGCTTCTGCTTTTCTTCCATTGCAGAAATATTTTTCATAAGCTCAACGCCGTCCATCACCGGCATGCGGATATCTGTAATTAAAATCTCAGGCTTTTTTTCCTTACAAGCCTGCAGGGCCTCTTCGCCGTTTTTTGCTTCAATGATTTCCAGAGGAATATCAATTGTATCCAGAAGAATTTTTTTGAGACCTGCGCGAATCAGTTTTTCATCATCTGCTAATACTATTGTAATCATTTTGATCCTTCCTCGTTTTCGCTGTTAGAGAACTTCTTTGGAACCGGGATTTTGATTAAAGTACCTTCGCCTTCTTTTGATTCAATTACAAGACGATAATCCTTTCCGCAGAACATTGTCAGACGCTGCTGAATATTTTTTAATCCTATGCTGCCGGTTGAATCTCTTTCGTAATCATCTTCTGCAAGATATGCAGCAAGCTCTTCCTGTTTTTCTTTTGAAATACCTTTTCCGTAATCGCGCACACAAAGCCAGAGGCGATCGCTTTCAGGACCTTCACACTCGGTGTACACTTTAATAACTGCATCTTTTCCAAGAGGTTCAATTGCATAATAAAAAGCATTTTCCACAAGAGGCTGCAGACTCATTTTTGGAATCACGATTTTTTTGCATTCATCTCTGATTTCTGTTTTAAGAGAAATTACATAATCATTTCTGATATTCAAAAGATAAATGTAAGAACGGATGTATTCCACTTCTTCTTCAAGAGTTACAGTATGAACTCTCCAGCGCAGACAGTAGTGCATGAGCTTTCCAAGAACATTTATACTTTCTTCAACATCAGTTTCCCCTGAAATAACAGCCTGCATCTTGATTGTCTCAAGAGCGTTGTAAAGGAAGTGGGCATTTATCTGATTCTGCATTGCCTTCATTTCTGTGTCGGCAATGAGGTGCTGTTCTTTTTTAATTTCTTCTATCTGATTGCGAAGCTGCTCTGTCATTTTGTTAAAGGCCTGCTGAGCTTCTGTTACTTCATCGTGGCCGGTTACTTTTACCACAGCTTCAAGATTTCCGTCCTGAACCTTTTTCATACCGCGGATAAGGTTATAAACACGGCCCATAAGTCTTGCTGTAAGGTAGCGGATAAGGAAATACAAAAGGATAATAGTAATAACAAGGCCCGCAAGAATTGACATCTGAATTATAAAAAGATTTCTCTGCATTTCTTCTGAAGAACAGGTATGCAGCAGAATGATATTCATCTCAGGAATGCGGACCCAGCTTGAATAACGTACTTCGTTTTTATGCTTAAGTATTACTTTTCCTGTATCGTTAAGCTCACCCTGTTTTCTGCGGTAAACAGTTTTGCGGAACTCTTCCAGAAGCTCAGGACTAAGAGGTGCCTGGGAAGCTTCAATAATTCTGTTAGTAACTTTTACCAGTTCCATCTGATTTGTTTCTTCGTTCAATACTTCGCGGAAAACATAATCATCATTGTAGTCATTTATTTTTTTATAGAGGAATGGAAAAAAATCGCTGGTCTTCATTGCAATTTGAATATAACCTATTTCCCTGTGATTTTTTTCCAGTCTTCTAGTTGTACAAACTGACTCATATTTGAGTGAGCCGAGGTTTCCAAGATATTCTGCGGTATAACCAAATTCCCATCGGTTTAAGGAAGCAAGATTTGTTCTTGAAGAATTCATAAAAACAGGCCAGCGCTCTGGCACATTTGGACTATCTGCGAATACTCGCAATCCATAAATATTTGGAACTGTTTCGATTGTTCGCTCGAGCATTGTTGTTTCGGAAATCATTGTTTCAATCAGCTCTTCTTCATTGCTGCGCTCAGGCATTGTGAAAAAAAGCATTAATCTTCCGTTGCTGTTTACCAGCTGCTCAAAACGGCTGAAGCTTTCTATATTTTTATTTACGATTTCAAGATTTTCCTGAAGTAAACCATCACTGGTTGCCTCAAGCTCTTCTACCCGGGATCTTCTGATGAATCCCATTGCTATAATTACAAGAAGAAAAAGGGGTATTACGACGATACAGGTGTAAGCAAAAACTAATTTTTCTGAAAAGTTCATGGCTCTCATTTTATATGATAAACCTCGTATTGTCGAATTTACAAAACCTTGCCCCATGAACCGTATTCATAGGGCAAGGACATCAACTATACATTGCTTCGTTCGTCATTGCGAGCGAAGCGAAGCAATCTAATTACATACCAAGCTTCTTCTTGTTTTCGTTCATCAGCTTAGACTGAGCATCGATAACCTTATCGATTCCCTTGTCTTTCTTGTACTGGTTGAACTCAGCAACGATCTTGTCGAACTCTGCTTCTGAACCAGCGCGGATGAGCTGTGGAAGAACCTTACCCCAGCGGCGCTGGATATCTTCGTAAATCAACTGTTCATCTGATCCAACTGGAAGTGTAAGTCCGTCGTATGCTGCATAAGAGTGTACGTATGGACGTGTCCAGAGCTGTGGCTGTGCAAGAGATGGAGCATAGTCTGCACCAAACTGTGCCTGCCAAGCTGTATCCATAAGCATCCAGTATGTGTACTGAACACCAATGTCTGTTTCCTGCTTGTTCTTATCTGTCTTATCAAGTTCAGCAACTTCTGGTGTGAGCTTTGGAACTCCGTTTTCGATTGTGTATGTTTCACCTTCGATACCGAAGTTTGTATCCATCTGACCTTCTTCTGAAATGAGGTAAGAAAGGAACTGAATAGCACGAGCTGGATCTTTACAGTTCTTTGAAATCAAAGTTACTGTCCAACCTGCAATACCACCACCAGCGAGAACTGGATCATCACCCTTAGAGTTCTTTGGACCATCTACAGCAATGTAGATAGAGTTTGGATCACGTGCATAAAGAGCGTTCTGTGGAGCCTGCATATCCCAGTTCTGGTAAAGGAGACAGAAGTAGCGGCCCTGAGCTGCTTTCTCTTCAATCTGGCTTCTCTTGTCTACGAATACATCTGTAGCAAAGAGACCTTCTTCATGAGCCTGGCGGAACATCTTCATCCAGCGCATATACTCTGGATCATCTGTAAGACCGAGATCAGCGTTTACGAATTTACCGTTCTTTTCTGGAGCAATTGCAAGGAAGTGCGCAAGGTAACCCTGAAGCTGTGAACAACCTGTATCACCGAATTCGTTTGTTCCGAATGGGATAAGTGACTGTCCGTTTACAGTTGGGAACTTAGCCTTTGCAGCGCGGAGTGCGTTGAGGAATCCCTCTGGAGTTGTCATGTCTGGGCTTCCGATTGCTTCGTACATATCTTTACGAACAAGGAAAGTTTCGTTTGAAGTAAGTTTACCCTGATACTTCTCATAGTCTGTTGAAGTATAAGATGCATTTGGATATCCATAGATATGTCCGTTTGCCTGGCGGTACCAGCCTACCTTTACAGGGTCTGTAACCTTCCAGAAGTATGGATCATACTTGTCTGCAAGTTCATCAAGAGAATACAGAAGATCTGCATCAATCATCATAGGAATCTGTCCTTCCCACCATCCCAAAGTAATGAGATCTGGAAGTGCATCACCTGCGATCATAGCGTTCAATTTTTCTGCTTCGTTACCAGCAGGAACGATAAAGTTTACATCTACACCAGTTTTTTCTGTGATGTACTTAGAAACCTTTGAGTCTCCCCAGTGGCGTGCAAACCAGCTGAAGTTGATGTACCAGTCTAATTTAATTGGCTTATCAGCATTAGCTTTCCAGCCTGGAACATCTGCAGAAACCTTAGCTCCTGATGTTTTAGCTGATTCTTTCTTGCTGCAGCCAACGAGAGACATTGCAGCAACCATAGCAAGACCTAAAACTACGACCTTGATTTTTTTCATATTTATTTCCTCCTATAAATATTATCCTTTTATAGAACCAATTAACATTCCCTTTACAAAGTATTTCTGCAGGAATGGGTAAACACACATGATCGGGAAAGTTGTTACAACCATGGTTGCAAGACGTACCGACTGTGAGCTTACCTGCTGAGCAGAAACGCCGGCAGGCATTGCAACAACTGCTTTCGAAGCAGAAGCACTGGCTACAACGCGATACAGGTAGGTTTGTATTGGCTGTAATTCCGATTTGTTGATGTACATAACTCCGGCAAAGTAATCGTTCCAGTGGCCTACACCGTTGAACAAAGCAATTGTTGCAATTACCGGCATAGATAAAGGGAGTATAATTTTTATAAAAATCAGCATGTCATTTGCACCGTCGAGCTTAGCAGATTCTTCGAGTCCGGCTGGGAGGCCGCGGAAGAAAGACATGAAGATTATCATGTTGTAAAAGTTGAACAAGCTTGGAATGATATAAACTAGGAAGTTGTCGTAAAGACCAAGGTTCTTCAACGTAATGAAGTAAGGAATCAAACCGCCACCAAAGAACATTGTGATAGTTCCGATGATTGTATAAACCTTATTTCCCATAATGTGCTTTTTAGAGAAAGCGTAACCAACCATTGCAGTAAAGAAAACGCTTGTTACAGTACCAATTACAGTTCTGAGAATTGTAATTATGAAGGCACGGATAATTGTAGAATCCTGGAAAACAGTCTTGTAGCTCTGCAGGCTGAACTTTCTTGGCCACATGTAAATATGACCGCGAAGAGCATCATTTGCATCATTGAAAGAAATGATGATTGTATACCATACAGGGTAAAGGGCTGCAAAGCAGAGCAAAGCCATAATTGCCCCGATAATAATGTCTCCAGTTGTTACTCTATTTAATCTTGAATGTGACATAATCTAAATCCTCCAGCCTCTTAGAACAACGATGTGTCGTTCAGCTTCTTGGTAACCTGATTTGCAATAAACAGAAGAATGAATGCAATCACCGACTTAAACAAACCGATTGCCGAAGCATACGAATATCTCATACCGCGCATAGCAGTCTGGTAAACATAGATATCAAGTACGTTACTGCGTGGTGCGTTCAACGGATTATTCAAAACAAGAATCTGATCAAAGTTAGTATTCAAAAGACCACCGACAGCAAGAATGAACATGATTGTTACTGTAGGAGCAATTGAAGGAAGTGTAATTGTCCAGATCTGCTTCCAGCGGCTTGCACCGTCTACCTTAGCAGCCTCATACATTTCCTGGTCAATTCCGGAAATTGCAGCAAGGTAAATAATTGCAGACCAGCCAAGTTCCTTCCACAAGTCAGAAAGAACAGTAATAGCCCAGAAGTATTTTGGATAAGCAAGGAAAGAAATACCTTCTTTCAAAACGCCCATCTTAATAAGCAGCTCGTTGAAAAGTCCGCCTTCACCAAGCCAGGTAGTAAGAATACCACCGAGCACAACCCATGAAAGGAAGTGTGGCATATATGTAATAGTCTGAACGGCCTTCTTAAATCTGATGTTTCTTACTTCGTTCAAAAGCAGGGCAAAAACAATAGGGAGAGTGAAGTTGAAGGCAAGCTTCAAAAGACTGATTCCCAATGTGTTAGCCATAACGTTGAAGAATTCTTCATCTTTGAAGAAGTTCAGAAAATGCTGGAATCCACCATGATCTGCCCAGGGAGTTGTAAAAAACTTCTTGCTGAACAAAGGAGTTGTAATAAAAAAGTTTTTCTTAAAGGCAATAAGAATTCCATACATAGGGATGTAGTTAAAAATCAGCATCCATACGATTCCAAGAAGAGCCATTACCTGAAGATATTTTTCTTCATGCAGTCTGACCCAAAATGATTTCTTTGGAATTACTGGCAATTCATTTTTTTTCTGTTTCATGACAGTACCTCGCTTACAGTTTGGAGTATAGACGTACAATGCTCATATGAAAAGTTTGTAAATTTTCAGAAAGGTGGAAAGTTTTCGGTTTTTGGCCGAAATTCACACACTTTCTTATTGATTTATGGGAAATGTTGCTTTAGTTTAGGATTAGTAAGAAGTTTTTTTTATAAACCTGCAGACTGAACCTTGTGGCCAGCTTAGTGAGTTCAGTCTGCGGATTTTTTCTGGAGGTTACAAAATGAAAAAGGTTAAGGGCTCTTTCACAACATTACCTGGAGAAAGCGGCCAGTTCTACAAAATTGAAAATTATGACTGCATGGATGATTTCTTTATGACAATCACCAGTGCTTCTGATATATGGAATTTCTGCTGGTCACAGGGCGGAATTACAGCAGGCCGCATAGACTGCGATCATGCTCTTTTTCCTTATTACACAGCAGACAAGGTAAGTGATGCAAAAAGCTACACCGGTTCCTACACTGCCATCCGCATAGGCGAAGGCGACAAGGCCATTTTATGGGAACCTTTTGCATCTCTTTCAGCAAGCCCTGCCCTCCGACGTCTTGCAGAAAAAAGCATCTGCCGAAACATTTACAAAAATGCTGCAGGAACCGAAGTATGGTTCGAAGAGATTAATGAAGAACTCAAGCTTTCTTTCCGCTACGGCTGGACCTCTTCTCCAAAATACGGCCTTGTAAAAAAGAGCGTAATTACAAATCTTTCAGATAAAACTGTAAAAGTCCGCGTTCTCGACGGCTGCCGCAATATTCTTCCTGCCTGCGTAAGTGCAGACTTCCAGAACAATAACAGCGTACTTCTTGATGCCTATAAAAAAACTGATTTAGATGCAAAAAGCAATCTTGCACTTTTTGCAGTTTCTTCTATCGTAACCGATAAAGCAGAACCAAGCGAAGGTCTTTTTGCAAACGTAAGCTGGTTTAATACAGAAGACGCTCTTTTCCTTAATCCGGAAGCTCCTCTTGAATTTGCGGAAAACGGCAGCGTTACCTCAATGGGCGTTGTAAAGGGAAAGAGACCTGCTGCTTATATTTGTAAAGAATTGTCATTGAAAGCCGCAGGCGAAGCAATCCAGTGGTATCAGGTATTTGACACCCGTCTGGACGCCGCAAAAATTGCCCTTCTTAAAAAAGAACTTTCAAATCGCACTGCCCTTACAAAGGCTCTTCAGGCTGATATAGAAGACGGTAAAAAGCTTATGGAAACCTACATCGCAGAAGCAGACGGTTTCCAGCAGACTGCCGAAACAATGACCTGCGTGCATCATTCAGAAAACGTTATGTTCAATATTATGCGCGGTGGTTTCTTTGCAAACGGCGGAAAAATCAGCCTGAGTGACTTTATAAAATTTGTAAACCAGCGCAATAAGGCTCTTGTAAACCTTGCCGAAAAAATTACCACTGCCATCAGCAGCAATGCAGACAAAGACGGTTTTGTAAATTACGGTGACCTTGAAGCTGCAGTTCAAAAGAAAATGAACCCTCAGCTTTCACGCCTCTTCTATGAATATATGCCACTTACCTTCAGCCGACGCCACGGTGACCCGAGCCGTCCATGGAACCGCTTTAACATTCACCTGCGCGACGACAAGGGAAACCCAATCCTCAACTACGAAGGAAACTGGCGCGACATCTTCCAGAACTGGGAAGCCCTTGCCTGGTCATATCCACAGTACATTAAAAACATGACAGCAAAATTCTTGAACGCAATGACAATCGAAGGCTTCAACCCTTACCGTATTTCACGCGAAGGAATAGACTGGGAAATCCCTGAACCTGATAATCCTTGGGCACAGATTGGTTACTGGGGAGACCATCAGGTAATTTATCTTCAGAAGCTTCTTGAAGTTTACGCAAAACTGAACAAGAACCAGCTTGTTGCAGAGCTTGGCGAAAAGATTTACGCAAGCTCAAATGTTCCATACAGAATCAAATCTTATGCAGAAATCAGTGCAGATCCTCGTAACACAATTTTCTTTGACCGCGAGCTCAGCACAAAGCTTAAGAGCCTTTCTGCAAAAGCAGGCTCAGATGCAAAGCTTGTAACAGCATCCGGCCTTGCAGGAGAAGGTGATGTTGCTCTGGTAACTCTTGCAACAAAGCTCCTTCAGGTTGTAATTGCCAAGATGGCAAACTTTGTTCCAGGAGGCGGAATCTGGCTCAACACCCAGCGCCCTGAATGGAACGATGCGAACAATGCACTTGCAGGCTACGGACTTTCAATGGTAACTCTTTATTACCTGCACCGCTTTGTTACTTTCCTCATCAGTATTTTTGAAGCTTCAGATTCCGACAAGTTTACTCTTCCTTCTGCAGTTGCAGACTGCCTTAAAGATCTTGGTAAACTTTATGCTGAATCTCCTGCTAAAAAAACTGCTACAAGCGCAAATCTCCGCAAAGACTTTACAGATGCAGAAGGTAAGATTTTTGAAAAGGAAAGAAACTCTCTTTACAAGAAGGGGTATGGCATTACAGAAAAGGCTTTAAAGAAGGCTGATATTATTGCAATCCTCAATTCAATTCTTGAACACATTAAGGTAACAATTGAATTGAACCACCGTGCAGACGGCCTCTACCACGCATATAACACAATGAAGATTTCAAATACAAAAATGGAAATTGAATATCTTCAGGAAATGCTTGAAGGCCAGGTTGCAGTTCTTTCTGCAGGAGTTCTTGAACCGGAAGAAGCTCTTGACCTTCTCAAGGCCCTTCGTAAGAGCCGCATGTACGAACCAAGACAGAACTCTTACATGCTCTACCCTAACAAGGAGCTTGCTGCCTTTGAAGAAAAGAATGTAATTAAGAGCCATGATGTAGAAGAGCTTCGCGGCCTTATTGCAAAAACCGAAGGTTCTATCCTCTACCCGGATTGCAACAATCGCTATCACTTTAATGGTGAATTCCGCAATGTCCGCTTCCTTCGTGAATTCTGCGAAAAGCTGCCTGCAAGCCAGAAACCAAAAGCAAAAGAACTTGCAGCTCTGGAAGCCCTTTATGAAAAGACCTTTAACCACCAGAGCTTTACAGGCCGCAGCGGTACCTTCTATGCCTACGAAGGCCTTGGCAGCATTTACTGGCACATGGTTTCAAAGCTTCTGCTTGCAGCCCAGGAAAACACTCTGGCAGCTGTAAAGAAGGGTGCGCCGGATAAGCTTATAAAAGAGCTTACAGATGCTTACTACGAAGTAAGAGCCGGAATTGGATTTAATAAGGACGCAGATGTATACGGTGCTTTCCCTGCAGATCCATACTCTCATACTCCTTTCCAGCAGGGTGCTAAGCAGCCTGGTATGACTGGTCAGGTAAAAGAAGAAGTTCTTACCCGCTGGGGCGAACTTGGTCTGGATATTGTAAACGGCTGTGCAGCTTTCTCTCCTGTAATTCTTAAGAAGTCTGAATTCTTTAAAGATGGAGATGCAGCTGGAACCTTGAACTTTACCTGGTGCGGAACTCCGATTATATATAAACTAACTAACGATAGTTCGTCTATTACAATCAACGGAATACGCCGCAACGGATCTATCCTCACTGCTGAAGAAACCGCAAACCTCTTTGCCCGCAACGGCAAGATAAAGGAAATTGTAGTAGAAATTAATTTGTAGATTACTTTGCTACAATAACAATAAAAAGGCCTTGCCATTTGTAATGACAAGGCCTCTTCTTTTTAAATCTTAATTTAAATTTTAAACTTTCTTACTTCGTCTCTAAGATTATTAAAGTTTTTCTGATTATCATTTGTAAGATCAAAACACAATTCAACAGCTTTAGTTATCTGCCCAGAACCAGCTGCCATCTCATTCATAGCATCATTAATTTCCCGTGTAACATTTGCAAGATGTGCCATTTCTTCTCCAATCTGTTTACCACCAGAAAGCAGAATACCAGTATTTTCTTTTACCATATCTGAGGAAGTCTGGATTTCACTGATAGACTGTAGTACCTGTGCACTGCCGGCATCCTGTTCGTCCATTGCATTTTTAATAACTTCTTCCTGCTGCTGAACTCTTTTTGTAAGATCGAAAATAACTTCAAACTGATTCTGTACAGATTTTGTATTTTCAGAAACATTTTCAATTAATTCCTGGAACTCATTCAACTGAGATGAAATTGTCTTACCCTGAGCATTTGACTGTTCTGCAAGTTTACGAATTTCTCCAGCTACTACACCAAAACCTTTACCTGCATCACCGGCATGAGCCGCCTCAATTGCAGCATTCATGGCCAGAAGGTTTGTCTGAGTTGCAATACTCTGAATAATATTTGAAGCTTCAACAAGGCCGGCAGACTTTTCTAGAATTGTCTGTGCCAGCTTTGCAGATTCATTAATTCTTTTACGTCCGGTTTCTGACTCACTGCCAAGCTCATTTACTGTTGCGGTATTGTTTTCAAGAATCTGACTTACAGAACGAATGTTTGCAACCATTTCTTCAACTGCACTGGAAGACGAAGATACACCGGAAACCTGGGCTCTTACACTTTCGTTCAGTTCATTTATTTTGTTAATCATATTTTTGATGGTTAAATCACTCTTTTCAACACCACTAGCCTGATTTTCAATACGAGATTTTACACTGTTAATATTTGCCATAATCTCTTCTATAGCAGCAGAAGTTTCAGACATACTTGAGCTTACATTATCTGCTGTATTTGCAGCCACAGTTACAGATTCATCAATATCTTCAAGAAGACCTTTTGTTATATGCTTAAAGGAATTCAAATCATTTATTAAAAGTCCAAACTCATCTCGGCTTTCTACAAGAAGAGTTTCCCCAGTATAGTCATTTGCAGCAACCTGGCGGGTAAAGTCTGTAATCATACGGACACGACCACTCATACCCCTTGCCTGAAGTAAACTACAAATTACAATAAAAGATGCACCGATAATTCCTTCCGGGAAAACATAATTCCATATTAAAGTTGATATAGGAAGATCCTGAAGATTAGTAACAAGAACCGGGGTTATGGTAATCATAAGGGTTCCTATTGCCGTAAAGCCGCTTATCAGGCCACTTCGCATAATCAAAGAAAGACCCTTAAATTCTTTACTGTAAGGAACCAAATAAAGAGACTCTTCCAGAGTCTGAAGAAAACGAATGTAAAAGGTTGCAGAAATAACAATCACATTTCCAATACATGTAGTGTAAAGTGGTGGCACATCAACATTAATTCCCTGTCCATGAAAAGATGTCTGTATAATTGCTGCACAAACCGCACCATTAAGTATAGCAGTTGCAAGTGTTACAGTCTGAAAAAGTTTTGCTCTTTTATTTATTTTTGCTACTGAAACCGGATTGTCAGGATCAAAATCATTAAATTTCTTCTTTTGTGTAAACCACCAGGTAAATATAAATGTCAAAACAAGAATAATTCCGATAATTCCAATTGGAGAGGATAAACCTTTAAGAGTATCAGAAAATCTGATTACCTTAAGATAAACAAATGCAATCCAGCTTGTGAAAAATGGAACCAGATATGTAGCCAGGTAGATGATAAACAGTTTTTTGCTGAAAACTATTTCCGATAAACTTTTGTTGCTCTTCATGCTGCAAACTCCTTTCTTTTAGGTCCAATATATTTTAAGATTTTTCCAATATAACCAATATTCGACAGAATTGCAAATAATGTCAATATGACAATAAAACACCCGAAAATATTACACCATTTTGAAAATTATCAAACTATTAAATCTACAATACCAAGTTTATACTACAATCATGAAAATCGAAAAACTTTACGAAACTGCAAAAGACACGGCAGAGCGCCTTTGGGAGCTTTCGCCGGAAGAAAGAATCTACGAGGGCGGCGGCTGGATTCCAACCACACTTACTCTTAAACCAGAAGAAAGCTTCCAGAAGTTTTATGGCTTTGGCGGCGCTTTAACAGAGTCTTCTGGCTTCGTACTTTCCCGACTTCCGTCTCAGGTACGTAAGCAGGCTATTGAAGCCTACTATAATCCTAAAACAGGAAATGCTTACAGATTTGCCAGACTCCATATGAACTCCTGTGATTTTTCTCTTGATAACTGGGCTTGCCTTCCAGAGAAAGATGAAACACTTAAGTCTTTTTCTATGGATCGCACCGACAAATATATTTCTCCATTGGCTATGGATGCTCAAAAAGCTGCAAGGAACGAAGGAAGCGACGTTCAGTTTTTGGTCAGTCCCTGGTCACCTCCATTATGGATGAAAGATAACGGTGATATGAACCATGGCGGACACCTCCTCGACCACTATCGGGAATTATGGGCTCAGTATTTTGTGACTTTTATTAAAAAGATGGCAGAGCGCGAAATTAAAATCAGCTTTGTCACAATACAGAATGAACCTGCTGCTGTGCAGACCTGGGATTCCTGTGAATACTCGGCTCAGCAGGAAGGTGAGTTTGCGGCTCAGTTCCTGGGGCCTGCTCTGGAAAAGGCTGGCCTTGGCGATGTAAAAATATACATCTGGGATCATAACCGCGACCTGGCCCTGGAACGTCTTGAAGAATCTCTCAAGGTACCCGGTGCTGAAAAATATGTTGCGGGGCTTGCCTTCCACTGGTACTCAGGAGACCAGTACGACAACATCAAAGAAATTGCAAAACGCTATCCTGACATCGACCTGATTTTTACTGAGGGCTGTATTGAAGGTGGTCCTCGTAACGGTGCCTGGTTTACCGGTGAGCGCTATGCCCACAACATCATTAATGATTTAAGAAGCGGCGCTACTAAGTGGATTGACTGGAACATTGTTCTAGATATGAAGGGCGGTCCTAACCACGTAGGAAACTATTGTGATGCTCCAATCCTTGCTGATGAAAGAGAAGGCTCACTGCATTTCCAGAGTTCTTATTATTACATTGGCCACTTCAGCCGTTTTATTAAACCTGAAGCAGTGCGCATTTCTTCTGACTTCTTTTCATGGATGACACCGGCTACTGTCAGCGGACATCTTACTGATGAAGCAGAAACCCTGGCCTTTAAAAACCCGGACGGCTCTATTGCCCTGGTTGTAACCAACAGAACTGAGGCAGATCTTGTTTTTGAATTTAAAATTGAAACTGCTGACGGTTCACAGACTGCAGACCTGCGCGACTGGGAGAAAGCCAGAACTGCTGCAAACTCAAATTCAAAAGATAAAAAAGATGCTGCGGCTCCACTTTACCTTAAGTGCCCTCCGCGTGCAATTCAAACCTGGATTATTAAATAACTGTCATTCCCGGGCTTGACCCGGGAATCTATAGGAGTTTCAAATGAAAAAGTTCTTTTTATCTGCTGCCGTAGCCGCTACCTCTGCAATTATAGCAGCAATCACATTACTAACCATCGTTAGTTTGAACAGCTGCAGCAAGCAGGGAAGCAATGTAAAAGATTCTGCACCTGCAGGCTGGCATCTTGTATGGAACGATGAGTTTAACGGTAAAGAGATCGACACAACAAAATGGGACTTCCAGCTTGGAACCGGAAGCCAGTATGGACTTGAAGGCTGGGGCAATAATGAGCTTCAGTACTACCGAAAGGAAAACGCTTTTGTAAAAGACGGAAACCTTGTTCTCGAAGCACGAAAAGAAAACTATGAAGGCTGCAACTATACTTCTGCCCGCCTACGCACTGTAAAAGACGATGGCACAGAACTCTTTACAAAAACCTATGGCCGCATTGAAGCAAAAATTAAAATGCCAAAGGGTAACGGAATCTGGCCTGCTTTCTGGCTGCTTCCTGCAACTACAGATTACGGTGTATGGGCTTCATCTGGTGAAATTGATATTCTCGAAGCAAAGGGCCGTCTGCCAAACCGTGTTTACGGAACTGTTCACTTTGGACAGGCATGGCCGGGAAATAAATACACCGGCGGAATGTACAAGTTCCCTGATGGCGGTAACATCACAGATTATCATGTTTACACCCTCGAATGGGAACCAGGTATTCTCCGCTGGTTAGTTGACGGTAACAAATACTACGAAACTTCACAGTGGTGGTCTTTGGGTGCAGGAGAATCTGAACCTTATGCTTACCCTGCTCCATTTGATAAACCTTTTTACATTCTTCTGAACTTTGCCCTTGGCGGAAATTATGATGGTGGAGTTGCACCAGAAGATTATGATCTGCCGGCTCAGATGCTGGTAGACTGGGTTCGCGTTTACGATAAGGACGAGCCTTATGCAACAAATGTAAAACGCCCGATTCCAGAACGTGATGAAACACACTTCAAGGATTTTGAAACTGCTGACGGCCGCAACTTTATTTTTGATTCAAAACTTAATCATGTTGTTTCCGAAGTAAAAAATGAAGGAATGTCTTCTAACGAAAATATGGATGTAAGAACTCACGACTGGTATTTCCTGGCTCTCTCAGATTTCGGTGGTAAAGCAGTATCTTCAAATGAAGGCGAAGGCCGCCGTGTAAAAATCACAAATCCTGGAAACCAGAATTATTCAGTTCAGCTTATTCAGCACCTGCCTGTTGCAAAGGGATATTCTTATAAAATCCAGTTTGATGCAAAGGCAAGCGCTGCCCGCAAAATTGCAATTAAGCTTGGCGGAGATGCCGACAACAGCTGGGCTGTTTATTCTCCAGAATATTATCCTGAACTAACAACAGAGACAAAACATTTTTCATATTTCTTTACAATGGAAAATGACACAGACATAACTGCCCGCCTGGAATTTAATCTTGGCCTGGACACAAACGATGTCTGGATTGGAAATGTAAGCGTAACTCAGGAAGAATTATAATATAATGTAAAAATATCATAATTCAAAAAGTTCTTGCCAATTCCCAATAACCCCCTCATAATTGTAAGTAGCACATTATGAGGGGGTTTATCATATGTGGAACTATAGTCTGGTACTACCAGAATTGGTAATTATTTTCATTTTTTTAATATTTTATTTTTCTCAACCCAAAATTCCTGTACGCCATAATAAAGCCTTTTTATTTATCATTATAATTGATTTAGCAACTATAATTTTTGACGTTACTTGTACCCTTTTTCTTGAGCATTTCAGCCATATTTCTCCATACATACTAAGAATTCAAAATACAATTTACTTCCTGCTTTTTTTACAAAGAATCATCTGCTTTTTTATGTTCACTACAATAATTCTGAAAAAAGATTTACGCTCTTCCAAAAAAGAAAAGTTTATTAATATACTGCCTTTTGAAATTATTAATGTTTTTGTATTTTTAAATTTATTTATAGACACTATTTTCCATATTTCTGAAGAAGGTGAATACAGTCCAGGTCCATTTAATTTTTTAATTTATGTTGCTGCCTTTTTTTATCTCTTTCTTTCACTCGTATATGTCATCTATTACCATAAAAGGCTTTCCATTGCAGATCTGATACCCTGCCTTGCCTATAACGTTGTTCTTTTCATCGGCTATATCCTCCGCATAGCTTTTCCAAAATATCTGCTGATGAATTTCTTTACCCTCATTTCCATTATCATAATTTATCTCAGCTTCCAGAATCCTTCTCTGCTTAAAGAAGAAAGAACCGGAACCTTTAACCTTAAAGCATTGCAGTTACTTTTTTCTGAAATGAAGCCGGAAAAGTATCCTGTGATTTTAGGTTTTGCAATTCATAACTATAATGATCTGCGGGAAATCTACAGCAATAATCAGACAGATGCAGGACTTTTGCTTATTGGAAACTATCTAAAACAAAACTTCCCTCATATGCTGGTTTTTTATCTGACTTCCGGCCGTTTTGTTTTGATGGGAAAGGATATTTCTTCTATTGAAGATATCCGGCAGAAAATTGAAACTCGTTTTAAGGCTCCATGGAATGCCGGTAAGGCTGTAGATATGTATCTTGATGTAAGCTTTACACAAATAAAGCCTGAAGCATTCTTCTGTAACCGGGACCTTGTACTCACTACTCTGCTTTCAAATTTAATTGAAGCTGGTAATCAGGAACATGCAAATATAGAAATTTCTGTAGACCAGGTTAAAAAAATTGAAACCAAAAAAGAAATTAAACGTGCTGTAGAATTAGCTGTAGAACAGAATACCGTTGAACTCTTTCTCCAGCCTGTTTTTGATGCAAAAACTCAAAAGCTTCAGGGTGCAGAAGCACTGGCCCGAATACGCAACGGAATGGGTGAAATTATTCCTCCGGGAGATTTTATTCCTATTGCTGAGAAAAATGGCCGCATTAATATTCTTGGTGAGCAGATGTTTGAAAAAACCTGCGCATTTATTCAAACTCACGATATTGCAGCCATGGGGCTTTCCTGGATTAACGTAAATCTTTCACCGATTCAATTATTGCGTCATGATTTATGTTCACGTTTTACCGACATTCTCAAAAAGTATGATACACCAGCAGAAAAGATTCATCTTGAAATAACTGAAGAATCTATGATTGATTATGACTTGCTTTACAGACAGATGGAGCTTATGAAAAAAGCAGGCTTCCTTTTTGTACTTGATGATTATGGCCGCGGTTATTCAAATGTTGCAAGAATGCGAAGATGCCCTTTTATCAACATTAAACTTGATATGGAATTTGTATGGGATTATTTTAACAGTAAAGATAAGTTACTTCCTACAATTACGCAGACAATAAAAGAAATGGGCTTTACTGTTACTGCAGAAGGAATTGAAAACCAGGAGATGGCCGCAGAGATGAAAAAAATCGGCTGCGACTATCTCCAGGGTTATTGTTTTTCGCAGCCGATTCCTGTTGAAAAGTTTATAGAAAAATACGGCCCGAAAAACTGATTTTATTTTTGATTTTGCTGCAGCGGCTTAGGCAAAAAGCTCAGTTGTCTTGAGCCATTCTGCAACTGCTGTTGCTTCCTTATCAAGCTCGCGGTCATCTTCTACAAAGGCGCTCATCTTACGAACTTCGTCGTGAACCTTCTTTGTGAATGGAGCAAAATCTTCTTTACCTGCAAGGTCAACTGCCTGCATTGCAGCAAGAAGGTGTGTAGCAAACTGAAGGAATACCAGTTCAATCTGTTCTGCCCACTTACGTGCAGAAATTGTTCCCATAGAAACCTTGTCCTGGTTGAGGGCTTCTGTTGGAGCAGATGTCAAAGAAACAGGGAAGCAGTAAGTTGCAACTTCACCACGGATAGCAGAAATTGTAATCTGAGCTGCCTTAAAGCCAAGACGCAGCCCTGCACGTGGGTGATCAGCTGGTGTAAATGGAATAAGGTTTTCTGTAAGTCCGTTGAACTTTCCGTCGATGATAACTTCTGCCTGCTTGTCTGAAAGGTCTGCAATATTTGCCAAAGCAGTTCTCATGTAATCACATGCTGCACAGATGTGTCCGCCATAGAAGTTACCTGTATTGTAAAGGCGCTCTGCTTCAATGTCTACGAGTGGATTGTCGTTTGCGCTGTTCAATTCTTCTGTAATAAGATCGCGGGCAAAGCGGAGTGTGTCGCGGTAAACGCCTGTAATCTGAGGAGCGCAGCGAATTGAGTAGCGGTCCTGGATTTTATTTGTCTGAGCAACAAAGCCCTTTCCTTCCATCTTTTCAATCTGATTTTTAAGGAAGTCTTCGTAGCGCCATACACGTTTTGAATCTTTGATGATATTGTAAACATAAGCGGCAGATTCGCACTGTCCTTTGTGATTTTTAATTTCACTTACCTTTGCAACAAAAGGAGTATCTTTACCGCGTGTAATTTCAGAAGTTACTGCTGTAAGGAAGTCTGAAATCTTTGCAAGGCGTTCAGCCTTTTTCCATGCGAGTGAAGCAACAGCAGTCATAACTGATGTACCGTTCATAATTGCAAGGCCTTCCTTTGCTTCAATTGGAAGTGGTTCAATTCCTTCTGCCTTGAAAGCTTCCATTGTTGGAACAACTTTACCCTTGTAGTAAACCTCGCGCTGTCCCATGATTACTGCACCAAGGTAGCTGAGCGGTGTAAGGTCTCCAGAAGCTCCTACAGAACCAAGCTGAGGAATTACCGGAATGATATCCTTGTTGAGGAGAGTTACCATCATGCGGGCAAGCTGAGGGCGGATTGCTGAGTGACCACCCTTTACGTTTCCGTTGAGGCGGGCAAGTACAACTGCACGGCCAGTTTCGTGGTCGAACTTTGGACCAAGACCAATTCCGTGATAAGTACAGATTACACGCTGAAGCTCTCCTGCTTTTTCAACTGAAATCTGATTGTGACAACTGTCACCAAAATCAGTTGTTACACCATAAGTTGGAACTCCGGTTGCAATATAGTCTTCAAGAAATTTTCTGCTCTTTTCAATTGTTTCCCAAAAAGCTTTGTCTTCAGGGAGCTTAACCTCTTCTCCTTTAAGTGCAACGTCACATACGTCTTCGATTGTTAAATCGTTTCCACAAACTGTTTTCATTTTTTTAAACCTTCAAAATGAGTAATATATTAGTATGTATTATAATAATTTCTATTGTGAGTAACAATAAAAAAGCCGGCATTTCTGCCGACCTTTGATAAGTTAAAACGTTTTTTTCATATTAAATTGAATATCCCATTGCAACAATTGTAAAGCCAAGCTTTTCTGAACCTGGCGCCATCTTAACCATGATGGTATGCTTTGCTGCAGTTCTTTCATCAATTACAATGCTTGGTTCGCAGTTATTCCATCCGCCGTTTTTTCCGCCATCCCAGGTTGCAACCTTGCGGCCATCAACATAAACTTCTGCCTTACCAAACTTTTCTGCATCGCCGCTTGCCTGTACCTTGTAAATCATAATCAGGCTCTTGCAGGTAAGTTCCATTTTGTAAGGCTTGTTTTCTGCTTTTGCATTAAGCTTCTTTTTCCAGTTCTCAGGAAAATCACCAGAGTTTGTTTTTTTCAGGCTCTGAGTTTTGCGGTCTGTTTCAGTAAAATCACCACGCTCGATTTTTACATTTGCATCTGTATCAGACGGAAGAATTCTTTTTAAGCCGTAAAGCGAAGGCTCCTTAAAACAGGAAGCCGGAACATGCTGTTCTGAATCCTTTGCGGCCTTGTCCATCTTATCAACCAGAGCCATAAGACAGTCACTCATAAACTGATGACCTTCAAAAGTCGGATGCGCGTAATCTGTAAAATACTGCTCTTTAGTAAAAGTCTTTTTTTCGATTGCACCATTTACAACCGGCATCATATTAATCTGTGGAAGTACATAGTGATCTGCAACAGGCTTCTTCTGTCCTGCGGTGTTTCCATAACTTGCAACTGCATACATTGCAATTACAGCACAGTCCGGATTTGCCAGCATTGCCTTTCTGATAATTGCTTCAAAAGTTCTCTGGCACAAAACATCGCCGTTATCATTAACTGCAAACTCAATAATAAGAAGATCCGGATTTCCTCCGCAAACTTTAACCACATCCTGCTCATAGCGGACAATACCAACAAGTGAGCCAGTTCCGCTCAAACCTGCATTATTAAAAGAAAGATTGCTTCCATCACCAGCTGCATACTTTGCCTTAAAGGTACGGAAGAACTGATAGGCATAACCATCCTTAAAATCAGCTGGACCTGCGCCTTCTGTTACTGAACCACCGATTGCTGCGATTCGTAGCTTTTCGCCCTGTCTGGCCTTTGCAAGCACCTTCTTCATTCTGGCATTTGTGCCTGTGCTCACAATAGTTTTTTCTATCATTGACTGATATTCTGCTTCATTAATCTTAAATGGATTAGCCTGCACACTTGATAAGCTCATAAGAATTACCACTGCTCCTAAAAATGCTTTTTTGATTTTCATAAAAAACCTCGTAATTTAAAAATATCACGAGGTCTGCATCTTTAGAATAAGTTGAATTTCTTATTTCAGAGCCGTGCTCACACAGCTGATATAAACAAGGCTTCCAAGTTCTGCCCCCTTAACAGCAGGCACAACAACTTCGTTCTGGTCTATCATTTTCTGGATGATTGGCTTTGCCTTTTCACCATCTATTCCTTCATTTTCCAGCACATCAATTTTGATGATTTTATGATTCTCAACCGTAACCTTAAGCTGCAGGTGCAGAAAGCTGGTGTAGGTTTTTCCTTCATACTCGCCATCGGCAATCTGAGCAAGTTCTGTTTTGTAAAATGGCAGTGATGCAGCTTCGCGCAGGCGGGCCCGTTTTCTTGCTACAAGGTATCCACCGGCCATTAAAACTATAAGAGCAATAACCATGAGTATGGAGGACATATTACTTTTTGCTTTTTTGTAAATCATAGATTCATTATAACATAAAATCGGAAAAATTGTGGGACGCAGGTGAAAAAGGGAAAGGGGGGCCCCGGGTCGCGATAAAATCAAGCGAAGCGAGATTTTATCGCAGGGGTACCTGGGGGGATTCCTATTCCCTTTTTCGCCGTCGCTGGGACCCGCAATTTTTCCGATTTTATGTTATAATAGAAAAACGAGGTTTTAAAAATGCAAGAAATAAAATGTCCTAAATGTGGAGAAGTTTTTCAGATTGATGAAGCTGGTTATGCTGAAATTGTAAAACAGGTTCGTAATCAGGAATTTAATGCAGAACTCCAGCGCCAGAAACAGACCATGGATAATGAAAAAAAGATGGCTGTTGAACTCGCAGTTTCTAAGGCAAACTCGCAGAAAGATGACGAGATTTCAAAACTCAGAAATCAGCTTGCAGCCCAGAGCAACGAGCTTAATAACATGAAGGACAAATCTGCAGCCGAACTTAAGCTTGCACTTTCTCAAAAGGAACAGGAAATCACTCAGCTCCGCAGCACTATTGAAGCCAACAAATCAAAAACTGAACTTGAAGTAAAAACTGCACTGCAGGAAAAAGACAGCCTCATTTCTGATCTTCAGAGCAAACTCAAAATTGAACAGAGCGAAGCGCAGCTCCGTGAATCGAACCTCAAACAACAATATGATATTCAGCTAAAAGCCAAGGACGAAACCATCGCCTTTTACAAAGACTTTAAGGCAAAGGAATCTACCAAACAGATTGGCGAAGACCTGGAGCAGTACTGCCTTGCTGAGTTCAACAAGAACCGTGCCATTGGTTTTCAGAACGCTTATTTTGAAAAGGACAACGAAGTTTCAAAATCTTCCGGCAGTAAGGGCGACTTTATTTTCCGCGACTACAGTGGCGAAGGCGAAGACAAAATTGAGTTTATTTCAATTATGTTCGAAATGAAAAACCAGGCGGATGAAACTGCAACCAAGCATAAAAACGAAGACTTCTTTAAGGAGCTGGACAAAGACCGCAACGAGAAAAACTGTGAATATGCAGTTCTGGTTTCCATGCTGGAAGAAGATAATGATTATTACAACACCGGCATTGTGGACGTTTCTTACAAGTATCCAAAGATGTATGTAATCCGTCCTCAGTTCTTTATTCAGCTGATTACAATTCTCCGTAACGCTGCCCTCAACAGTCTTGAGTATAAAAGAGAAATTGCTCAGATTAAAAATCAAAATATTGATATTACAAACTTTGAAAGCGACCTGAATCTCTTCAAGGATAAATTCTTAAACAACGTGGACCTTGCAATGCGTCAACACTCTTCTGCGATTGAAGAAATTGATAAGGCAATCAAAACCCTGCAGAAAATCAAAGACCTCTTTGAAAAGTCGGACAATAATCTGCGTCTTGCAAACAACAAGCTGGAAGATCTTACAATCAAAAAGCTGACCCGCAATAACCCGACAATGAAAAAGAAGTTCGATGAACTTACTTCCGGAAATTAAACTCAATTAATTCCGGGTGATACTCAAAGTGCATGTTGTCGTAAATCATCCACTTACCGCCCCAGATAAATCCTTCTTCTTCAAAAATCTTTATGACCTTAGCCGGAGGCATCCATCGTTTTTTTAGGGGCACCAGCATCCAGGTATCCGGATATTTATCTTTTGCCCAGCTCCAGAAAATCTGCTTACCGCCCTGAGACCTTGGCAGAATATCAATTGCAATTCCAAGACTGTGAAAAGATTTTCTGTTTGTACCGTCAATTATGCGCCACTGGTAGGCATCGTTAGATTTTAAATTATCAAGAAAGGCCTGAACTTCAGAATCACTTTTTGCAAGGGCAAAGACTTTCTCTTCTACACGGCCAAGCGGTTCCTTCATTCTTTCGTGAACATTTGTTCGGTTGCCCAGAAAGCTGATTCTCACAATATGCTGTTCAAGCGAGCGCCGGCTCTGGGAATCATATATCGCATCAAAAAAGAACATAGGAGTTCCTGCCCCGTTTTTGCGGCTTTCCTTTGAACCAAACTCCTTAATCCGCTCTCTTTCTTCTTCTGTAAAATCTTCAGGGTCAGCAAGCTCTTTTGGATAGCTGTAAAGAATCGGCCAGTAGTTGTCCCGGTTCTTCAGTTCCGATTCGGGAAGCATGCTTCCGTTGGCCCAGTAGAATTCATAAGTCTTATCTTTTTGGGAATCCTTTGAATCCGGCATTGTAACTGTAATAATCCATTCAGAAGAAGCAGTATCAAAGCGGCGGGAAAAAATTAAATCTGGATAAGCCCTTTCAAGATAAATAAGATTTCCAATGCCCATAAAAGGCCTGGAATTATCTTCCGCAAGTACAGGAAGGGCGAGCAAAGCAAATACTAAAAAAAGGCAAAGTCTTTTTCTACCTTCGTTTTTTATCCGGGTGCTCATCATAGAATTGCTTTTTATCTTCGTACATTGCAACGTCGGCTGCCTTCATTGCACCGTAAATCTTCTGGCTGTCTTCTTCCAGGCTTATGCCCACCGCAAAGCTTACGTTATCAGTAGCAGCCGCCTTATCTTTCATCTGCTTTTCATAGGCTTTGAGTTCTTCCATACTTGTGCCGCGAAGAAGAACCATAAACTCATCTCCACCGGCACGGTAAATTTCAGCCTCAGGAAAAACTTCTTTCAAAATTGCAGCCGCATCTTTAATCAGCTTATCGCCGGCTGAGTGACCATTGTTGTCGTTCATAGTCTTAAGGCCGTTCAAATCAGCAAAAATAATTCCAATGTTCTTTCTGCCAGGACGGTCGTCAATACCAAGCTGCATTACTCGGTTATTCATTTCGTTACGGTTAAGAACTCCGGTAAGCATGTCTACCGTACTCAAAATACGGAACTTATCGAACATCTGATAGCTGGAAATTTCTGAGGCCAGGAAGAAGGTTGTAAGCTCCAGAGTCTCTTTAATGTGCATTGTTTTTTCAGTATCAAAATTGTTAGCCCAGATATAGCCTAAAAGCTCGTAACCTGACTTAAGAGGGAAAAGAACAAGACTTTCAACATTGGCTTCAGTCAGTGAATCATACCAGGCTTTATTTTTTTCTTTAATGAAGTTCATTTCATCCGGATTTCGATAGATGATGCAGTTACTGCCATTAAGGACCCCTTCCCAGGTTTTTGCAATATTATAAAAATCTGGAGTAAGCCAGTCTTCCTTATATTTTGTCCGACGATATCCATCATCAACATCTTCACCAAGCAGACTGCATTTCTCTGTAAGATCATTCATACCAAGCAGACCACAATAATCAGCTCCACAAATAGTGCGGATATCTTTAATAACTTCTTTTAAGGTTGCCTTAAAATCTGTTGCACCCCGCAGCTTGATACAGGTATTCAAAACTTCTGTAGCAGTATCATGGGAAATATTTGCCATTTTATAAGATTCAACTTCGTGGGTCAGTTCCTGGGTATAAGTACAGTAGCATAACTTTCCATCATCTGCATCCAGAGGCATAGAAAAAAGATTGAACCAGAAATCAAAACGTTCCGGATGTACATAGGAATGCTGCGGCTGTTTTAAAACGGCACTACTGTAACAGAAAAATTCAAAGTTCGGATCTTGAGGGATATAATTCTGATAAGGACTATTAGGAATGAATTTATCTGTAAGCATTTTTGGGGCATCAGGATTATTTTCTATTGAATCGATGTAGGCCTTATTTCCACATACAATTCTGATTTCGCCCCATTTGCCGTTACCAAGATTTTCTACGGACATTATACATGTCATGGGAAGAAAACCATCAACAAATTTTTGAAAATCCATTCCCTATCCTTTTTCCCCTCTCATATAAAAAACCGTTATAATTTTAACATACAAGGGCAGATTTTACAAATTTTGTAATTTATTCTTCGTTTTTCTGCTGCAAATTTCCCATCATCTGGTGGAGGGCTCCAAGAAGCGGTGCTGCATCTTTTATATCAATAATATTCTGACACATCATCTGCTGAGGAACACCTTCACACTTTTTTCTCATCTCGCGGCCTTCTTTTGTAAGTTCGATATAAACAGTGCGTTCATCTTTTCCACCGCGGGTTCTTGTAACCAGCCCCTGTGCTTCCATTTTTTTAAGAAGCGGAGTAAGTGTTCCCGAATCAAGGAAAAGTCTTGCCCCAAGCTCTTTCACCGGCACATTATCCTTTTCCCAGAGACAAAGCAGGGTAATATAAGATGTATAAGTGAGTCCAAGCGGCTCAAGCAGAGGATTATATTTTCTTATAATTTCTTTTGAACAAACGTAAAGTGCAAAACAAAGCTGGTTATCAAGAGCCAGCATATTGAATTCCTGATTTTCTTTATCACTCATAATTTAATTGTACTCAATTTATCTAAAAGTTTCAATCGTTTTTTCAAGCTGATTTACATTGCTGATTTTCCGCCTTTCCCTGTCCGTCTTTGCAAATCAGCTGATTCTATGTTATCCTATTCTAATAGAGGATATTATGCGCATTGTTTCGAATAATTTTTTTAAAACAACGCTCCTTGCCTTTCTTCCATGCTTATTTCTTACTTTTTCCGGATGTTCCCAATTAGATACAGATTCTAAAGGTACAGTTTCATTCAGGCTCAATACCACAAGAGCAGCTCGAGAAATTGCTCGTGATATTGTTTCCCCGGATCAGGCAACTTATATTGATGTTGAATTGCAGGGCGGTTACACAGACAACCAGACCCAGGAGCTTGAGGCAGACAAAGATATTTATATCACCTTCGAGAATGTTCCTGTTGGCAGGGAGATAAACGTTTATGCCCAGATTTATACTTTGATTGAAGACGAAAAGCAGATTATCTACGCCGGCACTTCAGAATCAAAAACCATTCAGCGCGAAGAAAATCTTTTCCAGTTTATGCTGGACTTTGCCTACGACAGCTACGTAGAAACCTCTTCTGCTTATATTGTTCTGCGCCCGCTTTTCTCTGTAGAACGCGATGGTCGCAAGCTTGAAACAAACAAGATTGAATTCAAATATGATGAAGATGACACCAAATGCGACGAGTCCTTCAGCTGGCAGCGTGCTAAACTTAGTAACTACCAGAAAGCCCGCGTAACTTTCCGCGGCAAAGATCTTTCTCAGGATAATGCAAGCTACCTCCGCTTCCGCCTGGTAAAATCAACCACCGGCGCCCGCTACCCTTTTGAAACAAAAACCGTTTCCGCCAGCGCCCAAACCTACGAGTTCGAAATCCCCCAGTACATAAACCTGGACGAAATCGCCGTAGAAAATTCCTGGGACGCTAGTACAGCTTCCTGGGCCCCAGACTTCACCTGCTACATAGACAAAATCGAACTGATTAAAGATTCTTCTCTCGTGGATCCAGACTTCAACAAGATTACCAAAACCACTTCATCGTATGTAGTTCAGAATCCTCCGGTGCAGAATATTTTGAATACAAACATCTCAAAAAATACAATTGAATTCGACTCCAAAAACGATAACGGCCCATACAGTGCTGCTTACTGGGAATGTGAGGATATAGAACAATACGATAAAGTTTCTATCACAGTAAAATGCACACAGCAAAATGCAACAGGAATGCGTTTCTTAGTAAAAGGATATTCTCCATTTAAATATCCGGAAAAAGATACTTGTGAATCTTCTGAAGAAATAATAACCAGTACAGACCCATACACTAATAAAAATCAAATCACAATTCCAAGTCTAAATGAATCATACTCATTTACCATGGATATCGCTGACCTCAAAAAAGGCCCCGATAATTCAACTATATCCATTCAGGCTATAGATTTTGAAAATGCTTCATTTACTGGTGATTACACTGTAGAAAATTTCGGTGACGTATGGACTATCGTAGTTGAAGAAATCAAACTCTACAATTCCTTCTCTATGAATATTTCCGTACCAGGAAGTGAAGATATCACTGTTACTACAGCAGAATCAACTTCCAGCTATACATTTACCGCTCCAGCCGACTACACAAGTTATGTCTGGAAGGTTGACGGAAACGTTCAGGAAGAAACAGGAAATGTATTTGTTCTTGATATGACCAATATTGATTACGGCATTCACGATATTACGCTTCTTGCAGATGATGAAAATCGTCATCATTCATGGACTGCACAAGTAGAAAAATCTCAAAATTAAAAAAGGGAGAGGACCTTTTATGTTATATAATTTTCTTAAGACCTCAAAAAAAGCCTTTGGGGTAGTATTCTCTGTTTTTGTTATATTTATGCTCATTTCGTGTGAAAACTCTTTTGGGCATAATTCCGAAGAAACTGAAAATCAAAATGGCAAAACCTATCTTTCAATCAATGTAACAAAGTCAGGAAAAGCAAGAACCATTACCCCCGCAGCTATCGAGCTTTCTGATTTACAAAATTTCAGCCTCAAAGGTACTGCAGAAGGAGAATCCACCCCTGACCTAAACAAGAGCTACAACACCTACCAGGATATTTCAGAAAATTCCGAGCTCGAAATTGCCCCCGGAAAATGGACCTTCATCCTCTCAGCAGAATACTCAGGTTCTTCAGATAACCCTCTGCCATCAAGCATACAATATCTTTCCACCGTTACAACAACAATCCAGAACGGAAAATCAAACCCCATTTATTTTGTTTTGACCCCACAGGTCAGCGGAAATGGTGAACTGGAAATCACATTCACAAAGGTTAATACTTCACGAAAATTTGATAAGATTCGTGCAACCCTTACAACAATTACAGGTTCTGCCGTAGAAATAAAAGAGGATTTCTCTATCCCAGAAACTGATAATCCTAATGACGGAAGTATAACTTATTCCAAAAGTGACCTGGAACCAGGTACATACCATCTGTTATTTGAATTCTTAATAAATAGTGAACAAAATAATTATCAACCTGCTGTAAATCAGTGGGAAAGTTACGTATATATAACCCCAGGCGTTAAAACATCAGCTACCATATCCTTAGAAAAAGGCTTTAATAAAATCTACACAATTCGATACGAAGATGAAACAGGTCAAGAAATCTCAGACTTCAGTGGATTTGCTATCAAAAAATATTCAGCACGAAGCAGTTTCGATCTCCCAAAAGGAAAACAAGACGGAAAAGTTTTCCTCGGCTGGAAGAAAGCCGGCTCTAACGAATATATTACAGAAATAACAAGTGACCTAAACGAAGATCTTATACTGGTTGCCGACTTAGTTGATCCAGTTTTATATCTTTCCGCAGAATCTGGAGACGATACAAAGTCAGGTTTTAATACTTCAAACCCTATAAAAACAATCACAAAAGCCTGTGAATTGATTGAAACCTACGGCTACCCTGAACTTAATTGGAAAATTAAAATCGATGGAGATTTAAAATTAAACAAAGCTACTCTCCCAGAAACAATTACAACAGATCACGCAAAATCAATTGAGCTCACAGGAAAAAATGGATTATCTTCGGAGAATGTACCTAATGACAAAATTAATCAGAATAAACAATCTGGAACTGCGCTTAGTATAAAAACAGAAGTTCCTGTTACTATTACAAATCTTGGAATTACTGGTGGTCGGACTACAGTTGGTGCCGGTATGTTTATCTCACAAAATTCAACTGTAAAACTTGGAGATGGTGTTTATATAATTGATAATAATACAGGAAGCGGTAACGGTCGTGGCGGTGGAATCCATAACGAAGGAACTTTGTTTATATACGGAACCGCTGCAATTGGAAATCCTTTTGCAACAACATGGGCTGTAGGAGATTCTAGTAGTGCAATGTTCTCTTACTTACCAAGTGAACAAACCTCTTCTCAATATAATGGAAACTACAGTGGCCTCGGCGGCGGTATCTATAATGGAACCGGTGACAACATTAATACCGTTGTTGCAAAAGTTTATTTGGGTTACAGCGGCTATGATGCAGACGGAATAACTCCTATAGAAGAAACTCTAACAGGAGGAATTTATGCAAATGGATCTTCATCTGGTGCTGGTATTTATAATCAGCTTAATTGTGAAGTGTATTACAAAAGTGGAACCATTAAATATAATACAGCTTCTGCAACAGGTGGCGGTATCTACAATTATGGAAAGGTTGAAATGTCCGGAGGTGAAATTGTCAGCAACATTGCATACTTCCCATGGAATTCAACCTTCTCTGGCGGTGGTATTTATAATGGTTATTCAAATTACACAAGAGCTACTTGTATAATTTCTGGCGGTATAATTAACAAAAATTACGCCACATTTGGTGGTGGTGTTTATAACGCTGGAAACTTATATCTTTATGGATCAGCTATTATCGGTGACAAAACTGCCACTTCTGTTGCTTCAGCAACTTCTAACGAAACATGCGGAAATAAAGCCGGCGAAGGAGCTGGTATTTATAATATTGATGGAACCGTCTATATCGGTTATGACGCTGATGGCAACATTGATACTGATTATACAGACAATGGTGGTATTTATTATAATCTGGCAACAAACATTTATAATACAAGTAATTATTATGGTGGTGCAATTTATAATCAGGGTTCAAATAATAATGGACTAATTAAAATGGCCTCTGGAACTATCGCCTACAATGCTTCAGATGATTTAGGTGGTGCTGTTTATCTTTCTTCTAGTAAGAATTTTGAGCTTAGCGGTGGTTCTATACGTAATAACGAAGCTTCAAATAATGGAGGAGCATTCTGTATTACCAATAAAGAATCATTCAGCATCAGTGGAACCCCTTCTATCCCTAAAGGAAGCAGCAACAAAAATGATATTTTGCTGAAAGGTACATTATCAAGTATTTGTTTTGACGGTCCTCTTAACTCTTCATTTGAGGCATACCTTAACTTCTCGCCATATAGACGAGATAGTAATCTTGTCCTCAGTATGACAAAAAATGTCACAAGTACAACAGTTGCAGATGAATATACAAAGTTTATAGTTGCTCCTTATTCTGTCATTACTCAAGCTGGTACTACCCTTTCTCCAAAATATGTTTTGACATCAGACGGCTACCTCGTTCAGGGAGATGTTGGTGGTGCAGATGCTGCAAATTATATTTCAAATATGTCTACCAGCGGCACAGTAATAATTGGTGGAAAATTAACAACTGGAACTATTACTGCAATTAGGACTGCTTTGCAAAATCTTAGTACTTCTAAACCTGACATTAGAGTCTATCTCGATCTTTCAAATGCAAGTGGATTTACAGAGTCTTTAGGAAGTTCTGCATTTATTGATTGTACCTGTTTGCAAGAAGTAAAATATATTCCAACAGTTACCAGAATTGATGCTTCAACCTTTGAAGGCTGCAGTAATCTTACAACGATTACAATTCCTGTAAAAATAAACGAGATTAGAGAGGGTGCATTCTCAAGAACTAATCTAACTACTGTAAATTATATGGGAACAGAGGCTCAAAAGGCATCAAAAATAACTAAACTGCAAGATACAAAAATTCAAGCTGCAAACTGGAACTATATTTCTTATGTATTTACTATCACTCTTGATACAGGTACAGATTCTGATATTTCAGTATCCGTTCATGATGGAGATGGTAATATCGTTTCTTCTTTAAGTTCAATTGAAAGAGGAACCTCACTTATATTCTCAACTTCAAGTTATTCAACCTATAAATGGAAAGTCGATGGTGCTATAAAATCTGAAACTTCGAGCCTTGAAATTAATACTTCTGACTGGATTGTTGGAGCTACTTATAATGTTTCACTTATTGCTGCAGATGCAAGTGGAAACGAAGATTCATACTTCGCTCAGATTACGGTAACAGAATAGGAGAAAGATTAACATGAAAAAGAACATATTATTAATATCACTTATTTCTCTTTTATTTATATCTTGCGAAAATGCATTGAGTAACATTGATCATTCATCTGTAGCAGATAATCCAGCAGTTACAGCAACTCCTTCTGAAAATGGAAAGACCTATATATCTTTGGGTGATATTAGATTATCAACAGAATCTCGTACCATTAATCCTTCATATATTATAGACAATCTTTCTTCTGTATATTTAAAATCTAAAAGAAGTGCTTCAGACAGTAGTTTTGGAACTCTTATAACAAATGCCTCTTCTTATTCAGATGCATGCTCAAGATCACTAGAAATTGAACCCGGAATATGGGATTTTAGGCTCAGCGCATACTTATATGATTTTGAGTTCGCTGGAACAACAACTATAGAAGTAGAAGCCGGAACGATAAATACGCTTAATTTCGATCTCGTAACAACAAACACAAGTTCTTATCCTTATGGACTTATTGATATTACTGTTGATTTTACGGGTAATGCAGATAAAGTCGTTGCAACATTAAAAGAAAAATCAACTTCATCAACTACAAAGCTTACAAAGACTTATACTGCAACAGATACTACAAATCCAATTACATCTGTAGAAGGAGAAGATTTTAGACGAATCAATTTCAGAACTGCAAAATCTTCTTCAAGTGGAGTTACAACCGGTAAGTATTATCTTCTTTTGGAATTCTATAATGACGAAACACTTGTAAATAGTATTGAAAATATAGTTCGTGTAGAAAACAATTTCACAACCAAAGCAACCCTTAATCTTGCCCTGGATTCGCTTTATTCTGCTACATACAAATTCTATAAAGAAGACGATAGCTCAAATACAGAACTCACAGTTGCAAGCGGTCAATCAATTCCAGAGGGGGTAGATTTCGAAATCGCAGGCTCTGTACTTTCTAATAAAGTGTCTACAAAGTCTACACTTCCAAATCTTACCTATCCTGGATATACCTTCGCCGGCTGGTACAAGGCCACACCTTTTACTGCTGAAAATAAAATTACAAGTATTCCATCAAATTTATCATCGTCACCTACCTTGTATGCTTACTTTACAAGCGTTACAACTAGTCCAGATCTTTATGTTAATTCTAGTGCCGATCCTGACCTTGCCGACGGAAGCCAAAGTCATCCATATGCAAGCATCTCAGCCGCTCTTGAACGAATTGAAAACCTTGATAACGCAACAGACTATACAATTATTGTAGATGGAGAATATGTCTCTTCGGAATCAACTCGTATTGAAATTACAAAGGCGACTTCTCTTACAATTACTGGCAAAACGGGAAATGCTGCAGATTCTTTGGATGCTCAATCAGAAGGCATACCTCTTATTATAAATACTGCTGTTCCAGTAACTGTAAAGAATATTAAAATAACAAAGGGTTCTCCTTATGGAATCCAACTGCTTTCTGGAAAACTGACACTGGAAGAAAACACTTTAATTTCTGAAAACAAAACCGGTGTACTGATTTCCGGTGGTGAAGTAATCATGACAGATGGTGAAATCAGTAGCAATACTGCTGATTATGGTGCCGGTGTATATATCACCTATGACGATTTAAATAAAACACTTGGTAAATTCACAATGTCAGGCGGTACTATCAGCGGTAATACCGCTCAGTATGGATGTGGTGGTGGAGTTCTTGTTGATGGTACTTTATACGCTGAACCTGAAGAACTAGCGGAATACACTGGTGGTGATGGAGATGGTCATGTCCTCTTTACAATGAGTAACGGAACTATCAGCGGAAATGAAGAAAACTCTACCGTAACAGACGACTATGAAGTTGGCGTAGGTGGTGGTGGTGTTTGTGTTGCCGGACAATATGCAAAATTTGTTATGTCTGATTCTGCAGTAATTAAAACAAATTCTGCTCCTGCTTATGGTGCCGGTGTAAGCGTTTGGAATGGCGCACAATTCATTATGAACGGTGGAACAATTGGTGGTTCTTCTCCAGATGATGGAAACATTACTGGTGAAGAAGTAGAAATTTCTACTTTTGGTGGTGGTGTATATCTCGGTGGAGATGAAAGTTCTTCATTCACCATGAATAACGGAACAATTTCAAATAATAAAGCTTTAGGCCTTGGAGCAAAACCATTCGGATACGACACTCCTTCCAACTGTGGTGGTGCTGGAGTTGGTATATTCTACGGAACATTCACAATGGTAAATGGTAATATTACCAACAATAATTCTAAAAGACACGGTGGTGGTGTTTATATTGCCGGACATGGTATCTTCGATATGCAGGGCGGAAGCATTTCCGGAAATACCTGTACTGATAATGGTAAAGCTATTAATCAGAACTGGGTATCAAACAGTGGTGTCACCTATTATGGTCAGTTAAAAATGAAAGGAAACGCTGTTGTTACAAGTAATAATGATGTTTATCTATGCGATAAATTGACTATTACCGGAAGCCTTTCAGGTACAAGCCCTGTCGCAACACTTACACCTTCATCATACACCATAACAAGTAATAGCGAACCATTGATTGAAGTTACAACAGATTCCGAAACTTCGGTAGGAAGTGAATACAATAAATTTGCAATTACTCCAGACAGCGGCAACAACTATGAACTCAGCAACGAGGGTAAACTTGTTGCAAGCTCAAATGGCGGAAATGGCCACTCTCCAAATCTGGATGATTTCTCTCTTGTTTCGGGTGCCATAATTTCCACAAACCTTGCAAACAGTGGTTTTTCAGATTGTTCAAGTGAACCTATTACAATCCGAGATTTATATGTTTGTACTCATGAAGTAACACAGGCAGAATATACAGAATATTGTTCTTATGGAGGTACAGCTCCAAATGATGGTGATTCATATCCTGTTTATAACGTAAGCTGGTATGACGCTATTGTTTATTGTAATCTGCGAAGTCTAGATGAAAGTCTTATGCCTGTTTACTCAATTGACAACAAGACAAACCCAGCTCAATGGCCTGGAAAAGGGGGCTCTGGTGGTAAGTATTGTGGCCCAGATGAAACACAATATCAATGGGAATGGAATTCCGGTTATCCAGGATATGATAGTATTGTTGTAAACAATGATGCCAACGGATATCGCTTACCTACTGCAATTGAATGGGAATATTTTGCACGTGGTGGAAATGGACTTTCAACAGATGTTGCATCGCTACCTAATAGTGGTTGTGATGATGATAATTTGAAGTTATATGCTCATGTAGCCTCTTGGGATGAAACTAGGGTCGATACTGATAATGTCTATCCTATAATGGAAAAGAATGCAAACACTCTTGGACTTTACGACTTATGTGGTAATGTAAAGGAATTGTGTTTTGATGTTCAAGCCGATGGAGACTATCGTACAACCTTTGATGGATATTATATTCAAAATGGTCAAGGATCAATTGAATCATATACCCGTGACAGCTCTATAGGATTCCGTGTCGTTCGCAATGTTCATAACTCTGTTGATTTCGGTACAGGAGTTAAGTGGGCTACCACAAATGTGGGTGCAGAAACTATTGCAGATTATGGTGCATATTATGCATGGGGCGAAACAGATACACGTTATAATGAGGTATATAGGAGTAATAAAGAAATAAGCAGGAAATCTGGTTATACAAATGGTTATTCTTGGACTGGTTATGAAGATGGAACCAATGGTGCAGATTTTACCAAATACACTAATGTTTCAGGAAATAATGTTCTTTCTAGTACTGATGATGTTGCAACCCAAAAACGCGGAGCAAAATGGCGAATGCCAACTCCTGAAGAATGTCAGGCTTTACTGGATGCTTGTTATATGATTTATACAGAAGATTATAATGGTTCTAAAATACCTGGTGTAGTTTTGTATAAAGCAAAAGATCCAGCCGATGCAGGAAAGAATACAATTAAGTATTCAAGTAATCCAGCCGTTGCTACGTATTCTTACAGTGATACACATATCTTCTTCCCAGCTGCAGGTTATTTTACTTCAGCAACTGATAGTGATTGTGGATTAAACAGTTTTAAATCTGATGTACTGATTTGGACAAATACTATCTGGGAAAATTATACAACTGGAGATACAGCACGAATGGTGCCATTAAAATCCGACGCTGGTTATACGGATTCTATTGACGATGCACCACGTTATTATGGATTCAGCGTACGACCTGTTTATATTGGAGATTAATAACTTAAAATAAACTTTGAAGTTCCTTATTTTACGGACGAAATTGGCTTTAGAGGCTGGTTTCGTCCGTATTTTTTTGGGTGTACTTGATTTGAGACTATAAGATTTAGAGGGGAAGGATTTTATAGGTTGGGGAAATGGGGATTTCTGGGGTATGGGCTTATAAGAATTATGTTCTTTGATTTTTTATAGGCTAAAGTCGGTGGCTTTCCTAGAATTTATGGCAAATCTAGAAGCTGAACGCTCTTTCTGAGCTAAAATCTGCTTTTGGGGGCCTATAAAAACTTGGGGAATGGTTTTTTTATAAGCCAAAAGATGAATTTTACCGAAAAACTGACCTTTTACTGTCCTATAAGAAATCTGTTTTAGAAAAACTTATAGGCTGAAAACTTGAATTTTGCACTTTTATAGTATCTTTGTTGGTACTTTTATACCTTCTCTCCTCTTTTTCACGAAAATAAAACAAAAAATTACTAATATTGTGTACAATTTAATTGACAAAAGTTTTTAGACTTGCTATATTATAAATATAGATTGTGTACAATCTAATTGAGATTCAGCGAGGTGTTATATATGTCTATTTATGATTTTTCAGTAAAGGCTAGAGATGGAAGTGATGTTTCACTTAAGAAGTATGAAGGCAAGGTTCTCCTGGTTGTAAACACTGCTACAGGCTGTGGATTTACTCCTCAGTACAAGGGTTTGCAGGAGATTTATGATAAGTATAAAGAAAAGGGTTTTGAGATTCTTGACTTCCCTTGTAATCAGTTTGCAAACCAGGCTCCTGGTAATGATGAAGAAATCCATACTTTCTGTACTGGCCGCTTTGGAATTACTTTCCCTCAGTTTGCTAAAATTGATGTAAACGGAAAAAATGAAGACCCTCTTTACACATATCTTAAAAGCGAGAAGAAAGGTTTCTGCACTTCAAAAATCAAATGGAACTTTACTAAATTTCTGATTGCTAAAGATGGTACTGTTCTTAAGCGCTTTGCCCCAACTGATACACCTGAAAAAATTGACGCTTATATTGCAAAGGCACTTTAGTTTTTCTTAAGGGCTTTCTGCTCCAGAAAACCAGCTGCCTCTTCAGCCCAGCTGAACTGGCTCATAAACTCCCCTGCAAAGCTTTTAATGGCTGCAGAATCCCCTGCAAGAAAATCATAATAATCGCACTTAATAACTTCCGGATTAATTCGGAAGTTATTATATTCTGTAATGAAAAAGTTCTGAATCTGCAGTTCGTTTAAAGTATGTTTAATATCTACTATAAGATTTCTAAAACTGCTGCCATATCGTGCTGAATCTGCATGCTCGCCCCAGAGCACAGAAATAAGCTCTTTTGTTTTTACTGAACTTCCCTTTTTATAAATCAGATAACCCAACAACTCATCACTTTTTGATCTGGAAAACTTTACAACCTTATTCTCATACATCAATGTAAAATTTCCAAAGGTTTTTGATTCAAGGCTCTGCTTCTGTTTTTTAAGGAACTGAATCTGTCGTTTTTCTGAACGGCGCTTGTAAAGTGCAAGACAGAACATAAGAACAGCTGTAATGAGCGTATTAATATAACCTGAAGGCCCAAAGTTACTGATTATATCGGGTGTTATACATGCTACTGTAATAACAATTCCGACAAGAAAGATTATTGGAGAAAAGGAACCTGTACACAAAGCAATAAAGGCTGTAATACAAAAGATTACAAAGCCATTAAAAACAGCACCAACTTTTACGGTAAAAACTGCATCTGCAAGAATTACCGCAGTTAATATATAAAAAGGAATTGTTTTTTTGATGTAGGCTTTTTCGCGTTCAACTTCTTTTCCGGGTTTACTTGCAAAATAGGCATAAATACTAAAAACCAGAAAGATTGAATAATAAATAAATCTCGGTACGTAATTTCTGTAATTCGGATAAAGAATAATTCCAAATAAAGTAAGGCAGAAAACAGAAAAAATTAAAAGACCAATACTTGCAATGTGAACGATAATTCTGTTAGATTCTCCGGCATCAGCCAGATCCAGAAAGGGAATAGAATAACGATTCTTATATTTTTCAATAAGGTTTTTAACTATCATTTTTTACTGCCTCTTTTGATTTGAAACAATTATAGCATGAAAAATAACCATGGTTACTAAAATTTTTGCAAATTTCATAATTTTTGTGCTGATTTGGTGCTTTATTTTTTGTTTTTGTGTGCTGATTCTGTGCTTTTTTCATTATAAAATTCAAATACGACTAAAAGGAGAGACTATTTTCTGCCAGAGAGACTCTGGTAATATATAGACTTGCGGAAGTCGGAGAGAGAGTTATTTATAAAAGTTTGTTTAAGTGAAAACCTCCTTTATGTTTTCAATCTTTTCCTTACCCGAGATCACTCAAGGTCCCGGGTAATTTTTTTTACTATAAGTAAATTTTTGTAATATGATTGAATAAAATACTGTTTTTTGATAATATTTACTCTCAGTATGAAAACTGAGACATGTTTGAAATCTGTAATTCTCATGGTGAATGATATTTTTCATACTATTTTTATTTGAATTTGATGGCGAGTTCTTTTTAGGACTCGCTTTTTTTATGCCCGGGGGCGTTACGGGGGCGGAGCCCCCGTAGAGAGGGTAGCGGAAGCCACCGCAGGGAGCGAGCCGAAGGCGAGCGACCGAGGAGGCTGGAGCGCAGGGGGAGGCTTCCCCCTCCCTCACTAAAATTGGTTTTTATAGGAGTAAATAGATGAAACGAGAAGACATCAAAAAGGTTTTGATTATTGGTTCGGGACCGATTGTTATTGGTCAGGCTTGTGAGTTTGACTATTCGGGAACTCAGGCTTGTAAGGCTTTGCGCGAACTTGGCTACAAGATTGTACTTGTAAACTCTAACCCGGCTACTATTATGACTGACCCGGTTATGGCGGACGCTACTTACATTGAGCCGCTGAACGTTGAGCGTCTTTCTCAGATTATTGAAAAGGAACGTCCTGATGCACTTTTGCCTAACCTTGGTGGTCAGACTGGTTTGAACATGGCTATGGAATTGAACAAGGCCGGCGTTCTTGATAAATACGGTGTAAAAGTTATTGGTGTAAACCTTGATGCTATTGAACGCGGTGAGGATCGTGAGATTTTCAAGGAGACTATGAAGTCGCTTGGTATCGACACTCCTCGCTCGGGAATCTGTCACACTGTTGAAGGTGCTGAAAAGATTGCTGAAGAAATCGGTTTCCCACTGGTTGTTCGTCCTGCTTATACTATGGGCGGTCAGGGTGGCGGTTTCTGCTACAATGTTGAAGAGCTTCGCACTATTGTTGCAAACGGTCTGGATCTTTCTATGACTCACCAGTGTTTGATTGAAGAGTCTATTCTTGGTTGGGAAGAGCTTGAAGTTGAAGTTGTTCGCGACTCTAAGAATCAGATGGTTGCAATCTGTACTATTGAAAATATTGATGCAGTTGGTGTTCACACTGGTGACTCTTTCTGTGCCGCTCCTTTCATGACTATTGATAAGGACCTGGAAAAGAAGCTTCAGGAAATGGCATTTAAGATTGTTGAGAACATCGGTGTTATCGGTGGTACTAACGTTCAGTTTGCCCACAATCCTAAGACTGGCCGCGTAGTTATTATTGAGATTAACCCACGTACTTCTCGTTCTTCTGCCCTTGCTTCAAAGGCAACCGGCTTCCCTATCGCGCTGATTTCTGCAAAACTTGCCAGTGGATTGACTCTCGACGAGATTCCTTACTGGCGTGATGGCACTCTTGAAAAATATACTTTGGGTGGCGCTCCTGATGGAGACTACGTTGTTCTTAAGTTTGCTCGCTGGGCATTTGAAAAGTTCCGCGGTACAAAGGATGAACTTGGTACATCAATGAAGGCCGTTGGTGAAGTTATGGCCATCGGTAAAAACTTTAAGGAAACTTTCCAGAAAGCTATTCGTGGTCTTGAAAACGGCCGCAGCGGTCTTGGTTTTGCAAAAGACTTCAATAAAAAATCAGCTGATGAATTGTGCGAAATGCTCAAGGTTCAGTCTAGCGAGCGCTACTTCCAGCTTTACGAAGCAATTCGTAAGGGTGTGCCTCTGGCTAAACTTTCTGAAATCACATACGTTAAAGAGTTCTTCCTCCAGCAGATGAAAGAGCTTGTTGATTTGGAAGAGGAAATGCTTAAGAACCCTGGACGTGTTCCAGAAGATAAGCTTCTTATTCAGGCTAAGAAAGACGGCTTCAGCGACAAGTATTTGTCAAAGATTTTGAAGGTTGCAGAAAAAGATATCCGCAAGCGCCGCAACGAGCTTGGTATAAAAGAAGCATGGCTCCGCGTTCCTGTATCTGGCGTAGAAAATGCCTGCTACTACTACTCAACTTACAATGCAGAAAAAGATACTTCTGTTGCAACAGACAACAAGAAGAAGATTATGATTTTGGGCGGTGGTCCTAACAGAATTGGTCAGGGTATTGAGTTTGACTACTGCTGCTGTCATGCGGCTATGCAGTTGAAAGAACTCGGTTACGAAACAATCATCGTAAACTGTAACCCAGAAACTGTTTCTACAGACTATGATACTTCTGATAAACTTTACTTCGAACCTGTTACAACAGAAGACGTTCTTCAGATTTACGAAAAGGAAAAGCCATTCGGAGTTATCGTTCAGTTTGGTGGACAGACTCCATTGAACATTGCACGTGAACTTCAGGAGAACGGCGTAAACATCCTCGGTACATCAATCGACTCAATCGACATTGCCGAAGACCGCGACCTCTTCCGCCACATGATGGAAAAACTGGAAATCCCAATGCCAGAAAGCGGAATGGCAATTGACTTTAATGAAGCAAAAGCCTGCGCAGATAAGATCGGCTACCCAATCATGATTCGTCCTTCATTCGTTCTTGGTGGACGCGGAATGGAAGTAATTTATGATGAAGCAACTTTGAAGGAATACGTTGAAAAGGCTGTTGGTGTAACTCCTGACCGCCCTCTCCTCATCGACCGCTTCTTAAAGAATGCGCTTGAATGCGAAGCGGATGCTCTTGCTGACAGCACTCACGTTTATATCCCTGCTGTTATGGAGCACGTTGAACTTGCTGGTATTCACTCTGGTGACTCAGCTTGTGTAATTCCACCGGTTTCGATTCCGGCTGATAACCTTGCAACAATCAAAGAATATACAAAGAAGATAGCAGAAAGCCTGCACGTTTGCGGTTTGATGAACATGCAGTACGCAATTGAAAACGGAAAGGTTTATGTAATTGAAGCTAACCCTCGTGCATCTCGTACAGTTCCTCTTGTATCAAAAGTTTGTGATACTCAGATGGCCCGCCTTGCAACAAGAATGATGCTTGGTGAATCTTTGGAAAGCCTCGGCCTCAAAGACAAGAAGATTCCTTACTACGGAGCAAAAGAGGCTGTATTGCCATGGGCACGCTTCCCTGGAGTTGACCCAATCCTCGGACCTGAAATGCGTTCTACTGGTGAAGTTCTTGGTCTTGCTGAAAACTTCCCACTGGCATTCTACAAGTCACAGGAAGCTGCAGGAAGCGAACTTCCACACGCACCGGCTGCCTGGGAAAACAAGAAGGTTCTTATTTCTCTCAGCAACAAGGAAGGCCAGAAAGATCAGGTTCTCGAAATCGGAAAGACTTTGAAGAACCTGGGCTTCACACTGGTTGGAACTCAGGGAACCGCAGACTTCTACAACTCAAACGGAATCAAGTGCGATGTTGTAAATAAGATTGGTGCCGGCCGCCCAGACGTAGTAGATATGATTATGAACAAAGAAGTTTGCCTTGTAATCAACACACCAAAAGCAAAGCGCAACTACGCCGAAGACCGCAAGACAATCCGCAAAGCTTGCTTGAAGTACAAGGTATCTTACATCACAACAATTGCCGGCGCACTTGCTGCTGTTAAAGGCATTGAGTCTGTAAAGAATGGTAACGGTGGTGAAGGTGGAGTTAAAAGCCTTCAGGAATATCATAGCTTAATTAAATAAGCAGTGAACCGTCACGGTGGTTGAGTAGGCTTCGTAAGAAGCCGTATCGAAACCACCTTTTATAATTGATCGAGGTCAAGATTTTTGACCTCGATTTTTTTTTGAAGTAAAAATCATTCCTTAATTCAAGGTGAAAAATTTGCACCTTGAAAGGATTTTCACTTTCCATCTTGGAAGTCACAAATTGTGACCTCCAATCTTCCATGTTCGACCTCATTTTATACAATTTCTTTAGTTGCCCGCTTTATTCGGACAACTGGTGACAATTTGTCACCAGTTATTATCACCTCATCATTAAACCAAGGTCGAAATATTCGACCTTGGACGTCTCTAGCTTTCACCCTCGTCCTTAATTCAAGGTCAAAAATTTTGACCTTGAAACCAACTTCCCCCCTACTGAATTTTCCTGAAAAATCTTATATATTAAAAACAGGAGCAAAAAAATGAAACTGATTTCCTGGAATATTGATTCGATAAATGCGGCGCTGACTTCTACATCGGACAGGGCGCTTTTGTCTCAGGCTGTGCTGAAGAAGCTGGGTGGCTATGAGGCTGATATTATTGCGATTCAGGAGACTAAGCTGCCGGCGGAGGGGCCTTCGGATAAGCATCTGGAGCTGCTGGCTGGCTATTTTCCGGGATATAAAATTGAGTGGCTTTCTTCTGTGCCTCCTGCAAAAAAAGGTTATGCGGGCACTATGATTTTGTACAAGGAAGGACTGACTGCAAAACGCGAAGTGCCACGGCTTGGCGCTCCTGACACTATGGACGATGAGGGCCGCCTTCTCACTCTCGACTTTGGCGCCTTTTATTTTGTAAATGTTTATACTCCAAACTCCGGCGACGGTCTCAAGCGCCTTGCAGAACGACAGAAATGGGATGCCCTTTATGCTGATTATCTTGCTGGTCTCGATGCAAAAAAGCCTGTTATTGCCTGCGGCGACTTTAACGTAGCTCACAAAGAAATTGACCTTGCAAACCCTGCGTCAAATCATTTTTCTGCCGGCTTTACAGATGAAGAGCGCGAGGGCTTTACAAAGCTCCTGGCCCGCGGCTTTACAGACAGCTTCCGCCACGTTCACGGCGATGTAAAAGACATCTACTCCTGGTGGGGTCAGCGAATCAAAACCAGCAAAATAAATAACTCGGGCTGGCGTATTGACTACTTCCTCGTAAGCGACCGCATCAAAGACCAGATTAAAAAATCAGAGATGATTGATTCTGGCCCGCGACAGGACCACACTCCTATTCTTCTGGAAATTGATATCGGCTAAATCAGGACTTAAAAAATGCTGCCAGAAAATTTTGAGATCCAGCCTTTCGACATGAAAAATATTCCTCTGATGCTTGAGGTGGTTGTACCTATGTGGAGTTCGCCGGATTGGGATATGGACTTCCGCCGTTTTTATGTTGAACATATTATTCGCAGTAATTATTTTGAAAATGAATATCACTATCAGCTGATGGAAAAAGCCGAGGGAACCGCCGGGCTTCATGAAGGACTTGACGACGAACTTCGCAGCACCCCGACCCCAGGCGAGTTTTGCGCCATGGCCTTCTTTGCCCGCAAAAGTGATATCTGCAAGGCTGAAGACTGGTTCAATCTTGAGGCCAAAAAAATTCCGCAGGACTTGCAGCACTCAACAAAACTGGGAAAAGCCTACATCGAACTGATGGATGAAAAGACCCGTGCTTTTATGAAAAATAATGACATTCAGCTCACTCTTTACATCAGCCGGAAAAAGGGCTGCGGCTCAATGCTGCTTAATGAACTCTGCGACCGCCTTCGTAACCAGGGCTGGAAAAATCTTTACCTGTGGACTGACTGCGAATGTGACTGGGAATGGTACATCGACCACGGCTACGAACTTGTTGCCAAAGATATATACGAACCCTTCACCGAACAGGATGGCGAAGACTATCTGACCTATATTTTCAAAAAAGCGCTTTAGTTTGATCGAACAAACAGCCCAGCCCCGGCTATCCCTACTCCGCCTGCTGCAGACTGTATTCCTTTTTCATTCCGTGTGCACCAAAAATCTGCCAGTTACCCTGACCCAGACGCTGTAAAATTGCTACACGTTCCTGAGCACACAAAGCCGGATCTGTATCCACAGAAGTCATGAGAACCGGCGCATATTGGTTGTAGGTTGCCTGCTCCTTTGTAAGCCCGTGCATGTTTATGTAAATATCACCAGAGAAAACAATGTGATGGACATAATCAATGAGCACAGTCTCACCCTTCAGGTGACCACCCTTCGCCTGATAAACTTCAAAATGCATTTCACCGATATCAAAAAAGCCGGTCTGCTCAAGCGGCTCTTTGATTTCTGCTGGAGACGGCCAGAGAGCTTTCACCTTTTCCGGAGCCGGCGGATTATACAAAGTGAGCGCCTTGCAGATATTTATGTATGGCTTATGAAGAGGATTCTGTTCACGGTAAGCATCAGCACCCTTGGCCTCAAGCGCAAGACATTCCTTTGAATCTTCGCTTGCATAAATTTCGTCAAAAAGCGGAAGAAGACCACAGTGGTCCACATCCGCATGAGTGATATAGACGCGTTTTTTAATTGTGTCATAATCCGGTAAAAGTTCGCGGAAAAGCTTTTCCATCTCTTCTCGGTAAAGGGCATAACCGGTATCTATAAAAAGTACTTCGCCAGCGCTCTTCAAAATCGCAGTGTTACTTCCACATGGCGGCTCAATCAAAATGATTTCTGATTTGCCTGTAATTTTATGATGTGTGATCCGAGGTGAAAATGCGTCGCCACGACAGGCAGCAAGCAGGTGTGCAAATCGGCTGATGCTTTCAAAAGTCTTATAAGGGGAAAGACCTTTTTCATCCAGCATCTGCATTACAAGGTTAGTGTTTACTAACAGACTGTCTCTCTTATCTTCCGAAAGCCCGATGCAGGAAACCAGCTCCGAAACAAAGGACTGATAGAAAATACTGTTGTCATAAAATTTCTCTGAGTGATTATAATCCAGTACGCGGACCGGACAAAGCTTCTGAACATCGTCCAGAAAGTTTCTGAAATTATTTTCATCTTCAACATAGAGTCCCATCTTGAAAGCCTGAAAATCCGTGCCGTTTTCCTGCGAACTGATATATGAAATATTAAGCTGATAGTCGTTAATAACACGAAGAACATCTGTAACGCTGCCCGGCTTATCCTGCAGCATAAACTCCAGCAGAACAATGCTCTTTTCTGTTTTTGGACTCTGGAGATATCCGATTACAGTAAGCTGCTCGTCCGCCTTGCGAAGATTTTCTTCCTCACCCTCGGCATCAATAAAAAGCGTGTGAGAATCTATTGCCTTATTGTAGCTGACGCGGGTGATATTGATATTCAGTTTTGCAAGACATTCGCTGGCCTTCAAAAAAGCTCCGATGTGATGTGGCATTGTTGTGATGTAAGTTTTCTTCATTTTCATTGCGGGCACATTTTATCATCTGGTAAAATAAAAGTATATTCGTTTTTAAGAAGGTTTAGTATAATGAAAATATGATTACTTCTGTAAGTTTTTCAAATCCATTTGTTTTAATTTTTCTTTGCGGCACTGTTGCAACATTTCTTATAAATCATTTTCTGGAGTTTATTGATTTTCGTACACGGGCAAAAAATGGCGGCAGCATTCCGGCTGTTTTGCAGAAGATTCCCCTTGCCGCAGAAACCTTTGATACTGAAAAGCTTAAAAACATCAGCGCTTACGAAGATGCAAAATATTGTAAGTGGTGCCTGTCTTCGGTCTTCAATCTTGTGCTCGATCTGTCCCTTGTTATTTTTGGATTTTATCCTTTTGTATTTTATTTTGTTTGTGGCATTACAGGTTTTCCTTCAGGAATTGGAAACAGTTTCTGCGCTTTCTTTTTATTTATGATTCTTACAGCAGTGCCTTCGTTTATCCTTGAAATTCCTTTTTCACTTTACAGCGAATTTGTTCTAGAAAAGAAATTCGGTTTTTCTAACATGACCTTAAAACTCTGGATAGTCGACACGCTAAAGAGCCTGATAATCAGCCTGATTTTGATTTCACTTTTAACTTTTGTTGCTGCGGTGGTTTTTGTAAAATTCGCAGGCAGCTGGTGGTTTATTCTCGCCGCAGTTTTGATAGCCTTTACCTTTATTATGCAGGTTGTGTATCCGAAATTTATTGCGCCGCTCTTTAACAAATTTACTCCGCTGGAAGATGACGAAGCTAAAGACAAAATCATGGCCATTCTTGAAAAGGTCGGTTTTAAAAATGGCGGGCTTTTTGTAATGGATGCCTCAAAGCGAAGCGGTCACAGCAATGCCTACTTCAGTGGCTTTGGAAAAACAAAACGCATTGTTCTTTACGATACACTTTTAAAATCTCTCTCCCCGGACGAGCTTGCGGCTGTTCTTCGTCTTTTTATTATGATTCCAATGGAGTTTGTAGTAACTTTCCTTTTGTATAAAATGGCACATATTCCAGAGCTTTATTACGCTTTCGGTTTTTTAGACGATATCACAGCGGAAAACATAGCAAATGTTCAGTTTATAGGTATCTTCCTTGCCACAATGCTTTGGGGTGCTGTCAGCGAAATTATTACACCGGTTTCAAATATTTTCTCACGCAAACAGGAATATCAGGCAGATGCTTTTGGTGCAAAAGCCTGTGGAAGTGCAGACCCTCTCATTACAGGCCTTATCAAATTAAACAGCGAAAATCTTTCTGAACTGATTCCACCGAAGCTTTACGTCTTCTGGAATTACTCGCATCCAACTCTTGTTGAAAGAATTGAAAAACTCTCTCAGCTTCCTGAAGCTTAATTAAGTTTATCTAAATCCTTAAGCCACAAAGACGCCTGGGCATCACTCGGCATACGCCAGTCGCCTCTTGGAGAAAGATTTACAGTACCAACCTTTGCGCCATCCGGCATGCAGGAACGCTTAAACTGCTGGCTGAAGAATCTTCTGTAGAATGTTTTGAGCCACTTAAGAATTTCTGCTTTGCTGTATGAGAAGCCTGCCTGCTGAGCAAGGAAGAAAATCTTTGAAGGTGCAAAACCAAAACGCAGAACGTAATACAAAAAGAAATCGTGCAGTTCATAAGGACCAACAAGATCTTCTGTTACCTGAGAAATTTTTCCGTCCTTTGGTGGAAGTAATTCCGGACTAACAGGTGTATCGAGAATATCTTTAAGAACCTTTGAGAATTTTTCATTCTTTGCATCTTCTGAATCTGTGGCAAACCATTCAACCAGATATCGCACAAGAGTTTTTGGAATTGAAGAATTAACTCCGTACATAGACATGTGGTCGCCATTGTAAGTACACCAGCCCAGAGCCAGCTCCGAAAGATCTCCGGTTCCAATTACAATTCCATTTGTCTTATTTGCATAATCCATCAGAACCTGAGTGCGCTCGCGGGCCTGACAGTTTTCATAAGTTACATCGTGAGTATTTTCATCCTGGCCGATATCCTTCATGTGCTGGCGGACAGCAGCTTCAATTCTGATTTCCTTTAAGCTTACACCGCACTGTTTTGCAAGACTGCAGGCATTTGTATAAGTTCTGTTTGTAGTGCCAAAACATGGCATTGTTATTGCGGTGATTTTCTTTCGTGAAATACCAGTGAGGTCAAAAGCACGGCAGGTAATCAAAAGGGCCAGAGTTGAATCCAGACCTCCGGAAAGACCGATAACCGCAGACTGACAGTTTATATGACGAAGGCGCTTTGCAAGCCCCTGAGCCTGCAGGGTGATAACTTCAAGACAGCGCTGTGTACGCTTTTCCTTATCTGAAGGAACGAATGGATGAGGGTCTACGTAACGCTCAAGCTTTTCAATTTTTGAAGATGATGTTTTTGCTGCGGCCGTATTTACTAAATCAATTTCAACTGTGGTGTAATCAGCCTGCAAATCAAAATTATCTACTGAGGCAGCAAAGCTTGTAGTGTGACGTCTTTCGTTAGCAAGTCTTTCTACATCAACCTGAGCATAAACTGTCTGGTTACTGAACAAGTCTGATTCAGCAAGAAGACTTCCGTTTTCGCTGATCATGCTGTGGCCGGAAAAAACCATGTCCTGAGTTGATTCATCCTTTCCGGCATTTGCATAAAGATATGCACAAATAGAACGGGCTGAATGTGACTTCACAAGATTTCTGCGGTATTCAGCTTTTCCGATAATTTCGTTTCCGGCACTCAGGTTTACGATGATTGTTGCACCGGCCAAAACATGACGTGTTGATGGAGGAAGCGGAACCCATAAATCTTCGCAAAGCTCGCAGGCTACGCAAAGAGATTTTTCTGATTTATCCTGAATCAAGATATCAGTTCCGAATGGAATGTTTTCCTGATTACCGATTCTTACAAACTGTGTTTTCTGCTTTGAAGAAAATGGTGTGAACTGACGTCTTTCGTAAAACTCACTGTAATTTGGCAGGAAGGTTTTTGGAATCAGGGCAAGAATTTTTCCGCCGTAAATTGCAGCGGCACAATTATAAATGCCTTCTGTTCGGGCAAAAGGAAGACCCACGAAAATCAGGGCTTTTGTAGTTTTTATTTTTGAGGCAATTTTTTCCAGTTGCTCAAGGGCACTCTGCTGTAAGGCATTCTGGAAAAATAAATCTCCGCAAGTATAACCTGTTATAGAAAGCTCTGGAAAAACAATAATCTGTGCACCCTTTTTTGCTGCCTCATTTGCAGAGCTGATAATCTGAGCCGCATTAAATTCACAGTCGGCAACTTTTAATTCCGGGCTTACACATGCTGTTTTTATAAATCCATAAGTCATTCTTAATCACCTTCCAAAAACAATCTTGATTATTAATTATATCATTTTTTGTAAAATGAATGAAAGAGTTTTTTTAGTGCTTGCAGAAGTAACCAGTAAAAATATAAAATCAGATATATGAATCTTTTCAAACATTCTGCAAGCAGTAGCCGGATAAATAACGAACGTTCGTTAGCTTATTCTTTAATTTTACTTTCATTCTTTATATTCTTTATAAGTTCCTGTTCACAAAAATCCGACACTACTTCTTTTACTGCAATGAATACGTATATGACGGTAAAGTCCTATGGAAAAAAATCCGCAGCAGCGAACCATCTGGTGCAGGAAGAAGTTGAGCGGCTTGAAAAGATTCTTTCAACAACAATAGAAGATAGTGACATTCACAGAATCAATAATTCTGTGTCTGATAATAATCAGTTTTCAAAAATCCCTGTCTCACCTGAAACAACTTATATGATTGAAAAAAGCCTTGAACTTTATAAACTCACAGACAGTGCCTTTAATCCGGCCCTGTATCCAGTGATTCGTGAGTGGGGATTTACAACTGGAGATTATAAAGTTCCATCTGACGAAAAGATCAGGCAGCTGCTGGAACTTACAGATTTTTCAAAAATTGAAATTTCACCAAAGCTTGTGTCTACACCGTCTCTGGATTCTCTGCTCAAGGCTGACCATGAAAAAGGACTTTCTTCTACTGCATCCATAATTACTAAGCCTCTTGGAATGCAGCTGGACTTTGGCGCCATTGGAAAAGGTTATGCCGGAGACAGGGCAATTGAAGTTTTGAAGAATGCTGGTGTGAAATCCGCCCTCCTCGACTTTGGCGGCAACATTCAGGTACTTGGCACAAAGCCGGATGGAAAGCCTTGGACTGTTGGAATCAAAAATCCATGGGGCGGGGAGCCGGTTGCTGCAGTAAAACTTAGTGATGCCTGTATGATTACCAGTGGCGGCTACGAAAGATTTTTCACCGGTGAAGATGGCAAAAAGTATATTCACATTTTTGACAGCTCAACTGGCCGACCTGTGGAAAATGATTTAGAAAGCGTTACTATTGTTTGCAGGGAAGGTCTTTATGGCGATGCACTGAGCACTTCGCTTTTTGTGATGGGACTGGATAAGGCAATTGACTTTTGGAAAAGTCGTGACCGCGATTTTGATTTTGTGATAATTTCCAAAGACAAGAGCATCGTTTATACGGCGCCACTGGAAAATTCTATTTCTCTTCTTTTTGATTTTGATAAGGTACAGGTTGTAGAGTAAACCGCTCCGTCCGCAGTACCGTCATTGCGAGGATTGTAGTGGCGTGGCAACCCCACTCCGCAGCCCCGCCATTGCGAGGCGAAGCCGAAGCAATCCATTATCTGAGCGCCGCTTTCAATTTCGTAATTATTGATCCCGGTGTATTTCTGAAAGTATCGCTCATTACGCTGTAGTAGTCGAGCGTGAGGGTCAGCAGGGAATTTGGTGATGCAGTCAGCTTGATTGTTGCGGCTGTCTGGCTCAGTGCGCTCACGATGGAAAGGCGGAGAGCTTTTTGAATGGCAGAAAGAGCTGCACCCTCGGTGAATGAAAAGCCTGCGAAAGCAAAGAGAACTTTGCCATTTGGAACAAAAATCGAAGTCAACAAAACAAAGAACCAGAGTGAGATATGCGGAAGAAGCAGGATTTTGCGTCCGCTGAATTTCTGGGCAAGAAAGGAAAGCAGAAGAATGACGCAAAGGACCGCGGTGTTTTTTATGAAGAAGACGGAGGCCGCCGCGGCGAGGATTAATGTGAGACAGATAATGTTGCGAGCTCGGGAAACAGGATGTGAGCTACCGGGGGCGTTACGGGGACGGCACAGGTTGCAATCCTCAGTATTTCTATTACTGCATCGAACCTGTGCCTGGAGTTTTGCTTCGCAAAACTCCGAATAAAAACTTCCCCCTCCTTCATTATAATCTCCCAGAATCTCCGCAATCCATGCCGTGATAAATCCGCTCATGAGATTAAAGAGCAGCATAGGGCCGAGAAGCGCCCATGTTCCCTGACCAAGATAAAGCGAGCTGAGGGCAATCTGCACAAGGGCACTGGCAGCCGCACCGCATACAGAAATTCCGTAGAGGCTGAGCAACCTGCGACCGTCGCCTTCCCTGCCCGCACGACTCACCCGCCACAGCCCTAACATAATCATCGCGCTGGTAAAGCTCTGCGCTAATGACACCAGAAAGAAAGGAGAAAAAAGCGTGCCGGCCATAAGGTTAGACGTCACGGCTTTTACGACGCTGAGCAGTATAAAAGCCGGAAAAGACAGGTCCAGTGCCAGCCCCATAAGCAGGGCCGCATTTCCCAATCCCAGACGGAAAAATGGCACCACCCTCGGAAGCATGAGTTCAGCGTAAGAGAAAATTAAAGTGAGGGCGGCAAGTCGGGCAATCTGCTGGCGGGCAGCCAGTGCACTGCCGGTTGACGATGGATTATTCACTGACTGCATCAAGCTGCACCTCCTCATTACTGCGACCACGCCCCTGCCCGGTCTTCACGCTGTTCTCTCCTTCCACAGTAATCATCACCTTGTTAGGCAGACAAACCAGCGGATTATGCCAGCCCTGACTGATGCAAGTTTTATTGGGACATGGAGAATCTGTTATGCGCACACGACCATCTTTAATTTCAAAGGTTGTCGGACCAAGTTCGCCGGCTACAGAGTAAGTTCCATTCTGGCTGACAGAGTATTCATATTTGACGCCGGCTGCATTCACAAGCACCCGCGACCCCTTCTGCCCCAACCCACGCACGGTCAAAAAAATGCCTGCCGCTGCAATGAGAAAAATTATTAATATATCGATTGGTAAAAGGTGTGGACCTTTCCGTATTTTTTTCATTTTAAATACTCTTTTATAACTCTATTTATTTCATCCGATTTTATTTGCGAACTGATGCTTTCCATTGTAATTATAATATTCTTTCCAGGGAAGTAGCCGTTTGCAGAATACAGGGAGAGTTTCTCTATGGCACGCTTTGCATACTCTTCGTCATCCATCTTTCCAAAATGTTCCCAGGCATATTCCTGCCGCGTCCTTACATTCAGACAATAAAAATCCGGATGAAACTCGCAGAAATCTTCGCTACTTTCCTCGCGCTCAATGACCAGTGGAAACTCATAACGGTAAGGTACATTATTACTTTTCAACAAGTTTGCAATTATGACTTCCGATTTTGAGCGCACAAGTTCTCCATTATCTGTTGTAAGCTTTTGATTTTCTTCGTATTTTTTCGTTTTGCGATAGGGCTGTTTTTGCCAGCGTTCTGCATATTGGGCATCTGTGAGGGTTGCTGGTGTGACGAGAGTTTTCCGGGTGTCGTCCAGCGCCGCGAAGGCAGTATCGGTGGACTTTTTTTGCAGCGTGGTCTGGAAGCTTTGTATGAGCCGGAGTTCGTCTTTTGCTTTTTCGAGGGCGCGCTGGTCATAATCTTTCTGGACAAGACTACGGGCAAGCCCATCTTCCTCGCGGGGCATATAAGTCCCCTGATAATCGCCGGGATCGGTTTTCCTGTAGAATTGAAGAACCTTGTTTCGGCGGTGAACGATGCGGACAGAGCCGGTCGGAGCGTTTTTTATAGCGTGCTCTTTGATTTTGATGAGATTAATTAAATCGTCTGTCCGCCTGCTAAGAAGTTCGGAGATTTGTTGAGAAAGTGGCGGAAGATCTTCGAGTTTTCTTGCCATTTTGATTCCTCGCACCTGGATTAGATGTGTTGCAGAAGTCCGCCCCGCAGGGGCGGGGGCCACGGTTTATTTTCGCATGAAAATGCATATAATTCAAACGATTTTTGTTTTTCATATGCACGATAAGGCCGAATTCGGGCATTAGGAGGGCGATTTTGCTGGTTGGGAGGCAGAAATCGTGGTGATTCCGGGTGATAATTCTGGAAAACGGGCGGATTCGGCCTCTGAAAGGGGCATTCGTGCATATGATTTTGATTTAATTGTGTTTTTATATGCATTTCCGTGCGAAAACGGAGTTTTGAAGCGTTTTCGGGCAGGGAAAAGGACTGCGGCCCGCGCGGGGAAGTGGGGGGCGTTGTAAGGAGTTTACGGGATTACAGCCATCTGCGAGTTTGCGCCCCCGCGGGGAGGTTGAGTTTTCGGGAAATTGAGGGATTACTACTCCATAAGGGTTGACGACCCTCGCGGGGAGACGGGGCGTTGCGGGGTGACGCGACGGGGGAATCTGGGGATGTCGGGGGACTTTGTGAGAACGGAGATTTACCCTGCAGAGGGGGTAGCGGACAAGACCGGAGGGGCTGGTGGCTTGGAACTGATGCGAGAACTCTGAGTTCCCTGGGGCTATCCGAGGTTTTGCCGCAAGGCCGATTTCATGGCGGTACAAGCCGCCAGCCCCGAGGACTTGGGAGCGAGGGGGATACTTCCCCCACCTTTATGCAGAAGCCCCTTAATTGAACATATCGCCGAAATTTTCTATAATAGAGCATTAAAATTACGGGGTCATTGTGCCCGAAACGGAAAAATCAGAGGAAAAAAATGCCTAAAATCGAATGTAACGAAAAACTGTTTTTTGATGCTATCGGAAAAAAATACACTTATGATGCTCTGGAAGATGTACTTCCTTGCGCTAAGGCTGAGCTTGATGAAAAGCCGGATATGAGCCTGCCTGAAAACGAACGCGTTGTAAAAATTGAATTGAATGATACTAACCGCCCTGACCTCTGGTCTACAAATGGTGTTGCCCGTCAGATCAAGCTGCACGAGGGCGGAAAAACTGTTGACTATATGAAGCTGATGTCTAACCACGGCAACAACGACTACGGTGACCGCATTGTTGAGGTTGACCCTGAGCTTAAAGATATCCGCCCTTACATGGTTGCTTTTATGATTACCGGTAAGGCAATTGATGACCCTATGCTTAAGGACATCATCCAGACTCAGGAAAAGCTAGCATGGAACTTTGGACGCAAGCGTAAGTCTATTTCTATGGGCGTTTACCGAGTTGACCAGATTAAGTTCCCTGTAAAGTATCACGCTGTTGATCCTGACAAGACAAGCTTCGTTCCACTCCAGTGCGACGCTCCAATGACTTGCCGCCAGATTCTTACTGACCATCCAAAGGGAAAAGATTTCGGCTGGATTTTGGCTGATATGAAAAAGTTCCCACTTTTGAGCGATGCTAAGGACGAAGTTCTTTCTATGGCTCCAATTATCAACTCGGCTACTCTCGGTGCTGTTCAGGTTGGTGACAAGGACCTTATGGTTGAGCTCACTGGTGATAATATTGAAAACCTGATTTTGAGCGCTAACATTGTTGCCTGCGACTTTGCTGATCAGGGTTATGAAATTAAACCTATTCTTGTAAAGCATCCTTATGATACTGGCCTTGGAAAGGACATTATGGTTCCTTACTACTTCCAGCCTACAACAAAGACAACTCTTGCCGCTGTAAACAAGCTGCTCGGTTCTGATTTTGATATGAACAAGGTTGTTGATGCTCTTACACGCATGGGAAGCACAGTTGAAGTTAAGGGTGAGGAAATCACTTTGAGCCCGGCTCCTTACCGCAACGACTTTCTCCACGAAGTTGATATTATCGAAGACGTTATGATTGGCTGCAATGTTGCTGCATTCGAGCCACGCACTCCACAGGACTTCACTGTTGGCCGCCTTCTTCCACTTACAGAGTTCAGCCGCAAGGCAAAGACTTTGATGGTTGGTCTTGGCTATCAGGAAATGATTTTCAACTATGTAGGTTCTAAAAAGGACTACATCGACAATATGCTGATTGACGGTTCTAAGGTTATTGAAATTGCAAACCCAATGAGCGAAAACTATCAGTTTATCCGCCCAGAAATTTTGTCTAGCCTTTGCCGTGCCGAAGCAGGTTCCGCAAACGCTATGTACCCTCACAAGATTTTTGAAATTGGTAAGGTTGCATATCTTAAGGAAGATGAAAACACTGGAACAATTACTCGCCAGCATCTTGGCTTCTTAACTGCAAGTGCTAACGCTAACTTCAATACTTTGGCCAGCGAAGTTTCTTCACTTGTTTACTTCCTCGACCACGAATACAAAGTTGTAGAAAGCGAAGACCCACGCTTCATTCCTGGACGCCAGGCTCAGCTGATTGTTGATGGACAGCCAGCAGGTGTATTTGGTGAAGTTCATCCACAGGTTCTCGAAAACTGGGGAATTACAGTTCCTTGTGTTGCCGGAGAACTCGACCTCGAAACTTTGATGGCTACAGCTGATACTAAAACTGAAGCTGAAAAGGCTAAGGATAAGAAAGCAAGCGAGCCAGCAGCTGCAAACAACAACCAGAAATCAGAAGCTGAAACAAACCCTGTAAAATACTTCAACGAGCACATTGAGCTCCGCGTTGCAAAAATCACAAAGGTAGAAACAAACCCACAGGGCGACAAGCTCTATATCGAAACTTTAGATGACGGAACAGGCACAGAACGCATTATTCAGAGCGGACTTCGCCCATACCTCACAGAAGACGAACTTCTCGGCCAGCACGTAATCATCGCCGCTAATCTCGCTCCAAGAAAGATGAAGGGCGTAGAAAGCCGCGGTATGCTCCTTGCCTGCGACTACACAGAAGACGGAAAAGAAAAGGTTGAACTCCTCACTGCTCCATGGGCAAATCCTGGAACAATCATCCAGATTGAAGGTGCCGAATACACCGGCGAAAAGCCAGCCAAAATCGACATCGACCACTTCTGCAAAATCGAATACCGCGTAAGTGGAAAATGCTTCACAATCGCAGAAAAGAAGGCTACAGCAGCCGGCAAGCCAGTTACAACAAACAAAGCTGACAACTGCGAAGTTTGCTAAAATTACGGTGGTTAAGCCTGTCGAAACCACCAGTTAAACATAAAACCGTCCGAGAGCTCAAAAACTCGGACGGTTTTTTTATATAACTCTCTCTTGTTATATATCAAAATTATGATATAATTACGATATAATATTAACGAGGTACGATTATGCCAGCAATTAGAGCAAGTGCAGATTTACGAAATAAATATTCAGAAATCTCTTCTTATTGTCATACTACGAATGAGCCCGTTTTTATAACAAAAAACGGCCAGGGTGATTTAGCAGTCATGAGTATTGATCAATATGATCAAATGCTTGAAAAAATCAATTTATATACAAAACTAGCCGAAGGCCTCAAAGATATTCAGGAAGGCCGAGTTCAGGTATTTTCTGATTCCATGAAAGATATCAGAAAGGAATTAGGAATTTAATGATTAAATTAATAATCACCGAAAGCGCCAAGAAAGATATTCGAGATGCACTTTCATATATATCAAACGTTCTGTTCAACAAGAAGGCAGCCACTGAACTGGCTGACATGATAGAAGAAGAAATATCTATGCTCGCACAATTTCCACTAAGCGGTACACCTGTTCCAGATCAATTTCTAGCAGATTACGGCTTCAGATTTCTTCTTATAAAAAATTACAAAGTCTATTACATTGCAGACAAGAAGACTGTAACAATAATCCGCTTCTTACATTCCAGTCGCAATTATGAAAACATTTTGAAAGAAAATTTATAAATTTCTTCATCGACAGCCAGAACCCCCTCGCAGCAGGTAAGCCGTTTACAACAAACAAAGCCGATAACTGCGAAGTTTGCTAAAAACACAGAACATATGGTGGTTGAGTGCCGCGAAGCGGTGTATCGAAACCACCAGTTATACCAAAAGACCGCCAAAGAAATCTGGCGGTCTTTTTTATTTCTATTTTATTATCCAGTTTTATATTTTTGATAGAATTTTATCAAATTCTTTTTTTAAATCTTCTCTAAGATTCTTCTTTGATTTAGATGCATCACGAAGAAAAAGATCTGCAGGATTAATCTTTAGAGCTTCAGAAATTTTTATAATCATATCAAATGAAGGTTTAGCTTTTCCTGACTCAATCCCACCTATAGTACCAGTCCCACAATCACAGATTATTGATAATTGTGTCTGGGATATTCCCAAAGCTTCACGATAATACTTCATATTCATTCTAAAGACATCTAAATAATTATCCATAAACTCAATGTAATCGAGAAAACCACAATAGAAATAGTTTGACATCGAGAATGATGAGACTTATACTCGAATATATCGAGGTTATAATATGAATTACCTATTATACTCGAGTTTTATCAAACCTTTTGGAGAAATCATATGAATATTTGGTATTGTCCAAAATGTAAAAATTATGTACGCAGCAACAATGAACCTGATAAATGGCGTATTGTTCCTGATGGAGATGGAAAACGTGGCTGTCCAGGAGATGACTGGGAACCTCATGAATGGCAGTTTGATCATACAGATGAAAGATAAATGTTTGGGAATTTTATTGTTATCTTGTACTAAGAAAGGAGGATTTTTATGACAAAAGAAGAATATGCTGAAAACATACATCAAAAAGTTATAGCACAAGGATATACTGGTATAACTTATCACGAATTGTATTCATTAACAGATAATTCTGCATATGAATTGTTTGATGCAAAAAACGATTTTGACTTAGAAAAGAAGTTCGGAGATTATTACAACTCTCTTTTTTCTGATATTTCTATTAAACCATAATCATTAACAAATAATAAATAAAAAAATTTTCAGGAGGAAAAAATGAAGAATTTATTCTTATACATTTTGATTTTATTGGTATTGTTTTCTTTTGTAGGATGTAAAAAGAAGAAAGCATCTAAAGAAATGATAGAAAGAACTAATTTAATTCTAAAACAACAAGAATTATTAAATATTAAATATCCCGACAAGCAATATCAAAAACATGGTGTTGGTGATGAATTATTCAATAATTTAGACGAATATTTAATATATAATCCAAATGACAATGATATTACAATAGATTTTGATAAATTATTGAAAAGCCAACATCCATTAGCAGATTATTTAAACTTCTGGATTACAGAACATAAGAATAACCATAAAGATATTGTTCCCGGAACAGATGAATGGAATATATGGATGATGCAAAGCCCTCTTGCAGATAAGGAGTCTGATACAGAATATAATCAAAGACTCAAATCAAATCCATTATCTGTAAGAGGCTCTGTATTTTCATACTTAATCGATGAAAAAGGTAAATATATAAAAGAACCAAAATATACGATTAGAGTAATTGAACAGAGATGTCCATTTTGTATTTATAAAGATAAAGAATTCATTAATACTCAAGAAGTTAGAGAAGCTGAATCTTTATCAGATTTGCACATTTTCAATACATCTGGAATTTCATATTGGCCAGATGCTAAAAGAAAATATAAAAAAACAGCATATTTAAACTCAAATCAACCCCAAGAAAAAGCTGAGCCTGAAGATAATATTTTATATTACTTTGAAAACATCAATAAAGAAGTTCAAGACAACCGATTAATCGCAAAAGAAAAATACAATGGTAAACAATTGAAAATCAAAGCTCAAGTTGCAAGAATTTATGAAGACAAAGTTGAATTATTATATGGCCCATATGTCTTCTTACCAAAAGAAGATTTGAGAAAACTTCATGCAGGTCAATATATTACTTTTGTAGCAACAATGAAGTTTATTGATTATAGTTCTGGAAATTCTAGCTCATCTGCATTCGAACAATGGGCTCGTGATATGGATGATGCACTCCGTGATTTAGATAAAGCTATTGGAGATTTAGATTCTGGTGCCATGGGCTATTCGTTCGAAAATGCAAAATTAGAGAAAATCGAAGAAGGCGAATTACCTGTTTTCTACTAATGAAATTAGATTCAATATAGACATTATAACTATATATAAAATGGTCAAATTCGACCACTTTAAAACTACGTTTGTACTATGATGGGGGTCGAATTCGACCCCTTTTGAATTTTAATTCTCAGTCCTAATTCTCTTCACGCGCTTCGAGTAAAGGCTGCATAATATCAGAATGTTTTAAATCAAATAGAGTCTTAATGCCATCAAAAGGAGATTTTCCTTTTACTTCAGGGGAAATACGGAACAATGAGCTATCTGCACGTTTTACAAGAACTGCTCCATCTGTTTCTGATTTGTCTAGAACAGATGCGAAGTTCTGTCTTGCATCTGAATAAGTCATTACAAGCATATTACTTCCTATGAGGGTGGCTAATTATTTCACCTCATTCACCAGCTCTTCGCCGCCGGCAAAGGCCTTAATATTTTCCAGCGTTGTATCTGCCAGATTTTTCAGGGCATTCGTTGTAAGGAAAGCCTGGTGACCTGTGATTATAACGTTCGGGAATGTCAAAAGTCGGGCCAGAACATCGTCTGTCATAATATCTGTAGACCAGTCACTGAAGAAGTATTTGCTTTCCTCTTCGTAAACATCCATACCGATTCCGCCGATGTGGCCGTGCTTAAGAGCGTGAACCAGGGCCTTTGAATCAATCAGAGCGCCGCGACCGGTATTAATAATTACAGCATCCTGCTTCATCATCTTCATAGTGTCGTGATTTACGATGTGCTTTGTTTCTTCTGTGAGAGGACAGTGGAGGCTGAGTACATCACTCTGGCGGAAGATTTCTTCCTTGCTCACGTAGGTTGCTCCAGTCTCGTTTGCCCACTTTTCATTCGGATAAGGATCATAAGCAATAATTTTCATTCCGAAACCATTCAAAATACCAGCCATAATCTGCCCGATTTTTCCGGTTCCCAGGATACCGCCTGTAAGTCCATGAAGGTCCCGACCAGTAAGCCCATCTATATTAAAGTTAGCAGTTTTTGTACGCAGGTATGCCTGAGGAATATGACGGGTAAGCGACAAAAGCAGCGCCGCCCCATGCTCAGCAACCGCGTACGGTGAATAAGCCGGAACTCTTACAACCTTAATCCCTGCCGCACTGGCCGCCTTTAAATCAACATTATTAAAACCTGCACAACGCAGAGCAATCAGTTTTACACCGCACTTTTTCAGTTCAGTAATTACGTCTGCATTCACCACGTCATTTACAAAAACACAGACTACGTCATAACCCTGCGCGGTCAAAGCAGTATTTTCATTAAGCTTAAAATCACGGAAATCTATTTCATAATTAAAGCCACCGTCTGTATTGGCCTTTGTAAACGATGCCTTGTCATAAGAACGTGTATCAAAAAATGCTACTTTCATATTGTCAGCCTCCTCTAACTCTATAAATAAGTTAACACGGGAAAGCGTAAATCGTCAAATTCAGAATACTAAAAAAGGCCAGCCCGTAAATCCTGGACTGGCCTTACTATTTAATCTCTATTATTCAGATTAATAGTTATTCAAGAATGCTCTATTCTGGCGTCCAAAACTGTTATTGTTCTGGAGCGCATCCCAGTTAATAGACCATGTCATGAATCCTCTCATTCCAGGATACTTTGCTTCAAGAGTTCTGAAGGCCCCCTGAAGCTGTGTATTAGAAACCTGACCTGAGCCTGCAGCACCCTGTGAACAAGGTACAGCAATTACAACCTGATCTGCTCTAAGTCCCGGGAAGAAGTACTGATTTCCACCATTAAGATAGAAACCATCTATCAACATTTCGCACATCTCTACCAGAGAAGATTCATCTCCCATTGAATACCAGCTGCCATCATTTCCCTGAACTGCTGCCGAGTTATAAAGCTGCACCTGAACATAAGTAGTTCTGTCTCTCAAAGCGTGAATCATAGGAATATATCCACCGGCACGTGAATCAACATATCCGTTTATTCCACCGTAATATGTATGACCAAGCTGCATGTAGAAGGTTTCTGGAGCCCATGAAAGAATGAAATCATCTCCATAAGAATCACAAATCTGACGGATTGCATTAATCATATTTACAATTCTTGGAGTTTTAGGATTTGCAAAATCCGGGTCTGCACCACTGTTCATTGCAACAGAAGACTGCTCAAGGTCAATATCAATTCCATCAAATCCATATTCGTTAATAAAGCCTTTGATATCATTAACGAAAGTGTTTACAGCTGAAGAATTTTCAAGATAGAAATATCCCTCGTAACCGCCGATTGAAAGAACGATTTTCTTGCCCTTTGCCTGAAGAGTTTTAATGTCTGCCTTGAACTGATTAACGTCCCCTGCAACCCCAAACTTCATGCGACCGTTTCCGCTTCCTGGAGTAACCGGTTCAGCAAATGAAACGTTAATTACATCCCATGAAGAATCTACGTCAGCAAGGCGGATGTAAGGACAACCACCGTCCCAGGTATGCCAGTAGCCGCTCATAATGCGTTTAGGAAGGCTCTTGTTGATTACAGGGTCTCCGCTTCCAGTACCAGGATTAATAACCGGAGGTTCCTCGTCCTGTCCTGGCTGAGGCTCTGGCTCTGGTTCCGGTTCTGGCTGAGGTGTAACTACTGGAGTTGTAGAAGCAGAGCCCTTTGTTACTGTGTAATTAACAGTATTCGATGCTGCTGTACCAAAGCTGTTAGAAAGCTTTACCTGATAAGCGTAAGTACCATTAGCCTTGTTTGAAATATTGAATACATAGCTTTGAGCATTTGGTGAATTGTCAGTGAAGGTTGCAGATGCAATTTTAGCACCGTTTTCGTAGAGCTCAGCAAGTGTACCGTTATTGCCCCACCACATATTCATTTTGATTCCAAAAGTCGCTTCACCGTTCCAGGTAGACTGCTCGATGAAAGGTGTTCCAGGAATGCCTGTTGCTTTAGGACTTGCAGGAACTTCTGTTGAAGGAGTTTCACTGCCAGGATTCTGATTTCCAGGATTGTCAGTTGAAGGCTCTTCCTCATGTGGAGGCTCGTTTCCAGAATCATCACCAGGAGTGTCGCCTGTATCGTCATCTCCTGTGTCATCATCACCAGGGATTACGATAGTTCCGTTTCCATTATCGTAACCACCATCAGCCTCGTTCATAGCCTTAAGCTTTGCACCAACAACCTTTGAGAAGTTCCAGCCGTTTGAAGCATCCCAGTTAATAGACCAGGTCATAGCACCACGAATATTAGGATACTTATGAGGAGGCACATAAGAACCGTGCTTTGTTCCATAAGCCAGTGTATCCAGCGCATTTACAACAATCTGAGGATCAACATATCCGCTTCCGGCACCTCTTGTACTTGCAGGAAGTCCAAGGCCTACCTGATCCGCACGCAGGCCGTTTTCTAACTGAATTGTTGCAAGAGCTGTCAAAAAGTCTTCTCCACCCTGAGCATAAACTTTTCCATCATAACCGCACATAGTACCTGAATTATAATACTGTGTGTTATTAACAGTCAGAATATCTTTGATTGCCAGAGCAAGCTTAAAATATTCCTGACCAGTACCCTGCATATCCAGAGTCTGAGGAGCAAAGGTGATGATAGAACCCTTTGGAATAGCGCGAAGAGCTTTTTCGATATATCGAGCCTGAATCCCATGCTCCAGGTCGATATCTACACCTTCAAAGCCATATTTGCGCATAAGTTTTGTTACAGAAGTTGCAAAACGATTTGCATCTGCATCACTTGCAATTGTAACATTACCAGTTTCACCACCAACCGAAATAATTACATGCTGGCCGCGTGCCTGAACAGTTTTAATATCCTGAATGAACTGTGCTTCAGAAAAACCTAATGAGGTATCAAGATTGAAAGTTACTTCACCAGGATTTCTTGTTGCATCAGCAAAAGAAACTACAATCAGATTATAAGTTTCTGGAACTTCACTGATGCGCAGTACCTTAGCACCATTATTAAAATTCTGCCAGTAACCGGTAAGAATGTGCTTTGGAAGACCCGGAACAGTGATTACAGTTTCATCTTCATTATCATTTCCAGGATTTTCATCTTCTGCCGAAGGATTATCTGGAGGCAAAACAGGTTCGTCCTCTGCAACTCCAATTTCCAACCACAAAGCAGGAACTCCATCAGGCTGCCAGCCGTCTAAAGCTGTATGAGCCAGACGACACTGATATACTTTTCCCTTGTAGGTAACCTTATCACCTATGTTGTAATAAGTTCCTGCAGCCCATGGAGCAATTGCAGAATATGCAGCGGAACGAGAACTGAATGTCTCATTATCATGCATTTCTGTTATTGCATTTGAACAGCCGGCAAAAATCATGACAACTGCTACTAATCCTGCACTTATTATTTTTTGTATTTTTTTCATTTTTCACCCTTACTTAGAGTCTTGTCCACAACGCTGGAGTATCTGCCGGATTCCATGTTTCTGAATATGCAACGTGTGTTACAAGACATGAATAGTTTGCACCATTGTAAGAAACAACCTGTCCTGCTGTATATGTTCCCATTACAGCCCATGTATTACCACTTGCAGGAGGCTGATTCTGTCCTGGCTGGTCACCTGGCTGATTTCCACCCTGGTCGCCCTGATCATCATCTCCCGGCTGAGGCTCCGGTTCAGGTTCTGGCTGAGGCTGTGGTTCAGCAGCAGCTGTCCCCTTTGTTACTGTATAATTTACAGTTCCAGAAAGTGCTGCACCAAAGCTGTTAATAAGCTTTACCTGATATGCATAAGTTCCATTTGCCTTGCCTGAAACATTGAAAGTATAAGACTGTGCATTTGGAGAATTATCATCAAATGTTACTGAAGAAATCTTTGTACCGTTTTCATAAAGTTCTGCAACAGTACCGTTATTTCCCCACCACATATTCATTCTTAATCCGAAAGAAGCTTCACCGTTCCATGAAGTCTGTTCAAGAGAAGGAGTTCCCGGAAGGCCAGTTGCCTTAGAACTTGGAGGAACTTCTGTACCCGGATTTGTACCAGGGTTAGTTCCTGGGTTATCATTTCCAGGATTTGTACCAGGGTTAGTTCCAGGATTATCATTGCCAGGATTATTTCCGCCGTTGTCACCAGGATTAATATCTGTTCCAAAATCAACTCCGTTCAAAATTGATTCATGAACAATATTTACAAGGTCATAACCGTTTTTCCAGTCATCACCATCAAGCTCCCAGTACATAGCTCCACCAAGACCAAGCTCATTGATGTAATCACACTTTGTTTTGATTGTAAGCTGGTCATCATAAGTATAAAGTTCTTTTGCTCCACGGTTGTACAACCAGCAGGCCTTACTTACTTCATCACGATACTTAACCCAGCCCGGTGTATTTTCCAATGCCTTAACTGCAAAATAAGGGCTCTGTCCACCAACACCCCATTTTCCAGACAAGGTTGAACCACCAGTACCAAACATACCGTCTCCAATGCCATCACCATCAAAATCGAGACCACCAGATACATTGTTCCAGCCACGGCTATAGAAAGGAAGACCTACAACAATTTTGCTTGCAGGAACACCTTCTGAAATGAACTTCTTAACAGCCCAGTCAATGTTATACTTTTCTCTAACATCATCTGAATAAATGCCGCAGTTCATGTTTGCATAAAGCGGAGCCTGATGCCCGGTATTGCTTTCAAATGCACCGTGCATATCGTAAGTCATAAGATTCAATGCATCCAGATATTTACAATAGTCACCAGGATTTGTTACAGCGATTTTGTCATAACCTACACCAATAGCAGCTGTAAGTTCATATTTTTTACCATCTTTGCGTCCCTGAGCATCCAGTGCTTCGCGGATAGCCTTTAAGAACAAAGTGAAATTTTCTTTATCTTCAATTCCACCAGGAGCACCAAGGTCGTATTCATCGTTTGCATCTTTTGGACGATTTACACCAGGATATTCCCAGTCGATATCAACACCATCAAGACCATACTGAACAACAAAGTTTTTTAAATTTTCTGCAGCACGTGCACGTGTAGTTGCATTAGCAGCAGCGGCATGGAAGCCATTAGATTTTGTCCATCCTCCAACGGAAATCAAAACCTTAAGATGAGGATAGTCTTCCTTAAGTTTACGTAACTGTCCTAAGTTACCTTTGTACTCTGTATCCCATTTATCACCAGGGTAAACAATATCTGTAGTTGCCCATGGATCAAAAATCTGAACCGCCTGCGAAGAAGGATCCAGACCAACAAATGCATAATTAATGTGAGTCAGCTTATTAGCAGGAATATCTGTGGCATAGTAGTTGTCATGCGCACCATAGATTCCCCACTCACAGAAGTAACCAACAACCCTTTTTGAACTGGAAGCCGTAGCCGCAGCCCTTGCAGATTTGGTGCCATCAGTAAGCCCAGAATCCACAATCCCTTTACAACTTGTAAAGGCCAATGCCATTGCCATAGCAACCAGAACGTTTTTTTTTGTCTTTTTCATAAGACCTCCTTTTTTATTTTTTTAATGTTTGTTCTATCTTTGTACTAACCGGATTTTTGGCATAGAAAAAACCGCCTGATTTTCATCAGACGGTTATCAGATTTTATAAATTGATATTTTAGAATCCCAATCTTACAACTACACCACGAGCATTTGTTGTGAAGGTTGTAGCACTCTGGTCATTTACGTCATCGTAGCAGAAGCCATATGCAAGGCCGCCGCGTTCGCTGTGATCATGCCAGAACTTTGAGTAGTAGTTACATGGGCCGGCATTGTAATATGCAGAAGCATTATTCCAGTAAGCATCTGGTTCCATGTGTGCAACGTGACGGTTAAGAGCTGCACAGATCCAGGCTTCAAGAGCAAGTTCCATAGGATTTCCAGAAGCAAGAACTCCGTAGCCTTCGAATACTTCGCTTGTTGTTGGCTTACCGCGGATTACATAAGTCTGTCCTGCAGCTGCAATTGCACCATAAGCTTCAATACAGCGGAAGTAGAGATTTGTTCCATCACCAGTAAGAATGAACTTACCCTGTGGATGAGTTACAGTCTGGCTCTTAGAAGCAATTGTGTTCCAGGTCTGTGTAACGTAATCATTAAAGTAATTACCGTAAGCACCGCCAGTTCTGTTATCAAATGCACCCTTACATGGAGCAAAGATTCTGTATTCACTTGCAAGAGTCTTGAACTCAGCAGGCATTTCCTTTTTGAAGTATTCCCAGATAACTTCGCGCTTTGTTGAAATACCAGTCTGCTGAACACGACCATCATTATCATAAACATTCATAAGAACAGGGAAACCAAGCTGATCTACCTGAGTTGTGTTAACCCAGAAACCGTTATCATTTACTGTATACTCAAGCCAGTCAAAATATGTTTCGTAGTTAGCATCTGAAGGATTGCTCAAAGAAGGAAGAACTACACCGTTACCATTTCCCCACATTACAAGAGGCTTACCGTAAGAGTAGTAAATACGTCCTGAATATGAGAGAGGAATCTGGAAACCAGTATTCTTTACATCAGCAAGAGTGTACTGCCATGCAGAAGAGTCTGAAGAACCGATTGGAATAAGAGCTCCATCTGGACGTGCATAGCACCATACATTGTTCTGATTCATACAGATGATGTAGATGTAAATCTGATTATCAGCAAATTTACCACGTGTATGGTTCTGGAACTGATAAGTAATCTTCATGCCCTGCTTAAGTGGTACAAGAACATCATTTGTATCAACTGGGATACCTCTGTCACCTGGCTGTGGCTGAGGCTGTGGTTCTGGTTTTACAGGATCTCCACTGCTATTAGAAAGATTTGTAAGTTCCCAAAGCTGAGCGTCTGTTCCATTCCAGGTCCAGGTCTGAACGTTTGCACCATCTTCTGCAGAAGCAGCGCTAACATCAAGAGCAAGATTTGAATAAGCATTTATGATTTTGTAGTAAGAACCTTCTTTTGTAATCCACCAGTCCTGATTTCTGTTTGCAAGGTCAGTCCACTGAATAACGTTTGTGCCATCAACTGTTCCCCAGTTTGCAGCATCAAGAGCAAGTCCAGAATAAAGATTTATGATTTTCCAGCTGCCATCAGAATTCTGACGAAGAATCCACTGCTGGTTAGCCTGATTATCACCATAACCCCACTGATGAATGTTTGTTCCAGGAGCTGTAGCCCAGCCATCATTGTCCAGAGCCTTTCCAGAACACTTTGCAAGAATTTTATAAGTAGCACCAGAAACAAGACCAGAGCTGTTTCCATTAGGAGCAGGAGTTCCCTGAACAGTTACTTCAATTCCCTCTGCTTCTGAACGTCTTCCATTCTTTACAGCAGCAACTGCAACAACATGATTTCCAGCATAAGCTTCAATTTCAACCTGCTTTAGAATTGAAGTTTCATCAACCTTCTGGCCATCAAGATAGATGTACCAGCAATCCGGCTTTACAGAAGGACATCCCCAGGCCAGACGAATAAGATTTTTCTCTCCAACATCTGCTACAAGACCAAAAGGAATTGCAATGGAAGAATCAACAGCAAGTGATCCATTAACCACAACACTTCTCGAAGCCGATACTGCGCTTTCACCAGCAACATTACTGATTAAGTTTGAGCATCCGCTGAAACTTAAGGCCATAGCTGTAATACCTGCAATAATTGCAGTTCTTACTTTTTTCATGAAAAACCTCCAAAGGATTATACTATAATAATGGTCTCACCCTTTTCTGGAGGCGTAAAGTCTTAGATTTTTCGGTCAGTTCTTATTTATTTCGGTTAAAGTCTAATCATTTGCCTTTGAATTAATAAGCTTATCAATATCTGCAAGGTCTTTTTTTAAGGTTCTATCCTCTGGAAATTTCTTAAGACCTTCTATAAGAATAGCACGGGCTGTTTCATAATCTCCGGCATTTGCATAACGCGCAAAACCATTATGCAGAATTGCAATCAGATTATTGTAAAAACTGTTCTGCATGTTTTTGATTTTACTACTCTTTGGAAGCACTTTCAGAGCAGCACCCGCATCTGCATAGCCTTCTATATATTCGCCGGCTTTCATTAATTCGTTTAAGCGTGTAATCCAGAAGAGTTCCAGATGCTGCTTTCCCCTTTTCTGGCGGGCATCAGAAGCAAGCTCCTTTGTAGCAAGCAACCTGTTAGTCTCAGCTACCTTTTCTTTACTTGAAAGATTATTTGTGGCAGTCAGAATAATAATATCCGTCATTATTTCTTCTGCCTTTGTAAGCTGGCTCTGCGAAACTTTATCTATATATTTTTCATAAGCTGATTTTGCCAGCGGATAATTCTGTTCTTTGTTACAGAGGACCAGCAGATTTATAAAAGAATTATCAAGATTTTTTTGAAGGAAGGCATCATTGCCCCAGCGTTTAATAAAAGAATAAAACCAGTCTAAAGTTGAAGAATATGTTTCTGCTTTTTCCGGTTTAAGGTTTACATAATTTCCGGCAAGAATATCAAACTCATTGCGGACAAAAGCCACAGCATCCGGATTTTCATAACGAACAGCTTCCCATCTTGCTGCCCCAAGAGGAACAGCCTTCTGGTAATCTGAAGTTTTTATATAATCAGAACACAGGTTTCCTGCAATAAGGCCGGTAAAAAATCCGTCACTGATTTCTGAACGGTTTGAATAATATTTTTTTGGAACAACATAATACTTTTTTATCTTGCTCTCATTTTCTATTTCTTCTTTGCTTCCAGGGTTAAAGCCGTATGGGTTTGTTGTCTCTACATCAATTTTTTTCAGCTGGCCCGGATTTCCCTCTGCATCAGAAACATAATCCGGAACATAAATAGAACAGAAGGCATGCTGCGTTGTTCTCTGACCACGTACATCAAGACCGGCAGCCTTTGCTGCAGCCATATACAAAACTGCAGAAGAAACACAGTTATAAAAGCCCTTGTCCATAGCAACATCTATTCTTGTCTGACTAAACTTATAGGCTGCAAGGTAATCTCTGTAAAGAAGTTTGAGAATTGCCTTTCCCCTTTCCTCTTCGCCAAGGCTCATAAATTCTTCCGAAGTAACTTCTTCCTTTATAGCTTCAAACTGAACCCAGCAGCGATTCCAGTCGTCGCTGTCTCTCTGGCATTCAGAAAACAAAAGCCCCATTTCAAAAACCTGATCTGCAGTATAGTTTTTTGATCCGACATTAACCGGAAAAAGCGGTTCCAGAGACGGATGGCTGGTCTGCGCATTAAGAAAAGAAAAAAGATTTAAAATAAAAAAAATTGTGATGATTCTTCTCATCACTGGCTTGCTGAAACTCTTCATATTTAAACGGTAAAAGATAATTTTTCAGATGTCAAGAAAAAGCATTGTTGCTCTTTCCAGCCACCCTCTTTCCCGGCGCTCATGCCGCTATTTATAGACGATATTTGAAAGGAATTCACTTGCTTCTTTTATTATATCCGGGTGACCTTCAGCGTAATCAAGAATTGTCTTTCCAAGGCCAGACGCAGCCAGCTGGCGCACTTTTTCTTCCGGCACCTTATTGATTGCAGGACAGGTTGGCGTAAGGGCGATGGCAAGGCTATGCTCTGAATCTGCAGAGTCTGGGAGTCGGACTGCACGCAAAGGCCAGATTTTGCATTCAAAGGGCTTGAGGTCTAGGGGGAGCGCGCAGCCACGGTCAGGGTCAAGAAATGGACATGGAGCTTCTTCTACGGGGTCGGAAGTTTTGTAAGCCGAGTTAAGGTCGAAGGTGTAAGATTCTTTTCCAGCCTGGCGGAATTTTGCATTTGGAAATAGTTCCTGTAATTTTGGAATGTCTGCCGCAGGAATTACCGGAGTTTCCCAAAGACTTGTGCGGCGGAAGCTGCAGCAGAATTTACAGGCGGCACAATCAGATTTAGCGAGGATAGATGACAACATCAGAGGCCTCCGCAATAAAACTTATCTAAAATCATTGTGGGCTTGTACGACAATTTTGCCTTTCGCAGGCCTTCCACGCCCATATCCTCTTCGCGGTTGAAGTAAAGAAAGCTGCTCATGTGGCGGGCAAACTGCTGGTTGATTACAGCGTATGCTCCGTTGTGCTCATATTCGCCGTAAGATTTTTCGTAAATTACATCAAGAACATCAGGGGAAATTGGAGCCGCAAGAGTCATTGCAGCAGGCTGACCCTTTATATAGAGGACACCGCCACGCAGCCCCAGGAGCTCCGCATTTTTCAGGGCAAGTTCAATACTTTCATGCTCCAGCTGAAGAACCTGATCCTTGTCTCCCTCTTTTTCTTTGAACCAGCGGCCTGCAACCTCAAGAATATCAGCAGCAATATCATTTTCCGGATAAGCCTTAAACTCCCAGCTGGCGCCATCATTTTCAGAACCGTAAATTCTGTTAAAGCGGGAAATATGATTTCTTTTTTTCTGATAGTGAGAGCCCGGAAGCTCGGCAAGGTTACTGCGTAAGTAAATGTAATCACAGTCGTCGCGGTTGGTTTTCCAGTCGGGATGGAACTGAGGGAAACTGGCAGCCAGACAGGAATCCAGCTGATTTTTCTGCTCCTGGGTGAGAAGACAGAATTGAACAGGTCGGTTCTGTTCGCGGGCATCGTCAATTATTGCATTCAGCGCCCCAGCCAGCCATTCCTGAGAAAGGCCTGTCGGAGTTGCTGTATTTGCAGCTTTTATCGGAATTGGAAAACCATAACCTGTACGATTTTCATTGCCATAATAATATCTGATTAAAAGGTTATTTTTGATTTTGAGTTCGGTATTGTATTTATTCTGGAGCAGAAATAGATTGGCCAGAGACGAATCGCTGCCAAAAAAATCTGCTGTGTTTATATGATTTTTCAAGTACTCAAAATCAAGACTATTCATAGTTTTAAATTACTGAGAAAAAAAGGTTAAAACAAGGGAAAAATATCTAAATAAATTGTACAAAATTAATTATTACAAATTTTTAAAAATTTTTCAAAAAATGATGACCTAATCGTATTTTTCTGTTATTATTCCCCGAACGTTGAAAAATTAAGGGTTCCTTACCAACGTTGGCGGATCGCTCGCAGCCATGATTCCTGATTGTTGATTTGCTGCGAATACACCGGTTATTTTACATTTTTCCATTAAAACAGGTGGTCTAAATGTTTAATCGTAACGATTATGTCAGCGATAAGGACTGGCAGCGTTTTCTCGACTTTTCTAAAGATTTGGAAACTCCAAATATCGTAATCAATCTCAACACAATCAAACAGAATTACATCAGACTCAGAGATTCATTCCCGTATGCCAGAATTTATTACGCAATGAAATCAAACCCAGGTGAGCCGGTTCTTCAGATGCTCGCAGAAATGGGTTCAAACTTTGATATTGCTTCCCGCTATGAGCTGGACTTGATTTCAAAGTTTAACGTGTCTCCAGACAGACTTTCTTACGGAAACACAATCAAAAAAGCCCGCGACATCAAGTATTTCTACGACAAGGGTGTCCGCATGTTTGCAACAGACAGCAAGGATGACCTTAAGGAAATTGCAAAGAATGCTCCGGGCTCACGTATTTATGTTCGTATCCTCGTAGAAAATTCAGTCAGCGCAGACTGGCCTCTTTCCCGCAAGTTCGGCTGCCATCCTGATATGGCTTATGACCTTCTCGTTCTTGCTCGCGACCTCGGCCTTACACCTTACGGAATCAGTTTCCACGTAGGCAGCCAGCAGCGCGATATCGGTCAGTGGAACGACGCTATTGCTAAGGTAAAATATCTTTTTACTTCCCTCGAAGAAGAAGAAGGAATCCGCCTGAGCATGATTAATATGGGTGGTGGTTTCCCTGCAAGCTACATCGAACCAACAAACACACTCGCAGAATATGCTTCAGAAATTACCCGCTATATTCAGGAAGACTTTGGCGACGATATTCCGGAGATTATTCTTGAACCAGGCCGCTCACTCGTTGGCGACAGCGGAATCTTAACTTCAGAAGTTATTTTGACAAGCCGCAAAAACAACACAGCACTTGCCCGCTGGGTATACGTAGACGCCGGAAAATTCAACGGCCTCATCGAAACCCTCGACGAATCAATCAAATACCCTGTAGTAACCAGCCGCGACAAACCAGGCGAAAAAGAAGGCATCGTAATCATCGCCGGCCCAACCTGCGACTCAATGGACATCATGTACGAAGACGCCAAATACAAGCTCCCTATTTCCCTGAAAGCCGGCGACAAACTTTACTGGCTCTCTACAGGCGCTTATACTTCAACTTACGCCTCAGTAGCCTTCAACGGCTTCCCACCAATTAAGACATATTTTATGTAAGGAGGGGGAAGTCTCCCCCTGCGCCCGAGCCTCCTCACTTCGTTGCGGTGTCTCGGGCTACCCCTTCTCCTAAGTGGGCTCCGCCCCCTTAAAATCCCCCAATGATTGATGGCCAAAAACTTGACGGCCTTATAGGTGTATGCTATATTAAAAGAAAGGAAATGCCCGATTCATTTGGGTCATCTCCACGTTGTGTAAAAGCCGCCGAAGTATGTGTGAAAAGGACTACGGCGGCTTTATTTATCTACTCATCTTTTATTTCTAAAGTATGAGAGAACTGCTATAACAGTGCAGATTATTGTCGCAATACATGTGATTACTGCAACAACAAGCTCAAATGTCATAAGCAAACCTCCCTTATCAATTATTTCAAAGTCCGCCTGAGCAAGACTCTGATTGAGTTCGGGAGACACCGCCTGAATCAGGCATTTTCAATAATTTTATTTTACTTGTATATCACAAGCAACACCGAGACCGCCGCCAACACAAATATCATATACACCAGCACAAGTGGCGATGCAATCTGCGGGAAACTTATCAGCATAAAAGCGAGAGCAATTGTTAGTGCGCCCAAACCTAAAGCTACGTACCCGCTGCTTTTTGCACGCAGTTGGTTGCGACGTAAATTTTCCGGTGACTTATCTGCAGCGGCTTCGTTGAGTTTTTCTAAAAATCCAGGTAAAAGAAAATAAACGCCGGCGGCGCAAAATGCAACACCGGCAATAAAGCTAAGAATTATCAGTATCATATAAACTTCCTGAAGTGGGAGATGCTGAAACAAGTTCAGCATGACCTCTCACTTTTATTATGGAATATGGATTACCTCGCGAGGTTTGCTTCCGTTTGCAGGACCTACAATTCCTCGCTCTTCCATTTCTTCTACGAGGCGGGCTGCGCGGTTGTAACCGATTTTGAGACGGCGCTGAATGTAGCTTGCGCTGGCCTTGCCGCTCTGAACAACGATTTCGAGAGCCTGATCATACAATGGATCATCGTCGCTCATTGGCTCGCCAAAGAGATCGCGTGCTGCATCTTCGTCATCATCTTCAACAAAAATTTCTTCATCAATATAATCCGGTTCGCCGTAATCTTTTACAGCAGTAACTACATTTTCAACTTCCTGGTCACTTACAAAGGTTCCCTGGATTCTGATAGGAGCAGGGTCCACAGCAGAAGCGTAAAGCATATCACCACGACCAAGAAGCTTTTCAGCACCAACAGTATCAATAATGATATTTGAGTCTGTACGAGAAGCAACCATAAAGGCGATACGGGTCGGGATGTTAGCCTTAATCAAACCAGTAATTACGTTTACAGAAGGACGCTGTGTTGCAAGAACAAGGTGAATACCAACCGCACGGCTCATTGCAGTAAGGCGGGCTACAATGTTTTCCAGTTCCTTACCGCTTGTTGCCATAAGGTCGGCAAACTCATCAATAATTACTACGATGTAAGGCAACTTTTCTGTACAGATTTTCTGCTCTTTGATTTTTGCATTGTAGTTAGAAATGTCACGTACACCCATGCTGTCCAGCAAGGCGTAGCGGCGTTCCATTTCGCAGAGACACCACTGCAAAGCCTGAAGGGCCTTCTTTGGCTCTGTGATAACCGGAGTCAAAAGGTGCGGAATATTATTGTAAAGCTTGAGCTCAACAACCTTAGGGTCAACGAGAATCATCTTTACATCTTCAAACGAGCGTTTATACAAAATAGAAAGAATCAGCGAGTTTACACAAACAGACTTTCCAGAACCAGTAGCACCGGCAATCAGCATATGTGGTGTCTTAACAAGGTCAATCAGCTGAGCCTTACCCAGAATGTCTTTTCCAAGAACAACAGGAACAGCCATCTTCTTCCATTCAGGAAGATCCATTTCAATAATTTCGCGGAAGCCTACAACAGAACGGTTTCTGTTTGGAACTTCAATACCAACGGCCTGCTTACCTGGAATTGGCGCTACAATGCGGACAGACTGAGCTGCAAGGCTGAGGGCAATGTTATCCTGAAGGGCAACAATTTTACTAAGCTTTACGCCAGGTGCCGGCAGAATCTCAAACATTGTAACAACTGGACCTTTTTTGATTCCTGTAATATCAGCCTCAATATTGAACTCTGCAAGGGTCTGCTTAAGGTTGAGAGAAGCCTGCTTTGTTGCGTCATCAATAATCCAATACTGGTCGTCTTTATAGGCTGTAAGCAAATCTGAAGGAATTACATAAGCACCCTTCTTTGTGGCACGATGTGTCTTTGGTGGATTTGCTGCAATTTCTTTTGTCTTAGGTGTGTTTTCTGCCTGCTGTGCATTAAAGAAATCAGAAAGTTCATCCTTTGTGAGGTTTGTTGCGCCGCCATGAGCCGGGCCTGTACATGCAGCCTTAACCGGCATAGTTTTTCTGATATCTGCATCCATTTCTTTGAAAACGCTGGCAGCCGCAGTAGAAATATTTACTTCCTCTTCTTCAGCCTGTTCCTGCTGCTGGGCAAGCTGATCAAAAATCTGAGGATTGTCTTCTACATCTTCAAGGTCATCAGAATCTGAATCACCCCTGTTTTCTGCTGCATAAGGATCTTCAATCTTCTTTGCAGTTTTCTTTTTATCTACATTTTCAAAGTAGTTATAGAGATTTTCTTTAGTTGAAATTTTTGGGCCATCTTCGTCATCGGCAAAATACTCTCCTACCGAACGATAGTTAGTTTCCTCTGCAGCCGCTGCTTTAGTCTCTTTTTCCTGCTTTGTAAGAATTGCAGGCTTTGTATTGATAGCCGGTTCTTCAATATCAAAATCCGGGAAAGGAAGAGTTTCATCTTCTACATATCCATCAGCATCAGAAACTTCTGGTTCATTTTTAGTCTCATAAACTGCTTCATCTTTAATCTGGATGCGGGTTGGATACTTTGGTTTTTCAGTTACTACTTGAGCTGGAGTTTTTTTTTCCTCAGACTCAGGAGCAGCCGGGTCATCATTTATAACAATTTTATGAGGATAAAGTGGATTTTCTACAACCGAATCAATATAGCGGGTTGCAGCGTATGGATCATTTGGATCTGCGGCAGCTGGCTGAGAAGCTGGAGCTGTCTGCACTGCTGCTGCCTTTGGAGCTTCTGCAACCTTAGCAGCTTCAACCGGAGCTTCGTCCTTTGGAGGGAACTCAAGAGCAGGGTCATTTTCATCAAAATCTGCATCATACTCTGGAGGAAGATTTTCCGGCTGTGGAGGAAGGCCTGGCCATTCAAGTTCTTCAGCAGAAGCTTCAGAAGTTGTAAGAGCTGCAAACTCTTCCTGAGTAAGCATAGAACCCTGAGCTGTAGCCTCAGTTTCTGTTGCAGGAGGAATAGATATTGCAGAAGCAGTATTGTCTGCTTTTACACTTTCGTCTTTCTTTTCAGATTCTTCTGCTACTGCAGTTTCTTCTGCAACTTCTTCGTAAGGCTTAACATCATCGAGGATTGCATCAAAAATAGTTCCCTTCTTGGAAACTTCGTCCTCGTCTTCATCATCTTCAGAGTCAGCCTTTTTGAATTTATTCTTAAGCTTACCAAATAAAGTCTCTTTAGGAACCTTGATTTTCGACAGCTTCTTAAACTCAGGAAGTGCATTTTCGTCACCACCCTCGGTTTCACCAGCTGCACCCTCATCAGAACCATCATCCGAAAGCACACCTATCTCTTCAAAGCCATCTGCAGAAGCCTTTTTTAACGGCTTTCTCAAATTTTTAAAGCCACCATGGTTAATTCTGTCTGCAATAATACCGGTTCCAAGATACTCTATAACAACGAGCATAGCACCAGTAACAAGGGCAATCAGGATTTTTACAATAGCAAACGGAGAATGATCAACTTTTACTATAGAACGAATTATGCTTTCTGTAACTACACAGGTAAAAAATGGAATAAGTGCAGTTAAAAGACGGAGAGTTTTGCGGGCAGTCCACTTAGAAGCAAAGCAGGAAAGGCCTGAAACAAGCAGAAAAGCCGGAATCAGAATGCTGCAAAAGCCGTAAACCGAGTACAGCATATCTCCGAGTAAATACAAAATATTATTATGACCTGGACCACTTACACCATAATCCAGGGGTAAAAGAATCAAACTGATAGTAAAAAGGGCCGCAAGCGACAGCAAAGCGACTCCGGTTATGAAACTAGACTTATTAGATGCTCTCATACTTCTATTATCGGAAAATAAAAAACTGATTTTAGACTTTTTTTCACTTCCGCGAAATTCTAGCAAAATACAGACATATCCCTTATAATATAAGATTATGGAATTAAAATGTTCCGAATCCAAAAATTATGATATCTCAACGCTAATTCACCTGATGAAAAAAATATAAAAATACGAGGCTTTTATGAAAAAATCCTGTTTCTTTCTCTTAATTGTTACTGCGGTTTTTGCAGCCAGTCTAACGGTCGTTAGTTGCAAAAAGTCAAATTCACAGAGCCCGGAAAATTCTGTTACGGATGATGCCGGTAAAGCAAAAGGAAGTAAAAAATCCGGAAATGTTGCCGGTTATGCCGGAACACCTTTTAATGCCGATTCCTATTCTGAAGAAGCTCCGGTTTACAAAGAGCGCAATGCTTTAAAACTGAGTACAGATTCTTCTAATTATGTAGATTACGATTCTGTAAATAAGTTCTTTGCCCTTGATTATACTCCGGAATATCCTGATTCACTTTTTACGGACGCTGCTCAGAACCAGAAAAAATCAGGAAAAAAAGCTTCAAAAAATTCTGATAAAAACGAAGAAAGCCAGTCTGTAATTCCAGGCATCAGAAAGCTTTCAGATTACGTAACAAAATACGTAACAAAAAAGGCTTCACTTCAGGACTATAAGCCAAACGATGAAGCCGAAGAAGATGACACTACAAAAGAGTTTTTTGTAGAAGACTGGGGACCTCAGGGAAAGATTGTTGGCGGAGAAAATCATCCAACCTTTTATGTTATCTTCTCCCGCCCTGTACGTTCTCTTCAGGGCTTAGATAAACCTCAGACAACTTCAGACATCATGTCTATTGAACCTAACCTTCCGGGAACCTTCCGCTGGTATGGTACAAAACACTTGAGCTTTGAATCTGATCTTCCTGCAGATCCTACTGTCCGCTATACAATCAAAATAAAACCAGATCTTAAATCTGCCGGCGGAAAAAAGATAACCGGAGAAACTGTTTTTGAAACACAGGCAGATCCAGTAGAAGTTACAAACCTTTGGGGAGGCTATGTAAAAGACAGCGACTGTGCTTACAACTGGAACACAGGTGCCCTCCCACCTTATGAAAACCGCTTTGTTATGCGAACAAATTACACAACTACTCTGGATTCAATAAAGAGAAATCTGGAAGTCTATGTAAATAGTCTTCAGGCCCAGTATGAAGTTAAACCTGTTTATAAAGATATCTTCCACATGTGGTCTAACCATGCCGAATTTGATGAAGAAGCAGGCCGCACAAATACCTGGCTTGTAGAAATCAAAAGCGATGTTACGCACGGAACTAAAGTAATTGTAAAAAATAATGAAGGCAGTTTAGAAAGCTACGATACCCTTCTTCCTTTTAAAATCAGTGAAGTAGAAGGTATGACAGAATATTCTTCTGCAAAATACAGCTGGCCTCTTACTATTTATTTTTCACAAACTCCAGACAAACAGTCGTTAGTTGAAAATATTACTTATGATGGCGGAAACAAAATTACAGAAGCAAATATTGTTGTAAACGGACGCACTGTAAAACTTTGTAATCTTCCTTTTGATTATAATCAGAATCACACCGTAAGTTTTGGTACAAATCTAAAAGACAAATATGGACAGCCTCTTACTTCCGCAAAAGCTTCTTACAACTTTAAAACTCCGCTGGAAAAAGCCTATGTAAAATTCCAGAATCACGGAACAACAATGCTGGAAGCTCAGTTCCCTCACAAGATGATTTTTGAACATCAGAATCTTTTGAGCGGAAAATTATATCTTCAGAAAACTGACCGCCCTTCTGGAAACGGACTTTACGAATATAACAAGAATCCAGAAATGTTTAAGGACATAGATCTTGGCGAAAAGAATCAGCGTAATTTCCAGGAACTTGATCTTGATCCTTTCCTTACAGACGGCTATGGCTTTGTTCGTTTTGAAGCAATTGCAAACTATCGTGAATACAACCACTGGAAAGAGCAATACGAAGTTGAAAAGTCAAGCATGAACGGTGTTGTTCAGGTAACAGACCTGGGAATCACTGCCAGAATGTCAATAAACAAGGCTGTTGTAATGGTGCGCAGTCTAGCTACGGGAAAGCCTGTTGAAGGTGCTGATGTTTATATCGTTCATAATTTAAATGATTACCAGAGATGGGAAAAAGGCGGATATAAACCTCAGGAAATCTTTGTTTATGGAAATGAAGCAACTTACGACAAGCTTTTTGCAAAAGGTAAAACTGATAAAAACGGTCTTGCTGTAATTACTTATGAAGAAGATGAAATTGATAATATCCAGAATGAAAACCGCAATTCTTTTGTTTATGTTGTAAACGGAAAAGACCGGGCAGCCTTTGCTCCTGCTTCCCATAACTCATGGCGTGAAGGTGTTTCTACAGCGTCTCTGGAAAGAGCCCGCACACCTCAGCAGCGAACCTTTATGTTTGTTGACCGCGGTATTTATAAACCTGGCGAAACAGTAACCTTCCGCGGAATAGACCGCGACCAGCTTCTCGGTGCCTTTACTCCACACAGCGGCTGGTACTCAATTACAGCAAAGGGCGCCTGGTGGGATTCAACTGAAATTATTGAACCTATTACAGGCCAGCTTTCTGAATCAGGCGGCTTCTACGGTTCCTTCAAAATTCCGGAGAATATCGATCGAGGTTATTATAATCTTGTTTATTCACGTAACGGCAATTCAAATGAAACAAAAATCATCACCTTTACAATTGCTGATTTTGAACGTGTAAAATTTGAATCTTCTATTACCGTACCGCAGATTTCATATTATGGCGGCGATAAACTTTCAGCAGATCTTTCTGCAGATTATCTTGCAGGCGGCTCTCTCAGCGGCGCAAAATATGAAGTTTCCTGGTACAAGCAGCCAACAACCTTTAAGACTTCTGAACCGGCAGCAAAGGGTTACAGCTTCTACACCGGTGTATATCCTGATAGAAATTATTACTCAAATGATTCTGGTGTCCTTGGTGTAGACGGTACTGCGTCGCTTTCATGCGAGTCAGAAAAAATCACAGACGGTGCTCCATATATCTACCATGTTGAATCTTCTGTAACAGATGTTTCAAATCAGCGTATAGCTGCCCAGAATGATATTTTTGTAAATCCTGCTCAGTTCTATATTGGTATTGCAAAAGCCCGCAACACACGCGGTTTTGCCAAGGCCGGAGACAAGCTTGAAATCCCATATATTCTTGTAAACCCAGACGGCAAGCTGATGGCAGAAGGAGATGTTCCTCTTAAGGTTTCTGAGCTTGAATATTCTCTCTCTCACGAAGTATGGACCATGGTTCACGAGCAGAGTGTAGACGACACAATCTATACCCGCTATGAACGTTCAGATGTAGAAGATGCCAGCGGCGACCTTAAGCCTCTTGTAAACGGCATTCTTCCGCTTACTCCAAAAGCAAGCGGCTGGTATACTCTTACAATTACCGGTAAAGACAGTCGTGGAAATAAGGTTCTCTGTAAAAATGAATTCTATGTTACAGGTTCAGGCTCAAGCTGGTTCGATCAGTACAATTCTAATTCACTTAAGCTGACTCCGGATAAGTCTCAGTACAATCCTGGAGAAACTGCTCATGTGCTTCTGGAAAGCCCTCTCCCATCTGGTGATTATCTTATCACTGTTGAACGAGAAGGTATCTTTACAGAAGAAATCCGCCACTTCGAAAATGGAGCTGAAGTTATAGATATTCCGGTTGCCGGAAATTATGTTCCTGTTGTTTATGTTTCGGTTTCTTCTTATTCAGAGCGACATGGTCAGCCAACTCATAATTATGGAGAGCCGGATCTTGATAAGCCAAAGGGCTACTACGGCGTTACTCCTCTTTTAATAAATCCTTATGTACGTTCTTTTACTGTAAAAGTTGAATGCGACAAACCAAGTTATAAGCCGGGTGATACTGCAACAATCAAGTTTACTGCAACAAAGGGCGGAAAACCTTATGCAGGCGCCGAACTCACTGCTATGGCTGTAGACCGCGGAGTTCTGGATCTGATTAATTATCACGTTCCAAATCCAATTGATTTCTTCTATAACAAAGACAACTTCCCTCTGAGAGTTTATGGTGGTGATTCACGTGCCCTCCTTATGGATCCGGTTACTTACAGTGTAAAAAATCTTAAGGGTGGAGATGCCTCAGCTGATGAAGAAAAAGAGGATGAAAGAAAAGACTTCAGACCAACAGCCTTCTTTGAACCAGTTCTGATTACAGACAAAAATGGTGAAGCTACTGTTACCTTTAAAATGCCAGACAGCCTCACCACTTATCGAATTACAGCCTTTGGTGTAAAAGATGATTTGTTTGCCCTTCAGGAAGAAGAAGTAAAAGTCCAGAATCCAATAAACATTCAGCAGGTTCAGCCACGCCGCCTTCGTGAACGCGATACAGCCGAATGTGGAGTTCTCATTACAAATCTTGGAAAAGACGGACAGAAGGTTACCGTAAATCTCGAAGTTCTTACTCCAACAAAAGACACAGAAGAAGACAAGCTCAATGGCCGTAAAACAATTCCTGGAAAAGGCTTTGTAGACGGCCAATCTTCTCATACAGTTTATGTAGCTTCGGGCCAGTCTACCGTTGTTTATTTTGATGTTGCAGCTTCAAAGGAAGGAACAGTAAATCTTGTTTATACAATAAAGTCTGACCTTCTGAATGAACGTCTCATTTCTCCAATCAGAATTGAAAAGACCTTTGTTTATGAAACCGTAACAATGACCGGAACTATTTCCGGCGACAAAAATACCAGCGAAAAAGAAAGCCTTATTATTCCGGGCTTTGCTAAAGAAGGCCGCGGAGACTTAAACTTTATTCTGGACGCAACCCGCCTTGGAGTTCTTGGCAGCTCAGTAAATTATCTTTTTGATTATCCTTACGGTTGTCTTGAACAGCAGTCTTCACGTATTCTTCCTCTGGTTTGCTTTGATGAATATATCAACATTTTCGGTATGGATTCAAAAGTCGCAGATATCAAAGAATGTGTCACAAGCTGGACTAAAAAATGGAAGGACTACCAGCATTTCGACGGAGGCTTTGGTTACTGGCCGGACTCAGTTCATTCTTCTGATTTTGTAAGCCTTAGAATTCTTTACATCTATGCTCTCGCAATAAAACGTGGTTATACACCAGATGATATTCCAATTGATTCAAAGCATCTTGCAAGTTATCTTTCACAGCAGGTAAAGGGCTATAGTAAACGCTTCCGTGATTCAAATTATTATGATTACGATAAAGCTTTTGCCTGCTATGTATTCAGTCTGTTTGGAGATAAATCTTTGAATTCCGTAAGAAACGAACTGTACGAAAAAGTAGATTCCCTCACTCTTGATGCGGCTGCCTACCTTTCGTTAGCTTACGCAAATTCTGAAGCTCCTGCAGATAAAGAAAAAGCAAAAATCATCAATGGAAAAATCAGACCATACCTGCAGCCAGATCAGCGCGGAGTTACTCTTTCTAAAAAAGCAAAGAGCGGCTACTGGTTCTGTTATCAGAATGAAACAGTTCAGTACGCAGCAATTCTTTCTGCCTTTGCAACTGTTGATCCTGATGATCAAATGGTAGACAGATTGATTTATACCCTTCTCAAAAAACAGCAGCATGGTTACTGGCAGAACACAATTACAACTTCAGCTGTACTCGAATCAATTTATACTTACATTCAGAAGCGTAATCTTGATTCAACCAATTACACAGCAACTGCTTCCCTCAACGGCCGTCAGCTGATGAAGGAATCTTTCAAGGGTGTAAATGCTAAGCCAAAGACTTTAAGTCTGCCGTTCGAAGACGAATTTATTTCTTCTCTCGCTCGCGATAAAGCAATTCCTCTTGTAATTGAAAAAGATGGCCAGGGTTATTTGTTCTACACAGTAGAAATGAAATATGCCCTCCCAGATGAAGCTCAGGCTGCACGTGATGAAGGCTTAAAGATTACCTATGAAATTACAGATTTTGACACTGGTGAACTGATTAATGTTGCAAAAGATACCTGCGATCTTAAACTCGAAAGTGGAAAAATCTATAGGGCAAAGGTTTTCATACAGACTAACCGCACAAGAGAATATGTTGCTGTTCGTGCGCCTATTCCATCAGGAGCAGAGATTCTTGATTCAACTCTTGTTACAAGCGGTTCAGCTGCTCAAAGCAGTAATTCACAAAGCTGGCGCAGCTGGATGAGTCACAAGAGTATTACAGATAACGAAGCGCAATTCTTCTGGGACGAAATGCATTCCGGCAGATACTTCTTTGACTTTACTTTCCGTGCCGTACGCCGTGGTATTTACCCAACCCCTCCAGTTCAGGCTGAATGTATGTACGAACCAGAGATATTTGGTCGCAGCGACGGATATCTCTTTATAATTGAGTAATATTGTGCTTAATCTTGAATGCTTAAAGACACAAAGGGCTAAAACAGTCCTTTGTGTCATCTCAATTAAACTTTTTCTTGTTTTATTAATTCCTCTTACTCTGCGCCTTGTGCCTTTCCCGGAACTCAATGATTATATTGAAAAGGAATACAGCTGCCGCATTTATGACCGTAATGGAGAAATAATTCAGATAACTCCGCTTCCTGGCGGGGGCCGCAGGGAGTTTACTCAAATCAAAAAAATTCCAAAATCTCTTCAGAAAAATTTTATCCGTCAGGAAGACCGCCGTTTTTATTTTCATCACGGAGTAGACTGGCTGGCAATTATAAAAGCTCCTATCCAGAATCATCGCGCAGGAAAAATTGTTCGCGGTGGTTCTACAATTACAATGCAGCTTGCTAAAGCCGTTAATCAGGATAATTCTCCAACCATAAGTCGTAAACTTAAAGACATTTTTTACGCTTTTAGAATTGAAGCAAAACTTTCCAAAAAAAAGATTCTGGAGCTTTATCTCAATTCAATTTATTTCGGTTCAAATTCCTATGGAATTACTTCAGCTGCCAGAACTTATTTCGGCTGTGAGCTTAATGAACTTACAGAAGGACAAATCCAGGTTCTCTCAATTATTCCAAGAAATCCTTCTTTTTATAATCCGATAGAACACAGTGCCCGATATAAGGATATTTCGCCTCAAGCCTGGGATGCAGCACAGGAAGCAAAATATTTTCGGTATCCTTACAGGCTGCCTCATTTTGTAAATTATATAACTGCTGATACAGACAAATTACCTTATGAACTCCACACAACAATAGATCTGAGAATTTCAGAAATTGCACAAAACTTTTTGCTGGAAGCCCTCGAGCAGGCCCAGGGTTCACGAATTACTAACGGCTCTCTTCTTCTGCTTAATAATGCAGACGGCTCCGTTCTTACCTGGCTTGGAAACGGCGATTTTTTTGATTCTGAAAACAACGGTCAGATAGATGGCGTTCTGGTAAAAAATCAGCCTGGATCTTCCATGAAACCTTTCCTCTATGCACTTGCTCTGGAAAAAAATATCATCCAGCCTTCAACAGTTTTAGCTGATGTTCCGACCGAATTCGGAAACGAAAAACTTTATATTCCTGAAAATTTTAATAACCGCTTTAACGGTCCTGTCCGAATGAGAATAGCCCTTGCTTCAAGTCTCAACGTACCTGCAGTTTCTACTTTAAATAAAATTGGAGTTCAGACCTATCTTGAAAAGCTCTATGAACTTGGCTTTGAATCCCTTCGCCAGAATGACAGCGGAATAAAAGCTGATTTAGGATTAGCCCTGGGCGCCGGTGAAGTTTCTCTTTACGAACTGGTACCCGCCTTCTCAGTCTTTGTAAGGGATGGAAACTTTCTGCCACTTAAATATTTGAAGGATGAAAAACTAACTAACGTTCGTCAGTTATATTCAGCAGACACCTCACGCATTATTTCTTCTATTCTTTCAGACAAGGGAGCCCGGGCTCTTGGCTTCGGCTACACTCAAACCTTCCAGACAGACTACCCTTCAATTTTTAAAACCGGAACATCAAATCAATATCAGAATATAATTGCGCTTGGTGCAACAAAAGATTACACAATCGGAGTATGGATGGGAAATTTCTCAGGCAATACCGTTATGGGAAAAACCGGTTCTTCCCTTCCTGCCTGGGTTGCAAAAAATGTTTTTGACAAGATCACTCCTAAAGATTCCTATAATTATGAATTCCCACAACCAGATCCACATGGCTGGCATAAGGAAAGAATCTGCTCTCTCTCAGGTCTCAAAGCAGGCCCTAACTGTAAAGCTGTCGTTACTGAATATGTTAAAAATGATTCGAATCTTTCTACCTGCAGCTGGCATATAAAATCAAAAAACTCAAACGAGATTCAAACAGTCTTTCCACCAGAATACCAGCAATGGCTTCGCCAGCGCCCCGACAAAGGCTTAATCGAATATTCTCAAAATCCCCTGACAATCCTTACCCCAAAACAGGATTCGCTTTTCTTTTACAGTAGCCTGAACACAGAACTCCAGGCCATCCCTTTTGAGGTAACCGGCGGTAACGAAAATCAGCTTGAAGTTTTTTACGACGAAAAAAAATACGCCACAATCAACCGGCCATTTATCTTTTCACTTCCGGTTAATCGTGGCGTACATTCCTGCCGCATAATCTGCGGCAACGAAGAACTCACCTTATCTTATACTGTAAAGTAACTGTTCGACAACACAAACTTTGTCATTGTCGGGCTTGACCCGACAATCTCTAGCACTTCCACAATCTGTGGAGATTACAGTATTCATAAGCTGCTGTTACCTTTTCACCATCAAGCAACGCAAACTCTGCTTTCGGCTCATCGCCAGGTTTCAAAAGCTTTTTCTGAATACCCTTATCTGTAACAAGAAGGATCCATTCAATATAGTGTTCAGCAAGCATAGGATGAGTTACTGAACCAACGCTGACTGTTACCTTATTTCCTTCTGTAGTAATTACAGGAACATGTTTCTCTACAGCTGCATCTGTTGTTCCAGGAATAAGTTCTACCATATCCTCACCACAACAAACAGTTGGAACTCCAGAATCTTTCACTACAACAATAATTTTACCGCAGTGCTTGCAATAAAAAAATTTTACTTCCATATATCTATGCCTCCTGAAAAACCGCAATTAAATTTCTGCGGACTTATATTGTTAAAGGGTAACTTACGAATATGTATTTGTCAAATAAAAAGCCGGAAAACTCAAGATAACCGGAGGAACTAAAGATAACCAGATCAACTCAAGAAAGGCTCAATCCCCAAATCCCGAAACTCCAGACCTGTCTAAAATTGTGAAAATTCTCTCTATTTTCTTTTTTCTTATTTTTTGACATAATAAACAAAATAAAAGGTACAGAGGGTGTATTATGAGTTCAATTATTCAAAAAAGAAGTGATTACATTTCCTGGGATGAATATTTCATGGGCGTTGCAAAACTTGCAAGCTTCCGTTCAAAGGATCCTAATTCTCAGGTTGGTGCCTGCATTGTAGGCCAGGATAACAAGATTCTTTCAATGGGCTATAACGGTTTTCCTCGCGGCTGTTCTGACGATGAATTTCCATGGGCCCGCGAAGGCGATACTCTGGAAACAAAATATGCTTACGTAACTCACAGTGAACTCAATGCAATACTCAACTATCGCGGTGGTTCTCTAGAAGGCTGCAAAATCTATGTTACCCTATTTCCATGCAACGAGTGTGCCAAAGCCATAATCCAGTCTGGAATCAAAACAGTAGTTTATGCTGAAAATAAATATGACGGAACTCCTTCTGTTGAAGCTTCTAAAAAATTGATGAATGCTGCCGGTGTACGTTATTACCAGTATCAGCCGACCGGCAAAAAGCTGGAAATTAATGTCTAAAAAGTTTTTAAAAACTACTCTCTTTCTCACTTTATTTGTTGTCTCAACTCTTTCTTTTTACAACTGTAAAACTACAAATTCTCTTGTAAAAGAAGTAATCAATCCGAATCCTCCGGAAGATGCAACCATACTCATTGCCCCGGAATTAGATTTTCCTGAAGTACAAACTGCAGTAAATGAAGAAGACAAAGGTGACGACCAGACGCAGCCACAGTCGCAGCCTGCAGAACAAAATTATAAATATATTTTCCTGAGACTTTATAATCCTATTTACAAAAGCAAACTCTATGCAGCCAATATTCTCAAAAATGGCCTGGTATTAACCAAAACAGAAGATGTTCCGGATTTAAGTCATTCTGCCATTAATTTTACTCTAGATGATAATTTCTATGGCCTCACTCTTGGAGGCGAACATCAGTTTGCTCAGGAGCAATGTTCTGCAGCTGCACAGAATAAATACATGCGCCATTGTAATCCTGATTTATCTGAGCAGATTACTTATGCCCTTAAGGTTCCGGAAGATGAATATTACAGCGCAAAAAATATGATTGAATTTTATGCTGCAACTCCAAAATTAAAATATGCTTCAACCCTTAATGTAAAGCTTGGAGTTTTCAGCCTGCGAAAAAGATTTTTTTCTCCAAAGAAACACAGAAAATTTACTACCCAAAAATATCCTCTTGGAGCAAAAAATAAAATCGTAAAATCAGAAGATGAATACTTGTACAGATTTGTCTGCTCCTCTTTCCTGGCTTATGTTCTATATAATAACGTAAGCTCTGTCAGAGAGTTTTTTGATAAGTATGACATTAAATATGATTATTTAAATGTTACTGACCTCTCCCTTATTCCTGGAATGACTCCATTATTTTATTCAACCTGGACAGACTACCCTGAAGCTGCAAAAAACTTTGTAGAAGAATATCCGGAGTTTGCAGAATATCTTCCTCAGGCTATAAGTAAAACAGATAATCAGTAATAACAATAACTTATTTGACACGGGAATTGATAATCAGTATTCTTTTTTCAATATGATTATCGATTTCCACTGCCACATCTATCCTGCAAAAATTGCCGAAAAGGCTTCTAAAAGTGTAGGAGATTTCTATAACTATCCAATGAAATATCACGGAAGCCCCGAAGAACTGCTTGAAAGTGGTTCAAAAATCGGCGTTTCTAAATATGTTGTATTACCTGTTGCAACAAAAGCAATGCAGGTTGAACCTTCAAATAACTTTATTATTGAACAGTTAGAAGAACATCCAGAATTTATTGGCTTTGGAACAATGCATCCGGATTACGATAATTACGAAGCAGAACTCCACAGAATCAAAGATGCTGGTCTTAAAGGAATCAAGCTTCATTCAGATTTTCAGAAATTCCAGATTGATGCAGCCCGCATGGACAATGTTTACGATATCATGACCGATCTTGGCCTGCCTTTGATTATGCATGCAGGTGATTACCGTTATGATTTCTCAGGCCCTCAGCGCATTCTCAATCTTCATAAAAAACATCCAAAGCTCACATTAATTGCTGCTCATTTTGGCGGCTACACAGAGTGGGATGAATCCATGAAATGGCTTGTAGGCGAAGATGTTTATTTCGACACCTCAAGCACTTTGGAATGGCTTCCTGTAGAAAAAGCAAACGAAATGATCCGCAAGCACGGTGTAGAAAAATTCCTTTTTGGTTCCGACTTCCCTATGTGGGATCACGAAGAAGAACTGGAACGCTTCAACCGTCTTGATCTGACAGCTGAAGAGCGCGAAATGATTCTGCACAAAAACGCAGAAAAATTACTTAATATATCGCTTTAAAGATTACCCCGCCGCCAGCAATCACGCCATCAATATAAAGTACTGCCGACTGGCCAGGCGCAACTGCGCGCTGCGGCTCTGCAAAAGTAATCTTCCATGGCTGTCCGCGGTATTCTGTCTTATCACCTTCATCAGGAATATAACGTTCTACACGGGCAGCAGCCGGCTTACTAGCCAGTCTGATTTTTACCATTGCATCAAAAGCTTCTTTTGGTTCAACCCCTGCCGGCCACACAAAATCATCAGCTATAAGAGCATTAGAATTAAGAGCCTCATTCGGAGCAAGAACTACAACATTATTCTTAGCATCAATTGAATGAACATAAACCGGATAGTTAACCGCAACTCCAAGGCCACGGCGCTGACCAACGGTATAATGCTCAATTCCCCTGTGCTGGCCAAGAACATGACCATCCAGGTCAATTATATCTCCAGGAACCGAAGGCTTATCAGAAAAAAGAACATCAAAGTATTCTTCTCCAACAAAGTCCTGGCTTTCCTCGCGGTTTGCCGCTTCAAGATTAGCTTCTTTTGCAAGAGCAATAACATCAGCCTTTTTCATTGCAGCCAGAGGGAAACGAACCTTTTCCAGAGTTTCAGAAGAAACACGGTACAAAAAGTAAGTCTGGTCTTTTGAAATATCTGTAGCAGTAGAAATCATGCAAGGTCTGGCATCAGTTCCAAAAAGCCCCTGATCCGGACGAACTATTTTTGCATAATGACCTGTACAGAAATAATCATATTTGATTCCTAGCTTTTCAATTCCCGCAAGAAGAGCTCCAAACTTAATCAGCATATTACAGCGGATACAAGGATTTGGCGTACGGCCCTTTCTGTATTCAGACTTGAAATATTCAAGAATTTCCTGCTTGTAAGTTTCTTTTACATCGATTACGTGATATTCAATTCCGTGCGCATCGCAGAAACGCTGACACTCTTCAATGTTTTCTTCCTCACCAGGCCCAAAGCAGGCCTCGCGGGTTTTTGTCCCTGTATTAATTTCCGGGAGACTTCCATCCCAGAGCGACATTGTTGCACCTATAACTTTGCAGCCCTTCTGTAAAAGAAGCAGTGCAGTGAGCGTAGAATCAACTCCGCCCGACATTCCCACAACAACTGTATCTCCGGCCTTAGGCATTTCCTGCATTACGTAATTCATATTGCCTACTATACCACAAGGTTGGAAGTTAGAAAAGTATATAGGGAAGGAGGGGAAGGCCTTCCCCTCGCTCCAGCCCGCTTCGCGGTCTTACGCTACCCCTTCTCCTAGGGGGACGCAACAAGTTGCTTACCCCCTAAGACCCCGCCTTTAAGCTTGGCTGATTAATTATTGAATTGCCAGTCGGATAGATATTTCTTACTGGCAATCCTGCAAATATTGCTTATTTATTTAACAGTAATTTTTCCGAAATAAACAACAATATTACTTACTGCTGCATAGCCATTTTCTGCATCCTGTACTACTGGCTGAACCGCAACACAAACATCTGTATCACTTGCCTTATTCCACTGAGTTTCAACAAAGTGACTTGCAGTTACTGCTGTAGGTGCTGTTGGAAGAGGTTTATAAGTTCCTACTTCATAAATCTTAGCAGGAGATTCACTATTGTTGTCCATCAAAGAAACAAAGAATTGACAATCAGAAAGTTTTGACTGTCCAGCTTCTGCAAATACTTTACATTCTGCTGTTGTTTTTCCTTTAAGATTTAATGCTTCTGGCAATGCAATCCAAGTATTATATCCATCAGGTGTTACTTTCAAATATTTCTCGCCACTAACTTCAACAACTTCACCAGCATTTCCTGTATATGTTGCTGGATCAAATACTACGATTTCTGTTGTTTCTTCAGCTCCACCTGAAACCAAACCATTATTACCAGTTGGTTGGCCACAACTAACAAAAGCCATAGATGCGATAAGTGCAATTGCACCCAAAAGTACTTTTAATTTTTTCATTTTTTTAATCCTCCTCAAATGAAAAACTTTTTAATTTTTGTAAGTTCATTATTATTTGCATGTTAAAATTTTTTCAAATGAAATTTGTCTTTTTCGGGGGAAGATAAGGAAACCCCCTTAATCAGTTAAACGTTTTACACAATTAAATTGCACTCCATAAGATATTTCCCCTATGCTTTTTTTTAAATTTTTAAATATCTTTTTTGCACTTTCAATGTTAAAATATTATTAATCCAAATTGATTTAGAGGGTAAAATAATATGGCAATGAGACTTGTTACACGTTCAGATTTTGATGGACTGGCTTGTGGAGCCCTGCTTCTTGAAGCCGGTATTATTGACCACTGGAAGTTCGCTCATCCAAAAGATTTACAGGATGGCCTTGTTCCAATAGACAGCAACGACTGTCTTGCAAACGTCCCTTTTGTAGAAGGCTGTGGACTCTGGTTCGACCACCACTCAAGCGAATTTGAGCGTAATCAGCTCGAAGGTAAATACAAGGGAGAAAGCCGCATTACTCCTTCCTGCGCCCGCATTATTTATGAATACTATGGTGGAAAAGAAAAGTTTCCTAACTTTGATGATATCATGGTAGCTGTAGATAAAGTCGATTCTGGAAATCTCACAATCGATGAAATTCAGAATCCAAAAGGCTGGATTCTCGTAGGTTTCCTTATGGACCCTCGTACAGGTCTTGGCCGCTGGCGTGAATTCACTGTTTCTAACTATCAGCTGATGGAAAAGCTCATGGTTGCCTGCCGTGATAAATCTACTGATGAAATTCTTGCTATGCCGGATGTAAAAGAAAGAATCGAAGTTTACAACGAGCAGACAGAAAAATTTAAGGAAATGGTAAAGGCTCATACCACTGTAGAAGGAAATCTTATCATTTCTGATTTACGTGGAGTAGATCCTATTTATACCGGAAACCGCTTCATGATTTACTCTATGTATCCAGACCAGAATATTTCTGCATGGATTGTAAGCGGACGCGGCGGTCAGGGCTGTTCTGCAGCAGTAGGCTACAGCATCCTGAACAAAACAAGCAAAGTAAACGTTGGAAGCCTTATGCTTAAATACGGTGGCGGCGGACATGAAAAAGTAGGTACCTGCCAGTTCACAAACGAGAACATGGATACAGAATTACCTAAAATGCTGGCTGAGCTTAAGGCCATGGCAAACGCTTAAAATACTGCTGAATTTGGCAAAAAACTAAATAATTGATACAATGGAAAGGCTGTCAAAGGTGACAGCCTTTTTTAATGGTGTACTTATGAAGAATAAAGTTTTTCTCGAAGGCATGCGAGACGGCCTTCCTATCGGCCTTGGATATTTTGCAGTAGCCTTTTCACTTGGTATTGTTGCACGTAATGCAGGTCTTACTCCCCTTCAGGGCTTCATTGCAAGCTTTTTTAATGTAGCCTCTGCCGGTGAATATGCTCTCTTTACTTCAATCCAGCAGGCTGCTTCTTTACTTGAAATTGCAGTGATTACTCTCGTAGTAAATGCCCGCTATCTCCTTATGAGTACAGCACTTACACAACGTTTTGATCCAAAAACTCCATTGATTCACCGCTTTTTTGTAGGCTTTGGAGTAACCGATGAAATCTTTGGAATTACAATCGCACGTCCTGGTTTTATCAATCCAGTATATAATTATGGTGCTCTCCTTGTTGCAGTTCCTCTCTGGAGCATTGGAACCTCTCTTGGAATTATTGCCGGAAACTTTTTGCCTGCCCGTGTAGTAAGTGCTCTTTCTGTCGCACTTTACGGAATGTTCCTTGCAATTATTGTTCCACCTGCTAAAAAGAATATTGTTATTATGATTTCTGTAATTGTCAGCTTTGCTGCAAGCTTTGCCTGTACCAAACTACCGTTAGTTAGTCAGCTTTCAGGCGGTACAAGAACAATTATCCTTACAGTTGTAATCTCAAGCATTGTTGCTTTAATTAAACCGATTTCAGAAAATGAAGATACAATGAATGAAAGGTCCCTGAGCGGAGCCGAAGGGCCGATCGAAAACACAACTAAAATCTCGGAGGAAGAATAATGACAGCTTATACATACGCATCAATTTTCACTGCTTTTATTGTTTCATATCTGATTCGAGTTCTTCCTCTTACCTTAATTCGTAAACCTATTAAAAACAAATTCATAAAATCCTTTCTCTACTATGTGCCTTATATAACTCTTTCTGTCATGACCTTCCCTGCAATTGTAGATGCAACCCAGTCTCCTATAGCAGGTATTATCGCACTGGTAGCAGGAATCATTTTATCTTATATCGGACTCGGACTTTTTCCAGTAGCCTGTGCCTGCTGTGCCGTTGTATTTGCGGCCGAGTTCTTTTTGGTGTAAAATTATTTATTCTCGTTCAAAGGAATTCCTATGAAGAATATTTTATGTTCTGGAAATGTCTCTGTAGATATTAAGGCCTATTCTGCCGAAGTAGATGAAACCGAAGCCTATCGCGAAGGTTCAATTGAACTTGTTCCCGGTGGTGTTGGCCGCGGAATGGCAATCAATCTTAAACACCTTGGATTTAACACCTTTATTCATTCAGTTGTTGGAAAGGATATTTTTGGTGAATATCTTAGAAAGGGTCTTGAAGAAGAAGGCATAAGAACTGATTTACTAAGCGAAAGTCCTGAACGTAAAACCGCACTTTTTTCAGTTATGGCAAGCCGTGGAAAAAGCGCAACCTGTATTTACTCAACTTCTGTATTAAAAGAAATTGTCTTTAATGAACAGGTAGAAAAAGTAATCAAAGAAAATGATATTTCTGCTTTTGTAATGGACTCTAACCTTTCAGAAGAGACACTGGAAAATTTTTATAATTATAAAAAGAATCATCCTGAAATATTTATATTCCAGAACGCAACAGCTCCAGACATTGCCCGCAAAACCATGAAATATGCAAATCTTATAGATTTATTCGGCTGCAATGAATATGAAGCTGCTTCTATCCTTGGAGAAAAATCCGTACTTCCAGACCTAACTACCGTTAGTAAGTTTAAACAATTGGGATATAAAAACTTTATAATCACTTTTGGCCAGCAGGGAGTAATGGTTACTATTGGGGAAGAAACATGGAATGAACCTCCTTACACTCCTTCAGAGATTGTAGACACTATTGGTGCCGGAGATGCTTTTGCCTCAGGATTTTTAATGGGCTTCCTGGAAGGAGATCCTGTAAAACGCTGCATTCATTATGGTCTTGCCTGTGCTAAAGAAACCCTTCTTACCCGCCAGACTGTAAGCAACAAACTCTCAAAAAGCTTCCTGGAAAGCTACTAATTTTGTGTCATTGTCGGGCTTGACCCGACAATCTATCCTTCTCTATAATTTCCCCATGTTCGACTATTTATTCTTCGACCTGGACGGCACTCTCACAGACCCGGCACTTGGAATCACAAATTCTTTTATTTATGCCCTTAAATATTTTGGCCTGGAAATTCCTTCTTATGAAACTTTATGCACCTTTATAGGTCCACCACTCCCGGACACCTTCAAAAATCTTCTTGGTTTTTCAGAAGAAAAAGCTGCAGAAGGTGTAAAAAAGTACCGTGAATATTTTGCTGAAAAAGGCCTCTTTGAAAATTCTGTATATCCTGGAATCCCGGAACTTCTTGCAGAACTTAAAGAAAATGGCAAAAAACTTGTTGTTGCCACATCAAAACCTGAAGAATTTTCTGTAAAAATCATTGAGCATTTTGGCCTTTCTCAATATTTTGAAAATGTCTGCGGCAGCCTGATGGACGAAAGCCGCAGTAAAAAAGACCAGGTTATTGAATACGCAATTGAAAGAAATCACATAAGCGATAAATCAAAAATCCTGATGATCGGTGACCGCAAGCATGATATTCTGGGCGCAAAAAAAGTCGGCCTCAAATCCTGTGGAGTTCTCTTTGGCTATGGAAGCCGCCAAGAACTAGAAGAAGCTGGTGCCGACTTTATTGCAGAAAATGTTTCACGATTAGACAAAATCTGCCTGCAGTAAAACCCGTAAACTACTGAAAGATAATTCCGCTTACATCTACTCCAAGACCTGTGAGGACAGATGCCATTGTTTCTGTAGTAGCCCAAATATCAGGTTCGTAGCCTTTTCCATCACCAAGATAGTTTGACGGAAGATCTTTTCTGAAATTTGAATAACCAAAATAAATTCCAACATTCAATTTTTCATCATTATATAACTGACAATTTCCATAATTTTGCATTCCACCTGAATGTGTTCCCACAAGCAGGCACTTAAATCTTAATCCATCAACACCAAAAATATGCCATGATTCACCAGAACTAAAGCTCCAGTTATCCTGCAGTACAATTACGGTTCCCTTATATTTAAGTTTATTCAAATCTCTTCTTAAGAGAATCTGTGGAAAATCTGAACCGCCATGATTTGATCTTGAATCAAGAATTATAAAATCTTTTTTTACAGCCTTTAGGGCTACCTGCTGCAGATTTTTATTGTACAAATCATTTTCTACTCCACAACCTGTAAATCTTACGTAATAAGAATTTGAAGTCTCTTTTTCAAAATATATATTTGCAGGATCTTTACTTCTTTTACTACCTTCATCATAAGCAGTATTCTGATTATATGAAAACTCCCTTACATTAAGCTGAAAATGGCAGTCTTCTATATATTTATCTAATAATGTTTTTAAATCCTTTGTGTTATTAATTTTATAAAATTGTTTTTTATTAAAACCTTTTTTCTTCATATCAGAAAAACCTGCATATTTTGAACTTAGCTTTTCCCAAATAAAATCCAGATCAGCTTGTGTAACAGGAATATTTACATTAACTAATTCTGGAAAATACTTTTCCATAAATCCTTCAGAAAGAAAAGCGGAATCTTTTTTAGTATCTGGATTTATACCAATATTAAAATCTTCCTTTTTAAGAAACTCTATAATTCCATCTTTACAGGATGATTCATATGCATTTCTATAACTTGAACGGCCTTGCCATGCAAATACCATAGTTCCAATCAGATTCTTATATGTTTCTGGAGCATCAGTAACTATATAATATACATACTGTTCATAAGGAAATTCCTGAACATCCCAGTCATTTGCAAAAACAATTGTGCTCAGCATTAAGACAATTGCCAATAAACTTTTTCTTTTCATATTATAACTCCTTTTTTTTTATTATTTTTATAATAAACTAACGTTAGTAAGTTTACAAGGTTTTTATTTCTCAGTATTCTATTAAAAGAAACATGAAGAAAAATTGTAAAAACTACCGAACATTAGTTTTTCTGACAGCAATATTCTCTTTACTATTTCTTAGCTCTTGTAAAAGGAAATCACAAATGACCCAAAAGGCAAATTCATCATCAGACACAATACCAATGAAAACAGCTTCATCATACATCATACCTGCAGACTTCCCGGACCCGGATATTATCCGAGTTGATGACACCTACTACATGGTAAGTACAACAATGCACTTTATGCCTGGCTGCGTAATCCTCCGCTCTCATAATCTGTTAGACTGGGAACATGCAGCATACGTATACGATGAGCTTGAAATGACAGAAAAAGAGACTCTGGCTGATAACAAGGGAGCCTACGGAAAAGGAATGTGGGCAGCCTGTATTCGTTACAATAATGGCAAATTCTACATTTCTTTTGTCGCAAATGACACAGGAAAGACTTATTTATTTACTTCTGAAAAAATCGAAGGGCCATGGCAGCGCTCAGAGATAAAAGGCTTTTATCACGATATGTCACTGCTTTTCGATGACGATGGCAAGATTTACTGCGTAAGCGGAAACATGAATATCCATCTTACAGAAATGGAACCAGATCTCTCAGGACCAAAGGCCGGCGGAATAAATAAGGTAATTATTCAGGATGATCCGGAAAAAGTCATTCTTGGCTATGAAGGAAGCCATATCTACAAAATAAATGGAAAATACTACATAACCTTCATTCATATGCCAAAAGGAAGAATGCGAACCGAAGCCTGTTACGTTTCAGATAAAATTGACGGCCCATATACCGGAAAGGATGTTTTATGCTCAGATCTGGCAAACTGGAACAGCGGAACAGCACAGGGAGGTTTAGTAGAAGCACCAAACGGAAACTGGTACTCAATTGTCTTTCAAGACCATGGAGCACTGGGAAGAATCCCGGTTTTACTACCTGTAAAGTTCCTTGATGATTTCCCTGTATTTGGAGCCGCTGGATTTGCCCCAAAACAGATAAATGTTCCTGATTTATGTCCGGATTATCAGTATAAGCCGCTTTACAGTAATGACTTTACAAATCCAGCCTGGCAGTGGAATCATATTCCGAATAAAGCTCTGGTTGAATTAAAATCTGATATTTTCACTGTAAAAACAGATAAAGTCTGCAAAAACGTAGTTCAGGCTGCAAATACCCTGACACAAAGAACTTTCACAGAACATTGTGCCGGAAGCATAGAAATCGATGCTTCCAATATCAATGAAGGAGATATTACAGGCTTATGCGCTCTTGAAGGTGAATATGGATTTATAGGAATTACAAAAAAGAATGGAAAATACAAACTTATTACTGCAGAACACAAGATTCCTTATAGTCCATGGTCTATGGGAGTATTTGATGATGAAGAGCCTGTAATTACTGCAGAAAGAGAACTTTCTTCTCCAAAACTCAAATTAAAAGCCACATTTAATCTGGAACATACAAAAGAGAATGTTCAGTTTGCATTTGCAGATATTTCTGACGAAAAAGGTAGATTTGAGGATTTTGGAGAGCCAGTAAAGCTTCGATACACTCTGGATCAGTTTGTTGGAGTAAGATTTGCACTATTCTGCTATTCTACAGAAAAAGCAGGTGGAAAGGCAGTATTTAAGGAGTTTAAGCTTGAATTACTATAAAGCAAGACCAGAAGAAGCAGATAAAGTATTCTCCGTATTCTCTGCGGCCATAAAACATATGGAAGAAGATGGAATCCACCAGTGGGATGAAATATATCCTGATTTACAGATAATTTCTGAAGATATCAACAAAGATCAAATGTACATTGGCAAAATTGATAATAAAATTGCCGTTAGTTTTGTTTTAAGCGAAGAATATGATGAAGAATATAAAAATGGCCAATGGCAGTGGCCAAATGCCAGATTCTGCGTTATTCACAGACTATGTGTTTCTCCAGACTTCCAGAATCAGGGAATAGCGGCAAATACCCTTAATTACATTGAAAACCTCTGTAAATCCCAGGGTTATGATTTTATGATAAAGCCGGATATTCTGTAGTTGGCTACGCAGACTGGCGAAAAGGCCGCTTTGAACTTAGGGAAAAACTGATTAAATAACAATAAATTGCTTTGTTGTTATATTCCTCGCAATGACAAAGTAAAATTGATATAAAACCTGTAATTTCCATTAAAAAGTCTGTAATTCCCGGTGAAAAATTTTTTTTATCTCCTGGTTTGATTCGAAAATCTGGAAATTACAGGAACCCCTGATAAAAACCCATCTTATCATTCAAATATCATTAACAACACTCAACAACCTGTATCCAGAGGATATAAGCAGTTTATTTACCAAAAACTCATTAACAAACGGTCGTATTCTTTTAAAGTTAACGACCATTTATTAGTTTTTTAAGTTAACAACCGTTTGTCAGTTTAAATTATGTTTCATGTGAAACATATGGAACGACAGACTTAAGCGAGTCTCCGAACAGCTGTGCGCCGAAGGTTATAAGCTTATATTTTTCAACATTTATTTGTTTCACATGAAACATAATGAACGACAACTAAAAGCCGGCAGATACTTCAACGGAGTATTTTTAGCGAACCTTCGACCAGCAGCACTACAAAGATCATAAATATATATTTTTCATCAATCTAATTGTTTCACATGAAACATAAGGGGCGACTGCTGAAAACCTATAAAATATTCCGGTGGAGCATTTTAAACGAATCTCCTGAAATCTGCACTGCGAAGGTTATAAACAATTGTTTTATAATAGTTGTATTGTTTCACATGAAACATTTCAGCTATATCAACTATAAGCTGAAAAATTATCAAATAAATTATTAATAAAAAATCAGAAAGTTCCACGTGAAACATAAAATCAGATTCTCCCCTACCCTCCTCCCAAACTACTTAAATGTTTCACATGAAACATAGGGAGCGACGGACTTAAACGAGTCTCCGAGCAGCTGTGCTACGAAGGTTTGAAACATATATGCTTCAATGATTTTAATTGTTTCACATGAAACATTATCCCTGTAAAATCTCAATTTTATTAATCCACACCAGTAACAAAGTTATCCACATTTATTACCTAAATTGTGGATAACTTGTAGATTATGTGGATAACTGATATTTGCTGTTTCACGTGGAACAAAATCGGCTGGACATAAAAAAAGGGCGACCGATTTATTCGGTCAGCCCTTCTGCCTGATGTATAATATATGTAATCACCCTAGAACTAAATACTTTAATAAATAGCTCATACCCTTGCTTTTATTATTAAGCAAAACTTTTATTTTGTCAACAATAATTTGTAACTTTTCTAACTAACGATTGTTAGTTGTTTTTCCTAACTTTCGTTAGTTATCCACACCTAGTGTCATTCCGAACTTGTTTCGGAATCTATATACTAGATGTGTGTAAGGCCGCTGGCGGCCGGTGTTCTATAGCAAGGCGTTAAAAAAATTGCACTGCAATTTTTAGCCTTACCATTAACCCCGCTTACGTAGTCCTTTTTTAACGGTTCTTCGATTTTAGTCTAGTTATCTTCGTCGTCAGCTTGAACTTTGTCCAGGCCTACGATAAAGTCTGGCTCAGTAACACGAACTACGTTTACTCCCGAAGCTCCTGTTCCCTGCTCCTTAATATCTGTTGCCTTAAAGCGCAGTGTCTTTCCCTGGCTTGTCATGCAGACAACTTCATCTTTATCTTTAACGTTGATAGCTCCGATGATTTCACCCTTAGATTCGGTGTTACCAAAGATTCTCTGTCCGCCTGTTCCACGTCCGTGAACTGAGTAGAGGTCGAAAGAAATTCTCTTACCAACACCCTTCTCTGTAAGAAGAATCATGTTTGCATCTTTTTCAACTTTTACAGCTGCTGCAATCTCATCACCTTCAGAAAGCTTCATTCCCTTAATACCGCAGCTTGCGCGTCCCATGAGACGAACTGAATCTTCTGTAATACGAAGAGCTTTACCACGGCGGGAAATCAACATAACTTCACAATCACCAGTTGTAGGAATTGCACTAATCAGCTTGTCGTTATCATTAAGCTTAATTCCGATGATACCGCGGGTCTTTGCATTCTGGAACTCTGTAGAGCGAACCTTCTTTACAACACCCTGAGCAGTTGTCATAAAGAGGTAGAGGTCGTCTGAGAATTCTTTGAGTGAAACTACTGTTGTAATTTCTTCATCCGGACCAACCTGAAGAAGTCCCTTGATATGAGCACCACGGGCAGCCTTTTCGCTTTCCGGAATCTCATGAATCTTCATCCAGTAAGCGCGACCCAAGTTAGTTATGAATAACAGGTGTTCCTTTGTAGAACCAATAAAGAGCTGATTAACGTAGTCATCATCAAGAAGGTTTGTACCGTTACTTCCGGTTCCTCCCCTACCCTGCTTCTTATACTTATCAGCTGGAACACGCTTGATGTAACCCATGCGGGAAATCATAACAACCATGTCCTCATCTTTAATCATATCTTCAACATTAATCTGTTCAACTTCGCTTGCTACAATTTCTGTACGGCGGTCATCACCATACTTTTCTGCAAGACCGCGTGTCTCGTCTTTAATAAGATTAAGAATCTTATTGTGGTCTGCAAGGAGACCTTCCAGGTAATCGATGAGGGCCTGGAGTTCTTTAATCTCTTTCTGAAGATCTTCAATAAGCAGATGTGTAAGACGCTTAAGCTGCATATCAACAATTGCCTGTGCCTGCTCATCATCAAAATTAAAGCGTTTCTCAAGCTTGAGTTTTGCATCCTCAGTATTTTCAGAAGACTTGATAATCTGGATAACTTCATCAATGTTATTGATTGCAGTGATGAGCGCTTCCAAAATGTGCATTCTGTGTTTTGCAACCTTGAGGTCGTAGATTGTACGGCGGGTAATAACTTCATCGCGGTGATCTACAAAGTGCTGAATCAACTGCTTCAAAGTCAAAACTTCCGGCTTAAGATAAGTTGCCGGCAAGGTAAGCATGCCCGGTTCATCATAACGAGGAGCAGCTCCTTCTTTTACCTGAGGAACAAGGGCAAGATTTATTACACCAAAGTTTGACTGCAAATCTGTTTTTGCAAAAAGCTGATTCAAAACAATCTTTGTGATTGCGCCTTTTTTCAAATCAACTACAAGACGCATACCAGAACGGTCAGAAGATTCATCGTTGGCATTAACTACACCGTCAATCTGCTTATCGCGGACAAGCTCTTTGATACGGCGGATAATGTTAGTTGTATTTACACCATAAGGAACTTCTGTAAATACGATAGATTCCTTACCGCGTTTATCAGTTTCAATTGTAAACTTAGAACGGATAACGATTTTACCGCGTCCTGTTGTGTAGGCTTTTTTGATTCCTGCTGTACCGTAAATAATACCGCCGGTCGGGAAATCCGGACCTTTGATATAGTGCATCAGTTCTTCAATTGTGATTTCCTGATTATCGATATAAGCACAGATTGCGTCGGCTACTTCACGAAGGTTGTGGGTAGGCATGTTTGTTGCCATACCAACGGCAATACCTGTTGTACCGTTACAAAGCAGGAATGGGAACTTTGAAGGAAGAATTGCAGGTTCATCGCAGGTATCATCAAAGTTGCGGATCATATCTACAGTATTTTTATTGATGTCGCTGGTCATCTCTTCGGTGATCTTTGACATCTTTGCCTCGGTATATCGGTAGGCAGCTGGAGGGTCACCGGCAATTGTACCAAAGTTTCCCTGTGGAGTTACTGTTGTATAACGCTGAGCAAAATCCTGTCCAAGACGAACAAGAGCATCGTATACAGAAGCATCTCCGTGTGGATGGTAGTGTCCCAAAACTTCACCAACGATGGTAGCACATTTTTTTGTTTTTCCACCGCTTGCAAGATGAAGTGTATCCATGGCGTACATAATACGTCTGTGAACAGGCTTAAGACCATCACGAACATCCGGCAAAGCGCGCTGTACAATTACAGACATTGAGTAGTCAATATAGGCCTGTTTAACCTCATCCTCAATCGGAATTTTAATTAGAGAGCCACCTTCGGCTGTTTTGATTTCTTCCATCGTTTTCTCCAATGAAGTTACTTAAATAATTGTACTATTATAGCATTTTTTGGAGATTTAGTCTTTAACTGTGGAAACTAATACTTGGTAGTTTTTAGGATTTATTACCGCAATCTGAAAATCATCTTCATAAATGATTTCGCCGGGGATTTCTTCTGTTTCAGATTTATAAAGTTCAATGCCATACTTTCTGCACATCTGGCGGTAAAAAGTAAGCTGATTCCAGATATCCCTGCCCTGCTCTGTATCTTTGAACCAGGTGATTGCATGGTCTGGATTTCCGTCTTTGTAGAAGGGAGGAACCGGCAGGACTTTTTCAAAATATTCGCGCTGCTTCCAGTATTCGGCTGTTTCTTCATCTGTGAGAGTTTTTGAATCTACAAGTTTACCAACAGTAGTAAAAATGCCTCGAGGTTGTTGAGTGAGCCAGGCTATATCAGAAGTATGTACACGAAAATATTTCATAAATTAAAAAACCTTTCGATACAATTTTGCTTTGAACGTTTCACTGCCATCAAGCTTTGTGTATTCTGTATCCTGGTAGTAAGTCATTCCAAGTTTTTCCATAACGCGTCGTGAACCGTAGTTGTCTACACAGAATTCGCCATCGATGATTTTGATGTTATATTTATTGCGACCATATTCAATGATTTTTGACATGGCTTCAACGGCCAGACCTTTTTTCCAGTAATCGCAGGCAAGGTTATATCCTATGCGCCAGGTGTCTATATCTTCATGATAATACATTCCACCACTACCGATGAGTTCGCCTGTTTCTTTATATATAAATCCGTAATCAATATTTTTTTCATCTGTGTAAAGATTTTCCAGCCACTCACGACCATCTTCAGGAGATTTATATAAAGGGTAAATCATATATTTATTTACGCGGGGATCGCCTGTCCATTTGAAAACAGCCTGCAGGTCATCAATTGAAAGAGGACGTAAAATAAGACGTTCGGTTTCTAAAACTTGTGGTAAATATTTTGACATGGCCTAACTCCTTTTTGAGAAAGTTTATTTGATTTTGATTTTTAAAACAATAAAGACGTTATATAAAAAAAGCACTGCCGGATGACAGTGCTTTTTTAAGATGCTGAAACAAGTTCAGCATGACGAGATGTATTAGATATCCAGATTTGCGTAGCTGGAGTTTTCTTCGATGAACTTGCGGCGAGGTTCTACTTCTTCACCCATACATACGCTGAAGATTTTATCTGCAGCCATTGCATCTGGAATTGTTACCACGCGCATCTTGCGGTGAGCCGGGTCCATTGTTGTTTCCCAAAGCTGTTTACCGTCCATTTCACCAAGACCCTTGTAGCGCTGAACATCAGCTTTATCGCGCTGGTCGCCAAGTGCTTCGAGTGCTGCGTCTCTTTCTGCATCACTGTAGCAGTAAACAGGTTCCTTCTTTCCAAGCTGTGTAGCGGAAGAAGAAAGTCAAAAGCAAAGTGCGGATATGTGAACCGTCGACATCGGCATCGGCCATGATGATGATTTTATGATAGCGGAGTTTTTCGATGTTGAAGTCTTTTCCAAAGCCGGCACCGAGTGAAGCAATTACAGGCTCAAGCTTATCGTTGTTCATAACTTTTTCCGGACGAACTTTTTCAACGTTGAGCATCTTTCCCCAGAGAGGAAGAATGGCCTGAGTCTTAGGGTCGCGGCCTTTCTTTGCAGAACCACCCGCAGAGTCTCCCTCGACTATGTATACTTCGCAGAGCTCAGGATTTTTCATTGAACAGTCAGACAATTTTTCTGGAAGACCGAAGCCATCGCTCATTGTCTTTTTGCGCATATTGTCTTTTGCCTTGCGGGCAGCAATACGAGCCTTAGCTTCATCAATTGCCTTTTTAAGAATTGCTTCGAGTGTTGCAGGATTCTGTTCAAAATAAATTGTGAGTTTTTCTTTTACAATCTGATCTACGATTGTGCGGACTTCTGTGTTTCCAAGTTTTTCCTTTGTCTGACCTTCAAACTCAGGCTCCGGAACCTTCATGGAAATTACTGCTGTAAGACCGCTGCTCAAATCTTCGTAAGTAAGTTTTTCATCTTTATCAAGATTCTTCTTAAGCTTTTCGTTGTTTTCAAAGAACTTGTTCAGAACAAATCTAACTGCCGATCGGAAGCCTTCGAGGTGAGTACCACCATCTCTTGTATTGATGTCGTTTACAAAGGTGTGTACATTTTCTGAGAAAGAAGAATTGTAGTGCATTGAAATTTCAGTAACGACATCATCTTTTTCTTCACAGATATAAATTGGTTCAGCAGGAACAACTGCTTTTCCTTCATCAAGCTCTTTTACAAACTCGTTGATACCGCCTTCGAATTTCAGAACTTCTTCTTTTGGATTTTCAAGACGTTCATCGCGGAAAACAATTACAACACCAGAGTTCAAAAATGCAAGCTCGCGAAGTCTATCGCGAAGTACATCAAAATCATAAGTTGTTGTTTCTGTAAAAATTGTTTTATCAGCCTTCCAGCGGATTGTTGTTCCGTGCTCATCTGCACCACAGTCACCGATGATATCTACTTTTGTTTTTGGAACACCACGTTCATATTTCTGCTGATAAATGTGGCCGTCTCTTTTTACTGTTGCTTCGAGCCAGTCTGACAAAGCGTTAACGCAGGATACACCAACACCATGCAAACCGCCGGAAACTTTATATGAACCCTTATCAAATTTACCGCCGGCATGAAGACGTGTAAGTACGAGCTCAAGGGCTGAAATTTTTTCAGTAGGGTGGATATCAACTGGAATACCGCGTCCGTTATCTACAACACGTACAATGTCATCGCGCTCAAGTGCAACTGTAATTGTATCACAGAAGCCTGCCATTGCTTCATCGATTGAGTTATCTACTGTTTCATAAACAAGGTGATGAAGTCCACGTGGACCTGTTGAACCAATATACATACCAGGTCGTTTACGAACTGCTTCGAGTCCTTTCAAAACCTGGATATTACTTGCACCGTAATCTGCTGACATTATTGTTTCCTTTTGATTATATTGAATATTTCATTTTAACTGAAAAAATCATTAAATTCAATGATTGTCCAAACTAACGAATATTAGGTTTGAAATACTCTTGAATTTTGGTCATATCTCTAGGATAATAAAAACCATGTCAGAAAGAATTTATGAAGAAGCCTGGGAGTACACCATGAAGGTGCTCCATGATTTATACAAATCTCAAAACAACGAAGATATGTTCAAACTATGGTTCAATATGAACTATGTTGAAGACACAATAGATACTATTACTGTTTCCGTTGCATCAAATTTCCTTAAGCAGTCTATGCAGAAAAGAGGAAACTTTGATATCGTGCTCAAAAAACTTAAAGAAATTACAGGCCAGGATGATATTAAATTAAACATTATTGTCAAAGAAGATGTTGCAGAAAAAACTGAAAAATCAGAGCCTGTAGTTTCTAAAAATGAAGCTTCTGAAAAGACAAATTCAGATGAAAAAGCTTCAAAAAAATCTTCTTCGTCTGAATCTGCAGAAGCTAAAAAAAGTAATTTTAAAAAACATCCTCTTCTTCAGGAAGAATATACTTTTGATACTTTTATTCCAGGTGATAACAGTAACTTTGCTTATAACGCTTCTATTGCAGTTGCAAAAAAACCGGGAAAACAATATAACCCGATTCTTCTTTATGGTGGATCTGGGTTAGGTAAGACTCACTTGATGCAGGCTATTGGAAATTACATTTATAACAATGGCGGAGAAAAATTAAAGATCTGCTATGTTTCTGCAGAAAGTTTTACAAACGAATTTACAATCTCAATTAAAGAAGGTAAGACTAACTCCTTCAAAAATAAATACAGAAATCTTGATGTTCTTCTTCTGGATGACATTCACTTTTTACAGGGAAAGGAATCTACACAGGAAGAACTCTTTTATACTTTCAATGCACTTCACGAAAAAAAGGCCCAGATGGTTTTCACCTGTGACCGCCCAATCAAAGAAATTAAAAACATGGCAACACGTCTTGTAAGCCGTTTGTCTAATGGTCTTTGTATTGATCTGCAGCCACCAAGCTATGAAACTCGTGTTGCAATTCTTCAGAAAAAAATTGATCTGATGGATAAAAATCTTTCTCAGGATATTGTTGAATACATTGCAAAAAATATTGAAACTAACGTTCGTGATCTTGAAGCTGCATTAAATAAAGTTTTTGGTTACGCAGACTTAGTTGGTAAAAGTCCTGATCTTGAAATTACAAAACACCTTTTAAAAGATGTAATGGATTCTGGAAGTCTTGAATCAGTTTCAATTGATGTAATTCAAAAAGTAATTGCAGATAACTATCAGATTTCAGTTGCTGATTTGAAAAGTAAAAAGCGTGATAAAAAATATGTAGTGCCTCGTCAGATTGCAATTTACATTGCACGTGAAATTACCGAGATGGCTTACACAGATATTGGTAATGAATTTGGCGGTAAAGATCATTCAACAATTATGAGCGCTTATAATAAAATTGCTGAACAGATAAAAATTGATTCAACACTTGAATCTAAGATACAGCTCTATATCAGAGAGATTAAGGAGTACAAAAAAGTTTAGAAAATGTTGATTTAAAGTGGATAAATCAGCAAAAAAGGATTAAAATGTGGATATGTGGGAAAAAAGTTAATTTAAACACTTGTTTTATTAACAATTTAAATCCTTATAAAATAAAGAAATAAATCACTTTTCCACAGTATAAACATAGCTTACTATTACTACTACTAAAATTTAAATTTATATAATATTAATATACCTGGGGTATAAGGAGTATAAAAAAATGAAATTCACTTTTGACAGAGATGCAATGATAAAAGAAATATCAATTGCACAGGAAATTATTACTAATAAAAGTCCTGTTTCTATTCTTTCAAATATTCTTATAATAGCTGAACATAATTCACTCACTATTAAAGCTACAGATTCAACAGTAAAATTTACAACAGTTATTCCGGTAGATATTCAGGAAGAAGGACGCACTACAATTTTCTGTGATAAGTTTATGAGTATTCTTTCTTCATTACCTTCTGGAGAAATTGAATTCATTCAGGAAGACATTGGCGTAACAATTAAACCTATTGCAAAGAAAGTTAAGTTCCAGCTTAAGAGTCAGGCAAGTGATAAGTTCCCTGAAGTTGGTACAAGCGACAATGTTCCATTCTTTGAGCTTCCTTCAAAAGACTTTAAGGAAATGATCCGCGAAACTATTTTTGCAGTTTCTGATGACCGCAACCGTTACTTCATGACTGGTGTTTACTTCATCAAAAATGGTGATACACTTACAATGGTTGCAACAGATGGTCGTCGCCTTTCTTGCGATAATAAAACTGGTTTTTCTATTCCTGATTTCCAGCCTGCAATTATTCCTACAAAAATTCTTGGCTGTATTTTGAAGAATGCTCCTGATGAAGGAAACATTCAGATTGCAGTTGTTGATAAATCAATCTTTGTAAAATTTGGAAACGTAGAATTTTCTTCAGTTCTTATTGAAGGACAGTTCCCTAACTACCAGAAGGTAATTCCAGAAAATCTTACAATGTCATTCATGGTTAATAAGGCTGATCTTGATGCAGCTCTTAAGAGAACAACAATCATGGTTGATAAAAAAGTAAGCAGAATTATTTTCAAGATTTCATCTGGTGTTCTTAAATTGATTTCTCCTGAATCTGATATTGGTACTGCTGATGAAGAGATTCCTTGCCGTTATGACGGACAGGATATTTCAATGGCTTTAAACTTCACTTATGTTACAGAACCACTCAAGGTTATTGATTCAGAAAATGTTGTTTTTGATTTCAATATTTCTGATGGCGGAAGTGACAGTGAAGCAAATATTACAAAGGCTGTAATTATGCGCTCTGAAGCTGGCGGTGATTACATCCATGTAATTATGCCGATGAACTACTAATTTAATGTCATTCCGAACTTGTTTCGGAATCTCTTGATAGGGATCCTGAAACAAGTTCAGGATGACTATATTTTTTTTATGCCTTTCTTATATCAAACCTTTTACAATTTTAGAAATCTTAAAAATGATACAATAGACCTTTCGAACAGAGAGGTCTATTTTGTCGGTGAAAATGGTCAGGGTAAAAGTAATATCCTGGAATCACTTTATTATGCTTCTTACGGAATTTCTTTTAGAACACATGTTGACGGCCAGATTGTAAAAAAAGGTGAAAAAGATTTCAGCGTAAATTCGATGTATAAGAAAAGCGAAGATGATGTTCAGAAAGTTTCCGTAATTTTTGAAAACAACAAAAAACGAATTGAAAAAAACGGAAGAAAAATTCAGGATAGAAAAGAACTTATAAATACAATTCCCTGTATTTTATTTTGTCATGATGATCTTCGTTTTGCGACAGGCGAACCAGAGGCACGCAGATTTTTTATAGACCAGTCACTTACTCTTTATGAATCAACTTACATTGACGATTTAAGAAATTACAAAAAAATTTTGAAGAGCAGAAATTTGATTTTAAAAAATCATCAGTATGATATGCTCGATGTTTATGACAGTCAGCTTGCACAATACGGACTTGTAATTCAGGAAAAACGTAAGAAAGCAATTTTTTTATTTAATCAGATTTTTGGAAAAGTCTTTGAAGAGATAACAGGCATGGAAGGGCTTTCTATAAGCTATCATCCTTCCTGGAAAGAACAGGATTCAGAAGGGCAAAAAATTTTTCCTGCTTCGCAGGATATTCTTAATTTACTTTTAACAAACCGTGAACGGGATAAGAATCTTGAAACAACTTTATCCGGCCCGCACCGAGACCGTATTGATTTTGTAATGGACCATCATCTTTTTATACCGACTGCTTCAACAGGACAGTGCCGCCTGGTTTCACTTTTACTGCGGGTTGCCCAATCAATTTATTATACCCGCGCGACCGGCCTTCGGCCGGTCCTCTTGATGGACGATGTTCTTCTGGAACTTGATCCTGATAAAAGAGCAAAACTGACAGCAATGCTGCCGGAGTATGATCAGCTCTTCTGTACTTTTTTGCCGGGCGAGCCTTATGAAAGGTATATGCACGACACAACAAAAGTGTATAAAATAAAAGGCGGTGAATGGTATGAATGAAAGAATAATTTCCGCCGCCGACATGATGCTGCAGGCGGCTAATATTAATATTGATTCCGCAAATGAAATTTGTTCTGTCTGGAAAAAAGTTGTTTCCGGCGTACATTCTTTTAAGCATGATGCAGAAGACAGTGATCAGCGTATGCCACTTGGAGAAAGACTTGCCGGCAATACACGTGTAATAGATTTGAAAAACGGAGTGCTGTTAGTTGAGGCTGACCATTCAGGCTGGATTCAGTATTTGAGGATGTATCAGAATTTTATTTTGAAAGGCTTAAAAATGAATCTGCCGAATTTGAAAATTACAAATCTGGCATTCCGTGTAGCAGGTGAAAAAGTAAGCCTCAGTGAAACATACGAACAGCAGCTGGCAAAGTCTCGCCGCCAGCAGGCTGAAATGTTTGAGAGACAGGAAAAGGAACTTAAAAAATTTTCGCCGGCCGCTGCAAACAGCGGCAATAAAAATAAGTCGGAGTTACCTCCCGAACTTTTAGCAAAATTTAATAACATAACAAAAATTATTTCCGCCGATGAAAATGATTCGCAGTAGTGGTCATGCTGATTTGCCACTTCATACAGGAACAGTTCCCCGCTGGCTTGCCGACCGCATGATGGTCTTGGGTACTTTGATTACAGAATCTCTTGTTGAAAATTTTGGACCGGACGAAGTCCTGGTACGTTTAAGTGATCCTTTGTGGTTCCAGTCCTTTGGCGCTGTCATGGGTATGGACTGGCATAGTTCCGGAATTACAACCAGCGTAATGTATGCACTCAAACGAGGATTAAATCCGCGGGCTAAAGAACTTGGAATTTATGTATGCGGTGGGCGAGGGAAGTATTCAAGATTAACTCCGGATGAGCTTTTAGAAATTGCTGCCCGCGAGGGTCTTAACGGTGACCAGCTTGTTCGTAACAGTAAGCTTGTAGCTAAAGTAGACAACAATGCCGTTCAGGATGGCTTTCAGTTATACCAGCACAATTTTGTTGTAACCCGCAATGGCAACTGGGCTGTTGTTCAGCAGGGAATGAATGGCGCAGAAAAAAAGGCAAGGCGATATCACTGGTGTTCAAGCAATTTACGTTCTTTTGTTGAAGAGCCTCACAGTGGAGTAGTGGGTGATAACCGCGGAAAGATTTTAAATCTTACTGACAGCGAAGCGAAGAGTGCCAGAGACAGTATTCTTGAGATGAGCAGGGAAGAACCGGAGCGAATGCTGCGTGAGATAGTACAGATAGATAAACCGGCCAGTCAGATGATTTTGATGCAGGACGGAAAAGTTTCCGGAGGCGTTGCGGGGGTGTCCCCCGCTGGAAGGGGTAGCGAGCAACGAAGTGCGAGCGAGGGGAAGGCTTTCCCCACCTCACCACAACAGCAGGAACTTTTTCCAGAATTATTCACCAGTAACGAACGCTCGATAGTTATGCCATCTCATCATGAGGTTCGCGAACAGGATGTAGATTTAAAGCGGCTGGGCGGGGTGCTGGCAACGGCCTATGAAAGTCAGCCGGAAGATTTTGAAAGCCTTATGCTTACTCCGGGTCTTGGGCCAAGAACTTTACAGTCGCTGGCCCTGGTGAGTGAGGTTATCTATGGAACTCCCAGCAGGTTTACGGACCCGGCCCGCTTCAGCTTTGCTCACGGTGGAAAAGACGGGCACCCATTTCCAGTACCTCTTAAAATTTATGACGAGTCTATCCGCGTTCTTAGGGACAGCATTGAAAAATCAAAACTGGGATATAAAGATAAGTCTGACTGTATTAGAAGGCTTCATAATGTTGCCCTCAATGTGGAAAAGAATTGTGCTCCTGAAGTTGATTTTGATGCGGCATTAAGGTATGAAAGGGAACATTCTGCAGAATGGGATGGAAAAACGGTGTAAAAATTCTTTTTGTCACTCTCTATGCTGCTACCTTGACCAATTCTTTAAATAAATGATATATTTTATTACTATTTTTGTATTTTAATAGAAATTTAAATTTATAAGATATAAGGAGTACGTTCCATGAAAAGAACATATCAACCAAGCAAAGTAAAGCGCAACAGAAAATTCGGCTTCAGAGCTCGCATGGCAACAAAGGGCGGACGCAAGGTACTCGCACGCAGACGTGCTAAGGGTCGCGCAAAGCTTACAGTTTCTGACGAAAAGAAGAAGTACTAATTTTTTAGGGATGGAAACAGACTTGATAAAAACGGGATTTTTTAAACGGGAAGAACGGATAAAAAATCCCGCTGATTTTAAAAAGCTGTTTAAAGACGGAAAAAAGATAAGTATTCCGGGAGCAAAGCTTTTCTATTTAGAAAACGGCCTTGGAATGAATCGTGTCGGTTTTCCTTTGATGCGCGGCTACGGTAACGCTGTCGAAAGGAACTTATCAAAAAGGTACAGCCGTGAAGTCTATCGATTACTAAAATCACATCTGAACACCGGATATGACATGTTATTCTTAATATATCCCGGAAATGATTCGTTCCACTCGCGATGTGATCAAATTCGTTTATTGTGTCAAAAGGCAGGATTAATTCAGGAATAAGGCTATGTTGAAATATTTGGCCGGCCGATTTATTGGTGCCATTAAATTATTTTTCACAAAGTTCTTCTGTTTTCTAATTCGAGCTTATCAAATTTGTATTTCACCATTGCTGGGGAAAAACTGCAGATTTACTCCCACTTGTTCTGCATACGCCCTGGAGGCAATTCAAAAATACGGGCCTGGTAAGGGTCTTTTCCTTTCAATCAAACGAATTCTCAAATGCAATCCATTTCACGAAGGTGGTTACGATCCCGTTCCATAACGAACGGTAGTTTACTGCCTTATATAAGGAGTAAAAAAAATTGGATAAAAATACTATATGGGCAATTGTCCTTTCTACAGTAGTAATTATTGCATCGTATTTGATTTTGCCTAAGTTTTTCCCTGGCTTGAATCCAGCCTTTGGAAGACAGGCAGCTAATACCCAGACAGAAGAAGTTGCTGAGCCACAGGAATTGAACCTTGAATCTTCAGTTATTTCTGAAACTTCAGAAAACGAAGCTTTTGCAGATTCAGAAGCTGAAGAAGAAGGTCAGCCTGCTCTCGTTGAACAGAAATACACTATTAGAACTGATAAAGTTGAAGCTGTATTTACAAACAAGGGTGGAGACATCATCAGCTATAAGCTTCTTGATCATAAAGATATGGATACTGATGATTTTGTTCAGATTTCTGACAACGTAAACAGTAAAAACCGAACCTGTGCAATCGCATTTGGTAAGGCTGATGCAAAAATCATCGACGAAATCTTCAATACAGAAACAGACGGAAAATCAATTACATTTACAAAGACAATGAATGTAAACGGAAAGAAAACAACTCTTCGTAAGGTTTATAGCTTTATGGATGGAGAATATGTTTTCAAACTTGATGTTCTTATTCATACATCTGATTCTAATGGACTTGATATTGGTGGAACTGCTTATACAATCAGAACTTCTCCACAGATTGGTCCACACTTTAATCCAAAACAGAACCGTTATGAACGCCGTGAGTTTATTGCTTACAACGGCAACAAGTATAAGAAGATTATGCTTAGCAACGGTCAGTTCAAGGAATATGACAAAGACTTTATCTGGAGTGGTATTGCCGGAAAATACTTTGTTGAGCTTTTGATTCCTTCTGCAGCTGAGAACGTAAAAACAAGCTGGTATTCTTCAAAAATCGAAATTAATGACTATGCAAATGCTCAGGCTTTTGTTGAACGTACAGCTTTCTCTGGTTCAGATATCAACGATACCTACTATATGTACTTTGGTCCACGTAATGATAAGGACCTTAAACGCTATAATGTAGCAGAAAATAACGGCTGGAACCTTGGTGGAAAGAAGGTTACTCAGGCTTTGCAGACAAGCGGCTGGCTTAACTGGCTGGAAAAGATTCTTAAGGTAGTTCTTGAGTTCCTTAATAAGCTTGTTCATAACTGGGGTCTTTCTATCATTATTATGACAATTCTTCTTAAGATTCTTATGTTCCCTCTTTCTAAAAAGCAGTCTATGGGATCTCTTAAGATGCAGGATTTGCAGCCTAAGTTGAAGGCTCTTCAGGAAAAGTACAAGAATGATCAGCAGAAACTTCAGCAGGAGACTTCTAAGCTCTATCAGCAGGCTGGTTACAACCCTGCAAGCGGATGTTTGCCAATGCTCTTCCAGTTCCTCGTACTCTTTGCAATGTATAACCTCTTTAACAACTACTTTGAGTTCCGTGGAGCTATGTTCATTCCACACTGGATTCCAGACCTTTCTACAGGTGATGTTGTAAAGACTTTTAACTTCAATATTCCGTTAATTGGTAACCAATTACGTCTTTTACCTGTAATCTATGTGGCTACTCAGTTGTTATCTGGTAAGATAACTCAGTATGGTCAGACAGCAGCGCCAGGCCAGAGTCAGGCTACAATGAAGTTTATGATGTACGGTATGCCTTTGATGTTCTTCTTCCTGTTCTACAATGCACCGTCTGGACTTCTTTTGTACTGGCTTACAAGTAACGTTCTGCAGATTTTCCAGCAGCTTCTTATTAATAAGATGATGAGAGAAAAAAGAGCAGAAAAAGAAGGTGGATTTACAGCAAAGGAACAGAAGGTTCTTCCACCAAAGGCTAAAGGAAAGAGAAAATAATAGGAGAAAAATAAAATGACATACGAGTTTGAAGGAAAAACTGAAAAAGATGCTATTGAAATGGCAGTAAATGAACTTGGTCTTGAAAGAGACCAGTTTGACGTTGAGATTCTTGAAACACAGAAGAACTCAATCTTCAAAAAGGGATATGTAAAAATCAGAGTTCATACTCTTGATGATAATGAAGGAAATTCAAGCTGGGGCGGATCTTCTTCTGAAGAAAAGCATTCCCGCCTTGTTGCAGATCCTCTTCCACAGGGAGAATTTGAACAGAAGCTTATTGAATTTATTCAGAATGTAATTGAAAAAATGGGTTACGATGTAAAGGTGGAAGTTTCATATCGTGAGGAACGCAAGCTTGGTATTCGTCTTGATTCTTCTTATTCTTCAATCCTTATTGGACGCAAAGGAAAGAATCTTGATGCTCTCCAGCTTCTTGCAAACATTTATGCAGGACGTCTTGGACACGAAGAAGTTCGCGTAATTCTCGATACAGAAAACTATAGAATCCGTCGCGAGGAGACTTTGGTTCGTCTCGCTTATACTACAGCAGATAAGGTTCGTCTTTCGCACAACTCAATTCTGCTTGAACCAATGAATCCGTTTGAGCGTCGCCTTATTCACACAACTTTGAATGACATTCCAGATGTTGAAACAAAGAGTGAAGGCGAGGGAGTTTTCAAACAGGTTCGCGTTCTTTATAAGGGAATTCGTTAATGTCAAAGAAAACATCTTTCGTTAAGAAAATGAGTATGGTACTTTTTGCCGGAGCAGCTCTTACAGCCTCAACTTTTGCTGGAGAAAATGCCAAGGCAAAAAGCCTTGTTGATCCAAAATATTATTCTGAGCTTACAAAGAAGGGAATTGTTTCAACCTATCGTGATGACGGGGCAAAGGGCTTTTTCCTTCTTCCTGAATCAATTTATAAAAATAAGATTATTGAAACTCAGGTAGCAAAGCAGGAAAAAAATTATCATTACACATACGAAGCTCTTTATCTTTTGAATAAAAAGGATCTTCTTGCTAAAGGAAAATCAGGAAAAGATTCAATCACAATTGATGATGTTTCTGTAGTTGTACGTTCAGTTTCTAAAATGCAGGGAATGACATATTATTCCACTACAAAAAAGAAAGAATGTGTATTGTACGAAACAACTTACATGATTGCAGGTCCAGAGGATAAAACTCCTGTTGCAGATAAGAATACTGGTAATGCTGATGGTCAGATTTCATACTGTATTCAGGATGATAACAGCTTTGGCGTAAATACCTATAAGCTTTCTTACCATCAGTCTGAAGATTCTTTGTACTGTAACTTCTGTATTCTGGACAAAATGGGAATCGGTCCTTTTAAGGCTATCTATCCGGAAAAAATGAAAATTAATATTCTGGTAATAGACTGCGGTGAAGATTTGCTTTTGTATATGAATACAGATCTTGATAGCGTTAAATTCCCAGGCATTAAGGGTCAGATTACTGATTCTATGTCTGCCAGAATGAATGCTGTTTACAACTGGTTTATAACTCAATTCTAAGAGGGAAAAATGAAACTTAAAAAAACTATTTTTACAGGACTTTTGGCAGCAATTTTATTTACATCTTGTGCTACCAAGGGTTCAAAGGAGACAAGCGTGGAAGCATTGAAGGGAAAGGAAGGCGTTTTCGCTGTACTTGAAACAGAAAAGGGAACAATCGTTCTTAATCTTTTTTATAAAGAAACACCAATGACAGTTTCTAACTTTGTTGGTCTTGCAGAGGGAAGTCTGGATGCTGCAAAGGGAAAGCCTTTTTATGATGGTTTGAAATTCCACCGTGTAATTTCTGACTTTATGATTCAGGGTGGTGACCCACAGGGTAACGGAACTGGTGGTCCTGGTTACAAGTTTGCAGATGAATTTGTTGAAGGCTATGTTTTTGATAAACCTGGTAAGCTTGCTATGGCAAACTCTGGTGCTAATACAAACGGAAGCCAGTTCTTTATTACACACGTTCCAACAGACTGGCTCAACTACAAACATACAATTTTTGGTGAAGTTCTTGAAGGACAGGATGTAGTTGATAAGGTTGCTCAGGGCGACACCATTAAGTCTTTGAAGATTGTTCGCCAGGGTAAAGATGCAGAAGCTTTCAAGGTAACACAGAAGAGCTTTGATGAACTCAAGGCTTCTGGTGCAAAGAAAGCTGCTACTTTCCAGGAAGAGCTTGCAAAGAAAACAATTGCTGCTGTAATTGAAGGCTGTGAAAAGGCAAGCAACGGAACATACTATCAGATTCTTAAAGAGGGTTCTGGTGCTGTTTGCGGAAAAGGAAAGAACGTAACTGTTGAGTACAAGGGATATCTTCCAAATGGACAGATTTTTGATGCATCAAAGGAATTCCACCCACAGGGACACGAGCCGCTTGAGTTTACAACAGATGGCGGACAGATGATTCCAGGATTTGATGCAATGGTTCAGGAAATGAAATACGGTGAAACACGTAAGATGGTAATTCCACCTGAGCTTGCTTACGGTGCATACGGTATTCCACAGGCTGGAATCCCAGGTAATTCATACATTTGTTTTGATGTTACTTTGGTAAAATAAGGCTAAAATAGCAGAACCGTTAAAAACGAAGCCGACTCACCAGTGTGAGCCGGTTTTTTTATTTTAAAATAGGTGAAACAGCGAAGAGGCTCTTTGTTGCTTCGTAGATTTTGCGGGCTACATGAGGGTTGTTCATGGTGTAAAGATGAATACCCTGAACGCCATGAGTTACCAGGTCTACAATCTGGTCTATGGCGTAGGCAATTCCTGCATCGCGGATTGCTTCCGGGTGATCGGCATAGCGGTCCATCATATCTGTGAACTTTTTTGGAAGCACGGCATTTGTCATGCTTACCATTCTTTCAATTGATTTCTTGTTAGTTGCCGGCATAATTCCGGCTTCAATCGGTACATTAATTCCTTTTATCTGGTAGCGCTCAAGGAAGCGGTAGAACTGGTCGTTATCGAAAAATAACTGAGAGAGCAGATGGCTTGCACCGGCATCAACTTTCTGTTTCAGATAATCAATATCTTCAAAAACATCTTTTGACTGTGGATGAAGTTCAGGATAGCAGGCTCCAAAAATCTTAAAATGTTTTCCGTCTGTACGCTTAGAATCAAAATCTTTTATAAAGGCAATCAAATCACTTGCGTGAAGGAATTCATTAGCAGGTTCCTTGCCTTCTACTTTATCTCCGCGAAGGGCCAGAATATTTTCAATTCCAGCCTGCTGAAACTGTTCCAGAACAAACTGGGCATCACTGCGGCTCATATTGAGGGATGGCATATGAATAACAGATTCTACACCACATACATTTTTAATATGTTTGGCAATTTCAACTGAGTTATTGCAGTTTTCGCTGCCGCCGGCACCAAAAGTAACGGAAATAAAATCCGGTTCCAGACCTTTAAGCTCATCGAGAGTTGAAAAAATTGTGTCGATAGGCATGGTCTTTTTTGGAGGGAAGACTTCGAATGAGAAAAGTGTTTTCTGGTTGAAAGCTGTTTCGTTTATCATATTCGCTTGTTATTATATAAAGAAACGATAAAAAAGAGAAGTATATGCTATGGCTTGCTTCGTTTCGCTCACAATGACATCTAAAAAGGTTAGTAACTTCGGTTACTTTTTATTACATGTTGTTAATTTAAAAGTACTAAATGTCTATAATTTGTGTATAAAAAAATAAGGAGATTTGAATGAAAAAACTAAACAGATTCTTTGTTGCATTCTTTGCAGCAGCATTTGTTACCTCGTTGCTTCTGGTAACCGGATGTTCAACTTCAAAAGTTGAAAATAAATCCAATGGTAACCAGCTTGTTCTGGATTCTGCCGTAAAGCAGGGAAAACTTGACAATGGAGTGACATATTTTATTCGTGAAAATGGTGAACCTAAAAACCGTATTCAGCTTCGACTTGTTGTAAAAGCCGGTTCGTGTATGGAAGATGAGGACCAGAAAGGTATAGCACATTTTGTTGAGCACATGTGCTATAACGGAACTGAAAATTTTCAAAAAACAGAAATTGTAGATTATTTCGAAAAAATTGGTATGAAATTTGGTCCGGAAGTAAATGCGGATACAAGTTTTGAGCAGACAGTTTATATTCTTGAGATACCGGCAGATAATCCTGAGATTTTAAAAACAAGTCTTCTGGTATTACATGACTGGGCTTGTGCCGTTACTTTTGATCCTGTTGAATTTGAAAAAGAACGCGGTGTAATTATTGAAGAGTGGAGACAAAGGACCCAGGGTGTTAACTGGCGTGTTGCTATGAAAGAAGTAGGACTTGTCTTAAAAGACTCTCGTTATGAAAAAAGATTACCTATAGGTGATATAAATGTCATCAAAAATATTAAACTTGATAGAGTCGTAGATTTTTATAAAAAATGGTATCGTCCAGAAAACATGGCTGTTGTAGCTGTAGGTGATATTAAAGCTGATGTTCTTGAAAAAGCAATAAAAGAAGTAATGGGAACAATTCCTGCTTCTGAAAAAGAAACAAAAGTTCCTTTATTTAAGGTTCCTCTTCAGACAGAAAAATCTATTACAATAATGCGAGATAAAGAATTGTCGGTTACTGAAATTTGTATTTTTCAGCAGTTGGAAGAATCAAAACCTGTTACGACAATTGAGCAGATTCGTGAAGGTTTTATAAGCAATATTGTTATGAGTATTTTTAATCAGCGTTGTCATGAAAAAACAAGTCTTCCAGATGCTGAGTGGCTTACTGCAAGTGCAGGTATGATAGATTTTACCCGAAAAAATTCTAATTTAATGATAGATGTAGTTCCTAAGGCAGGACGTTTTAAGGAAGCATTAAAAGCTTTTATTGATGAGTATGAACGTTTCTTGAAATATGGAGTTACGGAAACAGAGCTTGAAAGAGTAAAAAAATCAATGCTTCAGGGATTGCAGCAGAGCTATGAAAATAAAGACAAACATTCGTCAATTAATTATGTAAACAATCTCGTAAATTATTATACACTTGGAAATATATTTACAACAGAAGAAGACAGTCTAAAGATTTCAACTAAAATAATTAATGAGATTACAGCAGAAGAAATTCTTGAACTGACTAAAAAGATTTTAGCTGATCGTGGAACAATGATGTTAATTCTTGCACCAGAATCAGCAGATACTCCTTCAGAAAAAGAGATTGTTGATATCTGGAAAAATTATGAAAGTGAAGCAGAAGCTTATAAAGATGACCTTGTTAGCGAGACTTTCATGAAAAAGCCATCAAATAAAGGAAAGATTATTGAGAAAAAGGCTTTGAAAGAACTTGGTGCTACTCAGTACACATTTGAAAACGGAGTAAAAATTATCACCAAAAAAACTGATTTCAAAAAAGACTCAATTGCAATTTATGGTGGAAGTAAGGGTGGAATATATCAGCTGAAAGAAGAAGAAATTCCATCTGCACAGATTTCAATAGATTATTCAAATCTTTCTGGACGTGGTGGAATTACATATTCTCAGTTCCAGAAAATTTCTAATACAAAAAATCTTGCTGTTTCAATTGGTATGAATAATACAAGAGAATATTTTAATGCAACAGCAAATAAAAATAATCTTGAAGAAAGCCTGCAGCTCATTAATCTGATGTTTACAAAACCTCAGTTTGGTGAAGATGCTTGGAAAACAATTTATACACATTATTCTGAAATAGCAGACTCTTATGGTGCAAAACCAATGCAGGTTTTTTCAGATAAAATTAATGAACTTGTAATTGGTAAAAATATTTATTCAGCTCCATTTAATAAAGACTATGTTAAAAAAATGGATCCTAAGATTGCAGAAAAAGTATATCGGGAACGCTTTGCAAATCCGGCAGACTTCACGTTTATTTTTGTTGGTGATTTTAATGAAAAAGAACTTGTAGATTTATGTGCGTATTATTTTGGAAGTTTAAAAACTAATGATAAGTTTGATGAAACAAAATATGTTTATTTCCAATTCCCTAAAGAAAGTAAATCAATTGTTGTAAACAAAGGAATTGATGATAAGGGTCATATTTATATGGCCTTTGGAGATTCACTTCCTGTATGTGATGATCTTGATGTAAAATTCAGGGAAAATGAAATTATTCATCAGCTTGCTTCTCTTTTAAATATTCGTTTACGTGAAGTTATTCGTGAAGATAAAAGTGGCTCTTATGGAGTTGCAACAAACGGATATATTGATGGCTGGCCAGAGCGTTATTATAGAGTTTCAATTGAATTTGGATGTGAGCCGGCACGTCAGGATGAACTTTATGAAACTGTAATTGATACAATTAAAGAAATTCAGAAAGGAAATATTTCTGATGATCTTATTGAAAAATTAAAGGAAACTTACATTCGTACAATTGAAACTAATATGAGAAATAATTACTGGTGGATTAACCGCTTTACAGCAGAAGTTCTGTTTGAGTACGAACCGACATGGTTTACTAAAGATACAGGAAAAGTTGCAGAGTGGATTACAAAAGAAGCACTTGTAGAAGCAGCAAATAAGTATCTGAACACTAATGTAGTTCTGAAGGCTTATTTGAAACCCGAGAAATAAACCCGGGGGAGTTGCGGGGGTGTCCCCCGCAGTAGGGGTAGCGTAAAAGAAAAAGGCTGCGGTGGTTGAAACCACTGCAGCCTTTTTCTTTGGAGCGAGGGGGAGACTTCCCCCTCCTGCAATATAAGATTAAATAATACCGATTCCTTTCAAAAGGATGATGAAAAGAAGAATTGGAGCAACGAATTTAATCATTACAACGTAAAGTGTCTTACGACCGAACTTTTCACCATTGAGGGTAATTTCATCGATTGTTGTTTTTGGCTTAGCAATCCAACCGATAAGGATACAGGTAAGAAGACCAACAACAGGCATAAGAACGTTGTTACTTGCATAGTCGAGGATGTCGAGGATCTGACCAACACTGCCGTTAGGAAGCTTGAGGTCGAAGTAGAATACGTTGTATCCGAGACAAACGATAATTGAAACAACAAATGTACATGCAGCCATAATAAGAGTTGACTTTTTGCGGCTCCACTTGAACTTGTCCATCATAGAAGATGTAATTGCTTCGAGGATTGAAACTGCAGAAGTAAGGGCTGCGAACAATACCATTACGAAGAAGATAAGACCAATGAAGTCACCAAACTTACCAAGAGAATTGAATACTTTTGGAAGAGTGATGAACATAAGTCCAGGACCTGCAGACATTCCTTCTTTTCCACTGAAAGCGAATACAGCAGGAATAATCATCATACCAGCGAGGAGAGCAATACCTGTATCGAAGATTTCGATCTGGTTTACAGACTTACCAAGGTTTACATCCTTCTTCATGTATGAACCGTAAGCAATCATAATACCCATAGCAATTGAGAGAGAGTAGAAGAGCTGACCCATTGCATCGAGACAAACTGTGAGGAAGCCTCTTACAGTAAGACCTTCGAAGTTAGGGATAAAGTAAACTGCTGCTCCCTGAAGACCAGTACGTGTAATTCCTTCTTCGTTTGTGTGGCTGATGAAGAGAGAGTAAATTGCAATGAAGATTACAATTACTACAAGAATAGGCATAAGGATTTTTGAATACTTTTCAATTCCGTGCTCAACTCCCTTGTAAACAATAATGAAACAAAGGATTGCGAAAAGAACTGTATAGAAAATAGGCTGCCACTGTGATGTGATAAAGCCTGTGAAGAATCCGTCTGCAACTGCAACCTGACCCTGGAAGGCAAGGTAGCTGAACATGTACTTCATTACCCATCCACCAATTACACAATAGTAAGGATAGATGATGAAAGGAACAACGAAAGAGAAGATTCCGAGGAAGCCCCACTTCTTATTGATTTTTGAATAAGCAGTAAGAGGACTTTCCTGAGTCTTTCTACCAATTGCAACTTCTGTAATAAGAAGAGCAAAACCGAATGTAAGTGCAAGTGCGAGGTATACTACGAGAAATAAACCACCACCGTCTTTTGCTGCCAGGTAAGGGAAGCGCCAGATATTACCAAGACCTACGGCACTACCAGCTGCAGCGAGAACGAACCCGATTGAACCTGTAAACGAGTTGCGCTGTTTTGTTTGAGTTTCCATAAACGATACTCCTGAATTAATTTTTTTATACGAATTTATTTTAACATAAAAAAAGATGACAGTTAAGAGACAACAATATATAATATAAGAATGGACTGGAAACAGAAATTGAAATACAATCTACATGGTCTTCCTTCCTCATATCAACGGGCAAAGCTTGTTGCATTATTTGTTTCTATATGTTCACTTTTATATCACATTGCAATCTGTATTTTTTTTAAGTTTATTAATATAACACCAATGTTTTATTATAATTTTGTAAGCATTAGTGTATTTCTTACAATTTCAATTCTTATTCCAAGACTTAAATCATATATTGCTGTTTATCTGGTGTCATTTTTTGAAATTATAACACATCAGTTAATGGCAGAGTATTTTCTTGGTTCATATACCAGTTTCCATTCGATTATTATTCTATTGGGTCTTTTGCCATTTATTATTTTTGAGAACAAAAAAAGATATGCTTTACCAATTACAATCATAAGTTCAATTATCTATATTTTCTATTCCTGCAGAAATATTGAAGCGCGTTCAGATGTAGAACAAAGCCTTTTATACATTGTCAGATGTATGAACATTTCAATTACAGTTTTTATAATTATATTTGTTGTTTTGATTTATACACACGTCGTAGACAAGATTGAATCGTATTTAAAAACCCACAGCGATACCCTGGAAAATGAAATAAAAATGGCGGCAGTAATTCAGCAGAATTTTTTCCGCCAGGAAATTGATGATATTAAAAAATACGAGGTAGCCTATTTCAGCCGTCCTATGGTTGGAGTTTCCGGAGACCTTTACGACTTTTACAAGACTGGGGAAAAGCTTGATGGTCTTGGAGTTTTTGATGTTTCAGGTCATGGAATATCTTCCGGTCTTGTAACAATGCTTGTTAAAAATATCATCCATCAGGAATTCTATAACGAAAAAGAATCTGAGCTTTGGGAAATTGTAAATAAAATAAATGACCGTGTAATTGCAGAAAAAGGTGAGATTCAAAATTATCTTACTGGAGTTCTTGTACGCCTTTATGAAGAACAAATAGAACTTGTGGATGCAGGTCACCCGGCTCCAATTATATACAAGAAAGAGACTGGTGAATGTAAGTACGTTGAACTGGGAAAAAAATCTGTTGGTGTTATTGGAATTGCAGGTTTCCCGGTTTATTACGAATCAATGTTTTATGATTTTCAAGACGGCGATGAACTGATTCTTTTTTCTGATGGTGTTGTTGATATTAAAAACGAGAAAGATGAATATTTTGGAAAAGAGCGCCTGCTTGAGGCAGTAAAATTAAATATTGGAAAAGCTGCTGCAGAACAGGTTAGTTTTATTGCAAACTCTATTTATTCCTTCTGTGGAAAACGTGAGCAGAATGATGACCTTACTATCATTGTGCTGAAAAAGTAAAAAATTAAAGTATAAAGTCCGGATAAAATGTCTGAAGCCCTGTCTCAAAGAAAAGATTTGTCTCAATTTCCAGTTACTCCCTATCTCGATGAAATTTGTGAGATACTGGAAAATTCTCCTTCGCGATTTTTGATTTTAACTGCAGAAACTGCAGCAGGAAAGTCTACTGTACTACCCCTTGCTTTTCTTGAGCATTTCAAGGGAAAGATTATTATGACAGAGCCAAGGCGTATTGCAGTACTTGGTGTTGCAAGCAGACTTGCGGAATTGTGCGGAAGTGAAGGTACGGGAGACGCTGAAGCCGCAGAAGATCTGGTGAACTCAGTGAACACAGAGGTCCCTGGGAATCCAGTGGGCTATAAAATCCATCTTGAAAGCAAAATAACAAAGGATACCCGGCTTGAGCTTGTTACAGAAGCAATTCTGGTTCGACAGCTGCAAAGTGACCCTGCCCTGGAAGATTACAATGTAGTTGTTCTGGATGAGTTTCATGAACGCTCGGTAAATACTGATTTAGCCCTTGCATTTTTGAAGGAAGCCATGCAGCTGCGGGATGACCTTTTTGTTGTGATAATGTCTGCAACGATTGATACTAAAAAGCTGCAGAATTATTTGGGTGAGTCTGTCCCGGTCTTCAAAGTGCCAGGCAGACAGTTTGAAGTTAAGGTTGAATATGAACCTGAAAAGAATGTTGTAAATACTGTTCTGGGCTGTTTGAGACAGGCTGATAAGGGAAACATTCTGGTATTTCTTCCGGGAATCGCAGATATAAGAAAGGCCCAAGAGGCGCTCATGGAAAGCGGTTTCTTTAATCAGGATTCAGAAACTGAACTTTTGATTTTACATTCCAGCATATCACTTGAAGAACAAAAATATGTAATTGCTCCTAAACAGATAAAGCGGCGGGTGATTTTATCTTCTGCAATAGCTGAAACTTCTCTGACTGTGCCTGGTGTTACGACTGTAATAGACAGCGGACTTGCGCGTGTGAACCGCCTTGATATAAATACCGGTATGGAAAAGCTTACGACAGAAAGGGAAAGTGAATTTTCTGCAGAACAGAGAAAGGGTCGTGCCGGTCGTATTTGTCAGGGCCGCTGCATCCGTCTTTGGGATAAGCATGATCCAAGAATAAAGGATTTTCCGCCAGAGATTTTGAGGGCGGATTTGCTTCCACTCGTGCTTGAGTGCAGCGAGAGGGGCGTTTATTCGCTGGAAGGAATTGACTGGCTGGATAGTCCTTCTAAGGCTGGCTGGAAGGAAAGCGGAAGGCTGCTGGAAAGCCTTGGAATGATTAAGGCGGATGGACGGATTACTGAGAAAGGAAAGGCGGCCCTGAGCTTAGGCCTTGGCCCTCGGCTTGCAGGAATTGCGCTGGAAGCTTTTGATAAATCAGCGGGGCACTTGAGCCAGGAAGGACAGGAGCTTTTGATAAAGTTCAGTTCTTATGCACGCTCTTCTAAGGATTTTCAAAGACGATTTATTTCGGATCTGGAAAGGCGGCTTAAGGCTTGCGGATATGAAAAAGGGGTAGAAGAAGAGGGAGCGGAATTTTTAATTTTGAGCGGATATCCTGACAGGCTTGCAAAGAGAAGCAGTGAACCTGGTGTGGAGCCTGCAGAATATAAGTTTGCCGGCGGCAGACAGGCTCTCCTCTATAACAAAAAAGCTCCTCTCTGGCTTTGTGCGCCGGATGTTACTGCAGGAGACAAGGAAGCAGTAATTTTTGATTTAGTCGAGCTTGATGAGGGAAAAATCACAGTTTTTCTTGAAAAACATTGCAGAATCCGCCAGATTTGCTCATTTACTCAAGGGACTTTGCAGAAAATTGAAGAGAAATGTTTTGGTGAAATAGTACTTTCTTCTAAAAAAATTCCTGTAAACGAAGAAGATTATGCTAAAGCCTGGGTTACTGAGATTGAAGAAAAAGGCCTGGAATGTCTTCCAAAAGATGCCCGCATAGAAAGCTTTTTAATGAGAGCAGACTTTATTGAACAGCAAAAGGGCAGTCATTCTGACCTTAGAAATCGTCTTAAAGAGAATGCAGAAGAATGGCTGCTTCCATTCCTGGCTGGAAAAACAAGTCTTAATGCTTCCACTGTATACGATGCTTTGTACTGGTATCTTGAAGGTGCGGAAGTAGACAGGCAGGCTCCGGAAATTATCACGCTTGAAAACGGCCGCCGCTGTAAAGTAAAATACGAAAAACAGGCAGAAATAAAACCGGTTATAGAAATCATAATCCAGCGGATTTTCGGCTGTTTTACGACACCTCAGATTTGCGGCAAAAAAATTTTACTGCGTCTGCTTTCTCCTGCCAGCCGTCCTCTTCAGGTAACAGAAGATCTGGAAAATTTCTGGACAGGTGCCTGGGTAGAAATCTGTAAGGAAATGAAAGGTAGATATCCTAAGCACAATTGGGATTTTCGTGTGGCAGAAAAAGAATAAATAATATATGTCATCGTTGAAGACATAAGTGTTATTCTCGGGCTTGACCCGGTAATCTAAAAAGGATTTTATATGAACATTATTTTGATAATTCTAGGAATTCTCTCAATTGCTTATGATGCAGTAATCATTCTTATAAACCCGGGAACCTTCCTGGATATTGTTTTTTCTTTTACTCATATCTGGCTGGCCCTTGGTGCCTATCTGATTTTCCTTGGTATTTACAGAATTAAAACAGGCCATTCCTTCTGGAGTATCTGGAAGCGCTGGATAAAAATTACTTTTATAAGTTTGTTTGGAATAGGCCTGATTATTTCTCTTATAAATCTTATTTTGATTCTTAATCCTGCTGTGGCTTCAATAAATGATTCTGCGGAGAATGTAATACTCCTTGGCGGCGGTATTGATAAGGACGGCAGATTACCGGATTCTGTAATTACCCGTGTAGAAAAAACTGCGGAATATCTTAATGCAAATCCGGATGCAATTTGTGTAGTGACTGGCGGCACCTTAAAATGGCTGCCATATCCTGAAGCACCGGAGCTTAAAAATCAGCTGGTAAAAAGGGGAGTTGCTGCAGAACGTATTCTGGTAGAAGATCAGGCTCTGGATACTATTCAGAATTTTCAGTTCAGTTGTAAAATGCTTGCAGACTATAGAGGTGTTGGAGTACAGGAAATTCTTGCAGCTCCTACTGTGGTTGTTACAAGCCGTTTTCATTTAAGAAGAAGTGAGCGGCTTGCAAGAAGAATGGGATTTAAAAATATAAAAGGCATACCAGCGGCATGCCCTTTAATTTATATTCCTCACAATTACGTGAGGGAAATCTGTGCTTATGTAAAGCTGAATCTTCGCATTCTGCTGACAGGCGAACCGAAGAAGTTACTTTCCTAAAGCAATTGAACGGTCACACGCAGCAGTAACTGCTTCAATCACTGCATTACGGAAGTTGTTCTTTTCGAGGGTTGCAACACCTTCAATTGTTGTACCTGCAGGTGAACAAACCATATCCTTCAAAACTGCAGGATGCTTTCCGCTTTCCAGAACCATTCCGGCAGAACCGTAAACAGTCTGAGCAGCATAAGTATAAGCCTGAGCGCGTGGCATTCCGCAGCGAACAGCCGCATCAGCAAGTGCTTCAATAAACATAAATACAAAAGCAGGACCCGAACCGCTAACTGCAGTTACACAATCCATCAGCTTTTCAGGAACAACTTCAACCTTGCCGGCGCTGCTCAAAATCTCAATGGCAGTCTTTGCCTCAGCTTCAGAAATATTTTCCTTATAAGTAATGGCAGTCATTGCCTCGCCAATCTGAGCACAAACATTTGGCATCATGCGGATAAAGCGAGCCTTAGGTGCCCAGCTTTCAAGTTTTTCAATTTTTACACCGGCTGCCATAGAAATCACAACAGTCTTGTTAGAAATCTTTCCGGCAATTTCAGCAAAAACATCACCAAGGAACTGCGGTTTTACAGCAAGGAAAACATAGTCGCAACCGAGCACATCAGTGTTGTTCTCAACAAAAGTAGCGCCTGTTTCAGCGGCAAAAGCCTTGCCCATTTCTGTATTCTTGTCTGTTACTTTAATCTGGCTTACATCATATTTTTTGCAGACAGCGCGCATAATTGCACCGCCCATTGCACCAGTTCCAATACATCCGATTTTCATTTATTCTGCCTCCTTTTTTATTTTACTGTAAATAAAGTTGCTTTTGCGTCATCTTCGAAAAGAGCCGCAAGAGAGAGTGTCTTTCCGCCGTTAGCCAGCAGCATTTCAATACCGTATTCAGTTACTTTTTCTGCTGCCTGGATTTTTGTCTCCATGCCGCCGGTGCCAAAAGCATTTGTATCACCAATCTTAATTGATTTTCTGAGTTCCGGAATAGATTCCACTGTTTCAATCAGTTTGGCATCCGGATTTGTTTTCGGATTATCTGAGTAAACTCCATCGATGTCGCTGAAAAGAATCAAAAGATCTGCAGACCAGAGAATTGCTGTAAGGGCGCTCAGGTTGTCGTTATCGCCGATTTTGATTTCGTCGAAGCTTACGCTGTCGTTTTCATTGATGATGGGTACAACACCTTCGTCTACAAGTGTAAAGAGTGTGTTGCGGATGTTGAGAGAGCGGTGCTCGTTCTTAAAATCATCCTTTGTGAGAAGCAGCTGGCCTATGTGGAGGTCCTGCTTCTGGAAAGCCTTACGCCACTGGTGCATAAGCTCAACCTGGCCGATTGCACAAAGGGCCTGGCGGTAGTGAACATCCTTTTTGCGGGCCCATTCCTTTGTTGTAGAAACGCCAGCAACCTGTGCTCCGGAAGAAACCAGAATAATCTGCTTTCCCTGTTTAATTAGGTCTGCACACTGAGCGGCAAACTCTTCCATAAATTGGGTGTTCTGAGTTCCATCGGCCTTGGCAAGTGTGTTTGAACCGATTTTAATTACTATTTTTCTAGCTTTTTTTAAGCTTTCGTTTATGTTTCCCATTATCTTACCTGTCCCTCTCCATCTATCAGATATTTAGTAGTTGTCAAAACCTTGATTCCCATAGGTCCACGAGCGTGCAGCTTCTGGGTAGAGATTCCGAGCTCAGCTCCAAAGCCAAATTCGCCGCCGTCTGTAAAACGGGTGCTGGCATTTACGTAAACGCAGCTGGCGTCAATCATAGACTGGAAGAGTCTTGTATTTGCCCGGCTCTCAGAAATAATGCTTTCGCTGTGCTTTGTGTTGTGAGAATTGATGTAGCTGATTGCTTCTTCAATTGAATCTACAACCTTGATGCAGCATTCGTAATCAAGATATTCGTTGCCGAAGTCTGCTTCTGTTGCCGGGATGGCGTCTTTCAAATACTTGATAGCTCTTTCATCTGCGTGGAGCTTTACGCGGCCTGCGAACTTTGCTTCCAGTTTTGGCAGAAAGTCTGCAGCAACTTTGCTGTGAACTACGATACATTCAATCGCATTGCAAACTGAAGGGCGCTGGATTTTTGCGTTTTCTGCAATTTTGCAGGCCATCTCAAGGTTTGCAAACTCATCAACATAAAGATGGCAGACACCGCTACCGGTTTCAATAACAGGAACTCTTGCGTTCTGTACAACATTCTGAATCAGTTTTTTACCGCCGCGTGGCAGGCAGACATCAATCATTCCAACTGCATTGAGAATCTGATCTACGTCGCTGTGATCGTGCTCTTTTACTTCAACAAGTTCAATTGCTTCAGGCACACCACCAGGCACGCCGGCAAGGGCCTCGCGGATAACTCGTACAATTTCCACATTTGATTTATAAGATGATGAAGAACCGCGCAATAAAATTGCGTTTCCGCTTTTGTAAGCAAGACTAAAGGCGTCTACAGTTACGTTAGGGCGGTTTTCATAAATAATTGCAACTACTCCAAGAGGTACACGAACCTGGCGGATTGTCATTCCATTAGGAGTTTTCCAGCCGGCAACTTCTTCGCCAACGGGGTCTGTCTGGCCAATTACAAGACGGAGGCTTTCGATAATTCCGTCGATTCTTTTGTCGTTAAGCAAAAGGCGGTCAATAATAGACTCGCTCATTCCAGCAGCGCGGGCCGCATCAATATCAGCTTTGTTAGCTGAAATAATGGAAGCGCGGTTTTTGTCCAGGGCATCAGCAACTGCCGCAAGGGCAAGGTTTTTCTCGCTGGCATTCTGCAAAGCAAGTTTCTGGCTGGCAGAACGCAGGGAATCTGTAATTTTTTTAATGTCCATAAGGCGTCTCCTTTTTGGAAAAAAAAAGACCGGAACTTTTCGCTCCGGTCTGCTTAGTCAATTTTAGTAGTTTGCAAGGAAATACATTCCGAGCAGCATAGCTAACCGGCATTTTTCTTCTGACCATTCAGTTTTGGGAGGAAGGTTTGAAATGTACCACCAGAAAATTCCGAATTCAGGATCAATGCGGAGAGTATATTCTGCAAAATCAGGAGTGTCCGGCTTCTGACCGAACATAAGGAATACTGCCTGATTAATCAGCTGCAAAAAGAGAACGTAATTATCTTTCCATGATTTGTTGCTAAGGAATACATCGAGCTGGTAAAGGAGCTGGTCCTTCAAAGCAATGTCTGATTTTTCAACCCAAGTCTTTTGAATCAAAAGAGTCAGATTGTTTTTGAAGCTTGAAACGAGCTTTTCAGCCGCATCTTCCTTCATTTTTGCAAAACCCTTTCCAGAACCAAACGCAATGGCAATCGCATCAGCAGACGATTCATAACCCTTTTCCTTATTCAAGAAATTAGAAAGGGAATCTATCGTCTTGGAGTCTAAAAATTCACTAAGAATATCAGCCTGTTTAGTCATACTGTAGATATTAAAGATTTATAAAAGGTTGGTCAATAAGGGGGAAGGCCTTCCCCTCGGCCGCACTTCGTTGCGGCCTACCCCTTCTAACGGGGGTTCTACCCCCGTAACGCCCCCGCAGTGACTGACATATTAAAACAATTCTTTTATACTATAAAATATGAACACAATTCCTAACTATAATTCCCTTGCCGGAGCCCTTGTAGACATTTTTGGTAACTCAGTTGCAATCACTGAAACAGACCGACTTAGCGGCGGTGACATAAATAAAGCCTACGGACTTACACTTAATACAGGTGATAAAATCTTCATGAAAGCAAACGCCAAAAGCAACGCGGCCTTTTTCACTGCCGAAGCGGCGGGCCTTTCTGCAATTGCATCAACAAAGGCAATTTCCACCCCAAAAATCATCTGCACGGGAACAGACGACGGGGAGGATGTGGGCTACAGCTTTCTTTTGCTGGAATTCATAAAAAGCAGCGGAAAAATCTCAGCCTACTGGGAAACTTTTGCTCAGGAACTGGCAGCCATGCACAAGGCAGATGCCGGAAAAGAGTTTGGTTTTTCTCAGGACAATTTTATAGGAGCCAGACCCCAGCAGAATACACCGGCCATCAGCTGGATTTCCTTCTTCCGGGATCAGCGCCTTGTCCCTCAGTTTAAAGCGGCAGATTCATATTTTACCCCGGCCGACCGGGAAAAAATCACAAAGCTGCTCGATAACCTGGACCGCTTTTTGATTGAGCCCGAGCAGCCTTCCCTTTTGCACGGCGACCTCTGGAGCGGAAACGTTATGTGTGGCAGTGACGGTAAAGCCATGCTGATTGATCCTGCCTGCTATGTCGGTCACCGCGAAGCAGACCTTGCTATGACAGAGCTTTTCGGCGGATTCCCGCAAAGTTTTTACGACGTTTACAAAGAAGCCTTTCCACTGCAGCCCGGTTACGAAGAGAGGCGGGACCTTTATAATCTATATCAGCTTTTGAATCACCTGAACCTTTTTGGTCCAACCTATCTGGACCCGGTTTTGAGCATTGTTGGAGAATACGTAGAGTAAGCCGGGGCGAGCTGAACATGCAACGCAGAAATGCAGCGCATCGTTAAAAAATTCGTCAAAAGGAACAAAAAGTTGTAAAATATTTTCTATCAGGATTGTCCGCGCTAACTGCTGCCGGGCTGGGAGAATAATTTGAAGCCTCAAAATATTACTGCAGAAGAGCAGTATAACAAAATGGTAAATACGCCGGTTTCCCGTTTGATTACGGGGCTGGCAATTCCTACAGTAATTTCTATGCTGGTAACTTCCATATACAATATGGCAGATACCTTTTTTGTATCACACATAAATACACAGGCAAGTGCAGCAGTTGGAATTGTATTTCCGGTTATGTCGATTATTCAGGCCTGCGGATTTACCCTTGGTATGGGTGGTGGAAGTCTTGTTTCTGTAAGACTTGGGCAAAAGCGGAATGATGAAGCAAATCAGATTGCGTCTACGGCTTTTTTTACCGCGATTGCTATTGGTGCTCTGATTACTATTTTAGGAAATATTTTTGCAAATCAGTTTTTAAGTCTGGTTGGTGCTTCGGAAACTATTCTTCCTTATGCACGTGACTATGCCCGTTATATCTTCTGGGGGGCTCCGATTATGTGTGCTTCCTTTGTTTTGAACAACGTTCTGCGCTCTGAGGGAAAGGCCTTCTTTTCTATGATTGCCCTGACCAGTGGTGGGCTGATTAATATTGCTCTGGATCCTCTTTTTATTTATGGTCTGGGTCTTGGAATCAGCGGGGCGGCTATTGCAACTCTTGTAAGCCAGAGCATTTCATTCTTAATTTTACTCAGCTGGTTTTTGCGCGGTAAAGCTGTCTGCCGCATGAACATAAAATATTACAAGCCTACAGGCCAGATTCTTGGAAAGACAGTTACAACAGGACTTCCTTCTCTTGCCCGCCAGGGACTTTCAAGTCTTGCGACAATTCTGCTGAATACTGCTGCCATTAAATATGGAGATGCGGCAGTTGCGGCAATGGCAATCTGCGGAAAGATTGTCTGGTTTGTTGGTTCTTTGATGATTGGTATTGGTCAGGGCTTTAGTCCTGTAAGCGGTTACAACTATGGTGCAAAACGCTACGACCGCGTAAAGCAGGCTTACTTTTTTATGCTTAAAACCGGCGTTATCATAATGACTTCTTTTGGAATTGTGATTTTCATTTTTGCCAATCAGATTATGCAGGGCTTTATAAAAGACGAAGCTGCAGTTGCAGTGGGCGTTGTTGCCTTGCGCTGGCAGATTTCTTTTATTCCATTCCTTCCTTTGATTGTTGGAACAAATATGCTGATGCAGTCTACAAGGCACATTAAGGCTGCAACCTTCCTTTCAATGAACCGTAACGGAGTATATTTTATTCCGGCTGTTTTGATTCTTCCAAGAGTTTTCGGACTTTTTGGTGTAGAAATTACCCAGCTGGTTGCAGATATTTTTAGTGCAATTACCGCTATTCCGTATCTTATTCATATGTTCAGAAAGCTGGATAAAAAGCAACCGGTTGCCGTAGAAAGAGTAGAATGATATTGTTATAATATTAATAGGTTAGAAACCAAAGAAAAGGAGTATAAAATTGAAAACTGTTGCAGGAATTGACCTTGGTACACAGAGTATGAAGGTTGTAATTTACGACTACGAGAAGAAAGAGATTATCGAAAAAGCAAGCTGCCCTATGGAATTGATTTCTGAGGCAGACGGAACACGCGAGCAGAAGGCTGAATGGTTCGATAAGGGACTTGAAGTTTGTTTTGGAAAGCTTTCTGCAGAAAACAAGAAGACTATTGAAGCAATTGGTGTTTCTGGTCAGCAGCATGGTTTTGTTCCGCTCGATAAGGACGGCAAGGCTTTGTACAATATTAAACTCTGGTGCGATACTGCAACTACAGAACAGTGTGCTTACATTACTAAGAAAGCAGGCGGCGATAAAAAGGTTGTAAAACTTCTTGGAAACCTTATGCTTCCAGGTTTTACTGCTCCAAAAATTCTCTGGCTCAAGAACAACAAACCAGAGGCTTTTGCTGCTCTCAAATATATTATGCTTCCACACGACTATCTCAACTGGAAGTTGACCGGCGAATATGTAATGGAATATGGTGATGCTTCTGGTACTGCCTTGTTCGATTCTGCAAACCGCTGCTGGTCTAAAAAGATTTGTGATATTATTGATCCAAAATTGCTTGGACTCCTTCCAAACCTTATTGAACCAAGCGCTCCAGCCGGAAAGGTAAATGCAGCAGCTGCTGCCGCTTATGGAATTCCTGAAGGAATCCCTGTTTCTGCTGGTGGTGGAGACAACATGATGGGTGCTGTTGGAACAGGTACTGTAGCAGACGGCTTCCTTACAATGTCTATGGGAACTTCTGGTACTCTTTACGGTTACTCAGACAAGCCAATCGCAGATCCTGCAAACGGACTTTCTGGCTTCTGTTCTTCAACAGGTGGATGGCTCCCACTTCTTTGTACGATGAACTGTACAGTTGCAACAGAGTTTGTACGCGGCCTCTTTAATCTTGAAGTAAAAGATCTTGATGGCGAAGCTTCTAAGGCTCCTTGCGGATCTGAAGGTGTTCTTGTTATGCCATTCTTCAATGGTGAGCGAACTCCAAACCTTCCAAACGGACGCGCAAGCATTACAGGTTTGACATCAGCTAATACTAACCGTGCAAACATTGCTCGTGCCAGCCTCGAGTCGGCAGTATTTGCAATGCGAGGTGGATTGGATGCATTCCGCAAACTCGGCTTCCAGCCAAAGGAAATCCGCCTTATTGGTGGTGGTTCAAAGTCTCCTCTCTGGCGCCAGATTGCAGCAGATGTAATGAACCTTCCAATCCGTGTTCCAGCATTGGATGAAGCAGCTGCCCTCGGTGGTGCAGTTCAGGCTCTCTGGTGCCTCAAGAACATGAACGGCAAGTGCGACATCGCTGAACTCTGCGCAGAGCACATCAAACTCGACGAATCAAAGAGCGCCGAGCCAATTCCTGCAAACGTTGCCGCTTATGATAAGGCATATGCTGAATATAACAAGGTTCTGAATCAGGTTGCTCCATTGTATGTGTAACATAAATTGTCATTGTCGGGCTTGACCCGACAATCTATACTGTTCAGTGATGTAAAGATTCCCCGGTCAAGCCTGGGAATGACATCTTGAGCAAATAAATAAGGCTTCTCGCCGTCCGGCCCTGCGCCAGTCGGCTTGAACTTCCATCCCGTAGAAGCTTAGCTCCGGGGTGATTACATATACCGTCCCGCGTGACACTTAGTGTTGCGCGGGATTTTTTTTGCAACCTAACTTGAGGTCAAAAATTTTGACTTCAAGTTTGATTTTCTTGTTTTAAGATCGAAATTTTCAAAAAAATGCATATAAAATCAATAAAAAATTGATTTTATATGCACGACTCTTGGAAATTCTGGGATTTGCAGCGAGATAATGCGAGTTAGAAACAATGGTTTTATGAATTTTACGGATAAAATGGGTTAAAGGAGCTGGTTTTATCCGTGTTTTTTAATTGAGAAGGGTGTTTATGAGTTTTTTGTGCATATAATTTAATGATTAATGTTATTTTATATGCATTTTAGATCAAATTTTATGCGTTTGAGGCAAAATAACGCGGTCAGGGGCGTTACGGGGGCTGGGGATTGCTCCCCCTCCTTGTAATTCTTGTATTTCTTGTGGAAATTATTTCACATTCCTCAAATGCCGGTCGTCATTCAAAAGTTCAAGCACTGGCATTGCGAGGCTACCGGGGGTTTTGTCGAAGCGGAGGACGCTTATGCCGGTGTGGGAAAAATGGCAAAGGGCGCACATGTAGGGGAAGGTCTGGTTCAGGGTGCGGGCGAGAAAGGCGGATGAGGCTCCACCGTGGCAGAAGATAGCTAGAGTTTTCTGCTGGTCGTCTGACCGCTTGTTTCGGTAATAGAGGCCTTCGCGCACATAGCCTAAGTCTGCCAGCCACTTGTCTGTTTCTTCGCCAATTTTGTCTGCGTCGATTGTGCCGAAGTTTCCTTTGTAAACCGGATATTCACGCCAACTTTCACTTTGCAGGTTCTGGCCGGCAAGCATCAAATCGTCGGCGCCTTTCCAGGGATGCCATTTGTCGTCGTAAAGTTCTCCTTCGCGGCCGTAACGAATCTCGCGGATAAAATCCAGAATGCGGATGTCTTTTATGCCTGAGGCTTTTGAAAAATACTCGGCGGTTTCCATCGCCCTTCCCTGAGGAGAAGAAAAAATTTCATCTATCCCTTCGCTCAAGAGGCGTTGGGCTGCTGCTGCGGCCTGCTTGTGGCCAAGTGCTGTAAGGCAGTCTTTTTCGTAATTCGGGTTGCCGTGTCTAACAAGTATAATTCTCATAATATTCCTTAAAGCTCTTCTTAGTTTTAGAAGCTTTCTGTTATTAAAATTGGTTTTTCTATAAACACTCGTCGAAGCATCTCTTCATTGCTGTTGATTTTTACATCAGACCTTAAGGCAGCTTCATCCAGATTTGTACAACCAACTGCAAGCTGGCTCAGAGCGCGGATATCAAGTTCTATATCAGGCTTACTAACGTTAGTTAGTCCGGCGCCAGCCCCTGCATCCATGCCCACCAGCACTTCAACCTTATCCGCCATTACTCTAAGAGTCAGATTATTTTCTTCTATTAAATCATCTTCTACTTTAATTGTAAAATCGCAATCAGCTGGTTTCCGGATAACTTCAAAAAGCTTCAAAACATTCATTACCCTGACCATGAAATGCTGGCAGGCATGCTTTTCTATTTCATAGGCATTAGGCGCATGTATAATTTTGAGCAGGTCTAAGCCTTTTGGAAGGGGCAGCACAATAGAACCATAATCAGCAGAAAAGCGTGAAAGGAAATTCAAAATAGAATTAAAGCCGGCACGACAGGTCCAGGCACATTCTTCAACCTTGAAAACTGCTGCTTGTGGATTAAACTCATCTTTGAAAATAAGGTAGGCCACCGGCTGATCGCCAAGCGTAAAGATATAGGAGAATTTGCGGTCAATGTATTCCTTTTCAAATTGCAAATGCTCCTTCATCATTTCTTCTGTTCGAAGAGCAGATAAATTAAAGCTCGGGGCAAACTGATTGTAAACAGTCAGAAAATCTTTAACATCATCTTCAGCCTGCCATCTGCGAACCTCGCACTTTTCTTCTGTGGCTAACGAATGGTAGTCTTTGAGAACATTAGGATGCATTTTATATTCATTTCTAAAAGGCACAACCTCATAACCAAACTTTCTGTAAAACTTATGATTAAAAGGATAAAGGGCAGAAAGCACCTCTCCATTTTTATAAGCCTCTAAAAGCAGGGCCTTAAAAATCTCTCGAATTGCACCGGTCTCTCTGTATTCAGGGTAAGTTGCAACGCCGCCAATTCCGCCTGCTTTTACAGCTTTTCCATCCAGGTTAAAATCATAATGGTTATTTATTATGCGGGCCATCAGCTTGCCATCATCATCAAAAGCACCCCAGTCTTCCTGGCTTTCTGCTTCCTGTTTCTGGCGTTCATTTTCAATATTATCAACCCTCTGGTGAAAGCAATATACAAAAAGCTTATGGGCTTCAAAGCGTTCTTTTCCTTCAAGTTTTTTAATTGTCATTTTTTTTCTCCTATTTGGTACTATATTTTACTATATCTTTACATTTATTTATATATTCAGTTAAATAGTCGCATTATGGATAATACAGAAAACAAAATGGGCATAATGCCCGTTGGCAAGCTTTTGGTTCAGATTTCGCTGCCAATGATGATTTCGATGCTGGTTCAGGCACTCTACAACATTGTAGACAGCATCTTTGTTGCACAGATTTCGGAAAATGCACTTACTGCAGTTTCTCTTGCATTCCCTATTCAGAATCTTATGATTTCTACTTCGGTTGGTACTGGTGTTGGTGTGAATGCTCTTCTTTCACGCCGTCTTGGTGAACAGAACGAAAAGGGTGTTACAGACAGCGCCCTCAACGGTATCTTCCTTTATACAATAACTATGATTGTATTTGCGGTTCTTGGACTTTTCCTGCCACGCTGGTATTTTGAAAGTCAGACTAACAATCCTGAAATTATTGAATACGGTGTACAATATCTTTCTATATGTATGATTGTTTGCTTTGGTCTTTACGGTGCAATTCTTTTTGAGCGTCTTCTGCAGTCTACAGGTCGCACTGTTCTTTCTATGATTTCTCAGCTGGCTGGTGCAATCACAAATATAATTTTTGACCCTCTCTTGATTTTCGGACTCCTTGGCTTCCCGAAATTGGGAATTGCCGGAGCTGCATGGGCAACAGTTTTTGGTCAGATTGTTGGATTTGTGATTTCTCTTTCTTTGAATCTTACAAAAAATAAGGAAATCAAATTTAAGTTCAAGGGCTTCCGTCCTCACCTTCAGACAATCGGAAACATCTACAAGGTTGGTGTGCCTTCGATTCTTTTGGGTTCCATCGGTTCGGTTTTGACTTACCTCATCAACCTGATTCTCGGTGCCTTTACAATGACTGCCGTTGCGGTTTACGGAGTTTACTTTAAGCTGCAGAGCTTTATCTTTATGCCTGTATTCGGTCTTAACAATGGTATTGTTCCAATTGTTGCCTACAATTACGGTGCTAAGCGCAAAGACAGAATCATGCGTTCTATCAAGCTTTGCGCCATTGCCGCAGTTATGATTATGGTTGCCGGTCTTTTGATTTTTGAGCTTTTCCCTCGCCAGCTGCTTGCTATGTTTAATGCCAGCGAGGAAATGTACGCAATTGGAGTGCCAGCCCTTCGCCGCATAGCAATCCACTTCCCGGTTGCGGCTGTTTGTATCACTTTGATTTCTGTTTTCCAGGCGCTCGGAAAGGGTTTGATGAGTATGATTGTTTCTTTCGTTCGTCAGGTGATTGTTCTGCTTCCTGCAGCTTATCTTCTTTCTCTTACTGGTGATGTAAACAATATCTGGTGGTCATTCATCATTGCAGAGGGTGCTTCTGTGATTGCCAGTCTTATTGGGATGAAGATTACTTACGATAAGGAATTGAAGAATCTCTAAAATAGATCCTCGGGTCAAGTCCTGCGATGTTTGCGAAGCAAACTCGGTCAAGGATGACAATGTTGCGCCCGAGGATGACAGCCCTTTATTAACAATCTTTTTTTGACAAATTCATACATTCCGGGTTACAATTTTCTTTACAGTTAAAGTTGTGGAGAAGAGATATGAATTTGTTCCAAATCTACATGTTGTTTTTCGGCATCAGTACAGTTATTGGTGTTCCTTTACTTTCATCTTTCCAGGTAACACAGATTAAGGGTTCTACCTGGGGAGATTGGGTAAGTAGTCTCGGAGCTTCCCTGGGTCCTGCAGCCGGTATCTGTGTGGTAATTACAATCATCAGTTATATCATCATGAAGCCTCTTTTAAACTTAATCAAAAAGGCAGAAACAGAAGCTATAACTCCAGAAGAACAAAAAAGTGTAGATAAAATCCTTAAAAAAATCAGAATACTTTCTACTGCCGCTCTTATGGCCGGTTACCCTGTTGGTAATGGTTCAACAATTATTATTAAAACCATGGCCGGCAAAGTTAATTACAACACAACAGACCTGATAGTTATCATGATTCTCATTCTCTTCTACGGATTTACAGCTGTTCAGTATTCTACAAAATGCTTTGTTACTGTTGCCAGACGCGAGCTTTATAAGCTTAAGCTTGTTTCTATTGATGATTTTAAGAAGAGTAAGGTTTCTATGAACCTTGGACAGGCAATTCTTATTGCAAGTCTTACTGTTGCATGGCATGTATTCTGTTCTGGTTATAGTGCTGTTCGTCACGGCTGGTCTATGGATTTATTTGTAGACAAGGCAATTTTTGGAATTGTTCAGAGTGTAGTTTTCTGTGGACCTCTTATTCTTATCACTCTCATTCAGTTAAGAAATCGTTTTAAAAATTCTATTGATCAGATTAAAAAGCTGCGTGTAGAAGGTGATTTACAGAGCCGTATTTATGTAGGTACCTTTGATGACTTTGGTATCATCATGTCTGAATTGAACCTTTTGATGAATTCTCTCCGTACTTCACTTTTGAAATTGAAGCAGGAATCCGACTCTGTAGACTCAAGTGCTGAAGAGTTGATGGGTCTTACAGAATCTTCTTCTCAGGATGTTAAGCAGATTGTAGAGCGCTTCCAGGCAATAAGTTTTGAATCTACAAATCAGGCAGAGCTTCTTGCTTCTGTAAATAATGGTGTTACAAAGCTTAATTCAGATGCTTCAAAAGTAAGTGACTTTACAGGCTTCCAGTTTAAGTCTGAAAAAGAGAATGAAAACTCAATGTCTGAAATGGTAAATAACTTTAAGTCGATTACTTTACTCATTGAACGGGCACAGACTCTTTCTAATCAGCTTACAAATGAATCTATTTCAGGAAGTGCCGAAGTTAAAAAAACCCAGCAGGTTATTAATGGAATTACCGAAATGTCTAAGCGCATGATTGAAGTAATCAAGGTGATTCAGGCAGTTGCTTCTCAGACAAACCTTCTTGCCATGAACGCGGCAATTGAGGCGGCTCATGCGGGTGATGCAGGTAAGGGATTCTCTGTCGTTGCAGATGAAATCCGTAAGCTTTCGGAATCTACTCAGAACTCTACAAAAGATATCAGTAACCTTATCAATGAAATTGCCAAGGCTATGGAATCTGGTTCTTCTAATATGGAACTTACAAGTAATGCCTTCAACAAGATTCAGAAGGAAATTGAAGAGCAGAGCCAGGTTGTTGCAGAAATTTCTAAGACCGTTGGTGAGCAGTCAAAAGATGCAAACTCAATTCTTACAAGTACAAATATTATTGTAAAACAGATTGAAGACGTAAGCGGCCTTGCAAAGAATCAGGCAAATTATACTTCTGAAATTATGAATGATTTGAATGAGGTAGTTAATCTTGCCGGTCAGGTAAATGATTCGGTTGCTCAGTCAGAAAGCCTTGTAAATAACTTCTCAGATTCTTTCTCAACTGTCCGCGCAAAGGCAGAAGCAAACAAAGAGTCTGTTCGTGCCATTACAGCGGAGCTTAACAGATTTAAGTTGTAGATTATAGGCTTAATTAAACTCAATTTGTGTGCGGAGGTCGCCGCTTTTGCCGTAAATACAGCAGATGTGGCGGCCTTCAACATTTGCATACTTGCAGATAATTTCTTCACCAGATTTTACGGCCAGTTTGTAGCTTATGCGAAGCTTCTTAAAATCGCGGTTATCAAAAACTTCTTCCGGCAAACCTTCGAGTGCGTAATCAAGATATGTAAGATTGTGAACATGGTCGTTAAAATCAATGTCCAGGCGGCGGATTGCAATTGGAGTTTCGCGGCTGAAATTTTCCGGCGCAATAAGCTTTGGAAGTTTTGTATCTTCGTAAGTGTGTTTATCTTCTGGTTGATATTTATCAATAATTTCCTGAGTGATTTTTATCGGTCGATTTGTTGTAAGATCCAGCAGAATCCATTTTGTAGTTCCCTTTACAGAAAGCTGGCCATTACAATACATTTCAAAATCTCGTGTACAGATAAGCGGATGGTTAACCGGCTCAGACCAGGTGCGGGCAACAATTTTATCACCGTATTTAGGGTAGGTAATTACGTCAATCATCCAATCTGTAAGTACCCAGGCCTTACCATTGCTTGAACCTTCAAGAATGGCATCCCCGGCTGCGTCAGAATGTTTGTTTCCAGAGTTTTCCAGAATCTTAAGAATAGAACCAAGCTTCATGTCGCCGTTCTTTTTATAATCTTCCAGAACCGGCTGATATTCAAAATCGATTATCACTTTATTTCTCCCTAATGACAGATTTTAAAATGACAAATTTGACGGTTTTTGTCAATTGCTACGATAAGTAGCATAAATTTTCATTTTTGTAATCTGCAATTGGTGTTAAAATGAAGCTATAAGGCTTAGTCTGCTATTCAGATTGTGTTGAAACTCTGGTCGTAGTCATCGCCGCAACAATCATCGTACTTACCAACCGCGATATGTTCTTCGAAAAGAGACATATCGGGCATATTCTGGAATAGGGTAAATAAACGTCATGCTGAACTTGTTTCAGCATCTTCTGTAATCTTTTTACAGAGATTCCGAACAAGTTCGGAATGACACTATCTGCTCATCTTATAAATCTCAAGCATGTCTTCCTCTTTGAGGAAGCGTGCTGAACCTTTTCCGCCGTTTACGCCGACAGCGCATTTGTGAGCCATCAACTTAAGGTCTTCATCACTTGCCTCAACGCCAAGCTCGCGGAGGTTTGTCGGCATTTTGATTTCGCGGTAGAAATCTTCCATGGCTTCAATTCCCTTGAGGGCGATTTCTTCGTCTGAGCCGGCATCTGGCGCAACGCCCATAACATTAATCGCATAACGCTTAAAGCGAGGCAGGCAGTTTTTGTAAACATAGCGGGCCCAGCTTCCCCAGAGAGCCGCAAGACCTGCTCCGTGAGCTACGTCATAAAGGCCACCAAGTTCGTGTTCAAGCTTGTGAGTCATCCAGTCGCCCCCGTCGTTACCGCAGCCAGTTAAGCCGTTGTGAGAAAGGCTTCCGGCCCACATAACTTCTGCGCGGGCATCATAATTTTTTGGATCGCGGGCAAGAATCTTTGCGTTTTCTTTTACAGTGCGGAGCAGGGCTTCTGCCATGGAATCTGTGATTTCCATATTTCCGCCGTTTGTAAAATAGCGCTCCATTGTGTGCATCATAATATCAGTACAGCCGCAGGCAGTCTGATAATCAGGCAGAGTCATAGTCAATTCCGGATTCAAAATTGCAAACTTAGGGCGGCCAAAGTCGCTCGAATATCCGCGCTTAACCAGTCCTTCTTCTTTTGTGATTACAGAAGAATCGCTCATTTCACTTCCGGTTGCAGCCAGAGTCAAAATTACTCCCAGCGGCATGCTTGCCTTTGCCTGGCGTTTGTAATCATAAAAATCCCAGACATCACCTTCGTTCATCAAACCGTAGCCGATAGCCTTAGCCGAATCAATTGCAGAACCGCCGCCAACAGCCAGCAGAAAATCAACTCCTTCTTTTTTACAAAGCTCGATTCCTTCGTACACAAGACTCAGGTGAGGGTTAGGAACAGCACCGCCGAGTTTTACGTAACAAATGCCCGCAGCATCAAGCTTATCAGTAACGCGCTGCATCAGCCCCGAGCGGATTACACTTCCTCCACCATAATGAATCAAAACCTTTTTACCGCCAAACTCCTGAATCAGTTCAGCAACTTTATCTTCAGTATTCTTTCCGAACAAAACCTTTGTAGGTGTAAAATATTTAAAATCGAACATTGTAACTCCTCGCGCCCTGCGCATGTGGTACTGCAAAGTCTGCAGCAAACCTGTTATTAATCTTAAACTAAAACCCCAAAATCGCAAGGAATAACAATATTTAATAATTGTATGTTTCTGTTTCCTGACCCTTGTATTTTTCTTCAAACTTCTCCATAATTAAATATGGAAAACACATCAATTATTCTTTCAGATTTAGACGGAACTCTCTTCCGCGACGACAAATCAATTTCAGATTTTACAAAAGAGACAATCAGGCAGGCTCAGGCAAAGGGCCTGCTTTTTGGTATCTGCACCTCCCGCGCAAAAGTAAATGCAGTTAAATTTCTTGAGGGCATTGAGCCGGATATTCTCATTACGAACGGTGGCGGTATTGTTTATTATCAGGATAAAAAAATTTATGACTGCGAGTTTACCGTTGAAGAAATCCGCAAGCTGATAGCTGCCGCTTTTGAAGTTTTTGGAAAAGACGTAATTATTTCCGCTGACAACGAACATGCCCTTTATTCTAATTCCCGTGATGAGCTGGGCGACAAGTTCTGGACCTATAATGATTTTTCAGACTTCCGCGAAACTTGCATGAAAATGTGCATAGAAAGTCTGGATAAAGAAAAGGTAGAAAAGGTTGCTTCTGTTATCGGATTGGATCAGATTGATTATCTTCCATTTTCAGATATTCCATGGTACAAGCTCAGCAAAAAAGCAGCTACAAAAGAAAAGGCAATAGAAGAACTCTGCCGTCACCTGAATATTGAAAGCTCACAAATTGCGGCCTTTGGTGATGATTTTAATGATATTGGAATGCTAAAGCTTTGCGGAAAAGGAATCGCGATGGAAAATGCAATTGAGGAAGTAAAAAACGCCGCCGATCAGGTTTGTGCTTCAAACGAGAAGGACGGCGTTGCAAAGTGGATAAAAGATAATTTATTTATTCTTAAGTAAATCGCGGATTTCTTCGAGGAGGATTGCTTCGTCGGATTTAACGATTGCAGGCGGCTCCTCAGGTTTTTCAGCTTCCTTCTTTTTGAACTTTTCGAAAATCTGAATAACTACGAAAATACAGAAGGCAACAATCAGGAAGTCTACAACAGTCTGAATGAAGACCCCGTATTTGATTTCTGTATCGCCGATCTTGAACATAAGGCTTGCAAAATCGATTTTGCCCAAAGCAAGACCGATAAGCGGCATGATGATGTCGTTTACAAGGCTGGTTACGATTTTTCCAAAGGCACCACCTATGATTACACCGACAGCCATATCAATCACGTTTCCGCGTGAAATAAACTTTTTGAAAGCGCTTAATTCTTTACCTGCGGCACTAAGTCCGTCTTTTAAGTTTGCCATATTATTTTACCTCTTGTTTTTATTATATGGCGAAAGGATAGGTTTTTAAAGATTTTTTATAAATGGAATTTGCAGAATTAATGATAGAAGAATCTGGAAAATTATTTTATGATTAGTTCAGAGGTACTATATGAAAAAGTTTTTATTATCTGTATCTGTTATTTTGTTTCTTGTAATTACTGCAGCTGCTTCGCCTGCGGCAATTAATTTTGACAATCTTCCTAAAGATGATAAATTTGAGGCACTCTTTCTTGATTTTGGGAATGCCTATTATTCAATAAATTATTCAGATTTTAATCACAAAGAAGAAAAAAAAGATGACTTAAAAGCAGCAAATGCTTTATATTCCTATCTCAAAAAAAAGAAAAAAGCAAATTATGATGAACGTCTTCTTAAACTTTTAGTGGGCCGCTGTCTTTACAATTATGATGAGGTTAAATTTACTGATGTAGAAAACGATTTTAATGCTCTCGAAAAAGATTATCCGGAGAATGCAGAACATCACTGGATTTATGGTAACTTTCTGGTTACAACTGGAAAAACTCTTGAGGGCAAAAACGAACTCGAAAAATACATGAAAATGAAAAATTACTACATAGGCGGTTTCTTTATTGAAAATTATGCCTATGCACAGTTCATGTGTGATATGCCTTTCAATGCCTTATATTCAATCACTAATGGTGGAACAATTCCGGAAGAAAACATTCAGAATCAGCAGCTGCTTGGAATGATAAAAAATCATATCAAAGAAAGTTCATCTCAGGAAAAATATGAGGCAAATCAGGCCTGGAAAATTTCTCAGGAAGAAGAAGGCTATAATTATATTTACAGTACAATGTATGGAATATCTTTCCCGGGTAAAGGCAGCTGGAATCTAAGATATCAGCAAAGTGAAGATGGTAAACCGGCAATGTGTATTTTTGGAATAGACGGATTCACCTTGAACGAAGGTCCGGCAAGTATCTCTTTAATAATTATGGTTTATCCGGCAGCGTCTGATTCAAAGAAAGCAAAAGCAAATCTTTTGAAATCTGTTAATATCATTAAAAAAGAAAATGAAGAGATTGACGGTAAAATCTTTGAAAAATATACCTATGAAGATTTAACAAAATATGCTGATGCCCGCCAGGGAAGCCGTGGATACATTTATGCAGCAACCATTGAACCTGGAAAATGGAGCGGGGCTAGATGTGAACATGCAGTTGATATGACAAAATTTACAGGAAGCAGTGGATCTGGAGGGGCAAAGTATTATGCACTTAGCCCAAGCCAGAATCGTCTGCAGGAACCATTAACAGTATTTATGTTTGTTGATTCCTGCAACGCTCTTATTGATCAGACAGACCAGCTTTTGAAAGAGTTATTCAGTAAAGCGGTGTTTGATTAGTGACAGTCTTGCGATAACAGGTTGCCTTGAATGATTCAAAATTAATCAGCTTATGAATCATTCAGGCAGAATACCTGTTTTATATTATTTTATAACTTCTTCCAAAAAATATTTGCTTTCTTGATAAATATTTATTAGATTATAAATGTAAAATCTGCTGCACAGAAGACAACTTCCAACAATTAATTAGCATTTATTAGTATGTGCGGTTATTATTGTATATCTATTTTATCTTCGTTTTATTTTACCACAATTCAGGCCTGAAGTTGGACTGGCGCTGAAAATCTATTTTTTCTCACGGATGGATGGTATGGAAAACGAAATTTCAAATTTACAAATCGAAAAGAAAATCTTTGTTATTCGCGGTGTACAGGTAATGGTTGACCGAGATATTGCGGAACTCTATGGTGTAGAAACTCGTACGCTTAATCAGGCAGTAAAAAGAAATCTTAACAGATTTCCTGAAGAGTTTATGTTTCAAATGAATGACGAAGAATTTGAAAATTGGAAATCACAAATTTTGACCTTGAACACAAATCCTGTTTCAGATGAAAACTTGATATCACAATTTGTGATATCAAGGTCGCAAAACTCGACCTTGAACAATGAAGATGAAATTTTGATGTCGCAATTTGCGACATCAAGTTGGGGAGGTATACGAAAAGCCCCTTATGTCTTTACAGAACACGGCGTTACAATGCTTGCGTCAGTTCTAAAATCTGAAACTGCTGTAAAAGCAAGTATTCAGATTGTAAAGGCCTTTGTTTCCATGCGTCATTTCGTCCAAAGCAATTCGCAAATCTTTGCCGAGCTTAAATCTATACGACAGCACCAGATTGAAACAGATGTACACCTTAATGAATCCGACAAGAAAATAGACCAGCTTTTTACTCTAATGGATAAATACAATGTAAAGGACACTCAGGGTATTTTCTTTCAGGGACAGATTTTTGATGCCTATGCAAAGTTTGAGACTTTTATTCAAGCTGCAAAGAAAGAAATCATTTTAATTGATGGTTATGTTGATTTATCGGTTCTTCAGCGTCTTACCAAAAAACAGAAGGGAGTAAACGTTACGATTTATACTGACCCAAAAACAAAGCTTACGGCGCAGGATGTTCAGACTTTTAATGCGCAATATCCGACACTAACTTTGAACTATACAAGAAAGATGCACGATCGCTTTATGATAATCGATAACAAAGTGCTTTATCATATTGGAGCGAGTCTGAAGGATTTAGGAAAGAAGTGCTTTGCCTTTGAGATTCTGGATGCTTCGATTATTCCAGCAATCGTACAGAATCTATAGAGTGTCGATAGATTCTGTAAGTGTTTTTTGAAAATCATTTTATCTGATTAATAATACGGAAGCCTTGTCCGCCGTTTCCTGGATATTCCAGGCCTTCTTCATAATAAGAAAGAAGAGCGTTATCTTCATCAGAAAACATATTTCCACCAACTTGAATTCTTCTTGGAAAGACTTGATTTCTTGTATTTGTGTAAAAGGCAAGGTCTTCGCAGAATTCTTTTACATTGCCAGTCATATCATAAATACCAAGTTCATTTGCTTTTAATAAGCCTACCTGATGATGTGTTTTATTACTGTTAGATTGAACCCAGCCGACTTCTTGCAAATTATTGCTTCCGGCATATTTATAATTATTTGTTTTGCTTCCACCTTTTGCGGCAAAAAGCCATTCATCCATTGTTGGTAATCTAAAGCCTTTTTTATTATGATTAATGGTAACATTTGCGCTTTTTATGAAGGTTTTATATGTAGGTTCTTCTTTAATAAATTTATCTTTCTGAGCTTTAAGATCATCAGTTTTTGTAACAATATCTGTAATTGTATAGCAGCATTCATCTTCGCCCATTGTCAGAGTTGTAAGTACATTGCAAAAATAAACGGCATCATACCAGCTTACAAATTCTACAGGACGTTTATTCTGATCTTCATCTTCAGCTGGATTTTTAGAATAATAACTTGGATTTGTTCCCATGACTGCTTTGTATAATTCCTGGGTAACCTCAAACTTTCCAATTTTAAAAGAACGCTTTTTTCCATCAGATTTATAATCTTTTACAAGAACCATTTCATTAATATAATTATTGATGATTTCAAGTTCTTCCTTTGTGTACTGATGTATGGCATCAGAGTTATTTCTGTTTTTTACCTTTAGATTGTCAGAACTGTTAAGCTCTGCAAAGATTGTAGAAATAAAAAATAAAGATAAAAGAATTGATGAAATGATTTTTTTCATAAGAACTCCTTTTTTTATTACATATTTATTTACACAATCTGTCAAAGGCTGCCTTTGGCTTGCCTTCTCCATCAAATAGGAGAGGGGCGTCGGTGCGGCCTGGGACTGGGAAGCCGTTTTTCCAGCTCATGCGGTCGGTAATGCCCCAGAGAATAACGTCTTTGAGAATGCCGGCCTTTGCCTCTTTTTTAAAGCATTCGAAGATTTCTTCGTATCGTTTTGCCTGCTTTTCGAGGAGTTCAGCAGTGTATTCCTTGCGCGGCTCAAACTTTCCTTCGTTCTGTTCCTTGTCTGCGTACATAGAAATTTCCATTTCAGTTACGATTACCTTGAGACCCAGGCTGCCGTAAAGCTCGATTGTTTTTTCGATTTCGCTTACCGGCGGATATTCAATGTTAATGTGCATCTGAAGTCCAACTGTATCTACAGGAACTCCGCGCTCCAGCATTCCTTTGAGGAGTTTGTACATTCCTTCCCGCTTACCAGGAACCATTTCCAGATTATAGTCGTTGATTACCAGACTTGATTTTGGGAAGGCTTCTTTTGCCCAGAAAAAGGCTTTGTCTACATATTCAGGGCCAAGGATATCGAACCACTGAGAGCGGTCGGCTCCATCGCGGAGGACAAAGTTTTTATCTGATATACATTCGTTTACAACGTCTACAGAACAGATATCGTCGCGGTAGCGTTCGCCAACTGTAAAAATATAGTTCTTAAGGCGTTCTTCGAGCACTTCGCGACTAGCCTTACTGCCGTCATCATTTTTGAAGATCCAGTCTGGAGACTGATTATGCCATACCAGAGTGTGCCAGCGCATATCCTGGCCGTTTTTCTTTGCAAAGTCACGGAGGCGGTCTGCGGCTGCAAAATCAAAAGTAGGCTTGCCGTCGGCTCCCTTGTGATAAATAGAGCCCATTTTGCATTCGTTTTCAGCAACTACAAGATTAAACTGACTCGCTGCGAGTTCCTTATCCGGCATGTCGCCTTTTGGGAAAGGTTTTGGCTCAGGGAACTTGAACTCTGGGAATTCAGGAGTAGGCTTGAAGTTCTTTTTAAAGTCTTCATAGCGGGCCTTCATATGCTCAAAATGGTCGGCCTTCTCTTCATCATTCATCAAAATAATTCCGCTGATGGCAGCACCAACTCTAAAATAATCTTTATAGCTTTCGAATAAGGTTTTCATGCTGATTATTATGGTAAAAAACTGGTTCAAATAATAGGGGGGAATATTCTTAATAATGGTAGGAATCTCTATTAAAGAATTGCATCATCGCCATGCTCCTTGCAATTAAGTTTTACTGACGGCAACCGGTTGCCTACTACAACGTTTTCGGGCCTTATTTTGCGGATAAATTTTTTGTTTTTCAAAATTTATTTAGTGCATTATTTTTTACTTAGTGATAGAATGAAAATGAGCGTTTCTGCGAAATTTTTTGGCCGTCGGAGCGGTTGAAGAATAAGTAAAACGTTTAATAGGAGTATAAAAAAAGCATGCGTATTAAATCTGTCTTTAGTCACAGTTTTGAAAAGTATGGAAAGGTTCTTACAGGTTATGATGTAACAGACCTTCTCAAGAAACTGGACGAAACTACTAAAAAGCCTGACAATGCCGTAATTTATGAGCCGGGCGATGCTGGATTGGAAGCTCTTCCAATTGCAAAAGAATTCAGCGACAACGCTTACGGCGGAATGCCAATTCAGGTTGGTTACTGCAATGGTAACAACACAAAACTCAACTGTCTTGAGTGGCACCGTGGTTCTGAGCTCAACATTCCTTCTAATGACATCGTTCTTCTTCTCGCATCTCTTCAGTCTGTAAAAAATGGAAAATTGAACACCAGCGCTGTAGAAGCTTTCTACGTTCCAAAGGGAACTGTTGTTCAGGTTTATGAAACAACTCTTCACTATGCACCTTGTACTGCTGTTAAGAATGGCGAAGTTTCTAAGGAAGGTTTCCGCGTAATTATCGTTCTTCCAAAAGATACAAATACAGAAAAGCCTGCTATTAAGGAAATTGATTTCGAAGATAAATTGCTCTGGGCACGCAACAAGTGGCTCATTGCTCATCCGGATTCAAGCGAAGCAAAGGCTGGCGCTTTTGTTGGCTTGAGCGGAATCAACATCGACATTTCAAAGGCAAAATAAGTAGAAAAAATTTTATAGGAGTATAAATAAATGATTAACAACAAACCAAAAATTAAGATCGGTATCGTAGCTGTTAGCCGCGACTGTTTCCCAGAGTCTCTCGCTGTAAACCGCAGAAAGGCTCTTGTTGCTGCATATACAAAAAAGTATGGTGCAGATGAAATCTACGAATGTCCAATTTGTATCGTAGAATCAGAAATCCACATGTGCCAGGCTTTGGAAGACATTAAGAAGAACGGCTGTAACGCTCTTTGTGTTTACCTTGGTAACTTTGGTCCAGAAATTTCTGAGACTTTGCTTGCTAAGCACTTTGAAGGTCCTAAGATGTTCTGTGCTGCTGCAGAAGAGACTTCTAAGGACGGCGGACTTATCCAGGGTCGTGGTGATGCTTACTGTGGTATGCTCAACGCTTCTTACAACCTCAAACTCCGCAACATTAAGGCTTATATTCCTGAATATCCAGTAGGAACTGCTGAACAGTGTGCAGATATGATTCACGAGTTCGCACCTGTTGCAAAGGCAGTTTATGCTTTGAACCACCTCAAGATTATTTCTTTCGGACCACGTCCACTCAACTTCCTTGCTTGTAACGCACCTATTAAACAGCTTTACAACATTGGTGTTGAAATTGAAGAGAACTCTGAGCTTGACTTGTTCGAATCATTCAACAAGCACGCTGGCGACGCTCGTATTAAGGAAGTTGCTGCTGATATGGCTAAAGAACTCGGTGCTGGTAACAAAAAGCCTGAAGTTCTTGAAAAGCTTGCTCAGTATGAAATCACATTGCTCGACTGGGTTGAAGCACATCGCGGATACCGTGAGTTCGTTGCAATTGCCGGAAAATGCTGGCCTGCATTCCAGACTCAGTTCGGATTCGTTCCTTGCTATGTAAACAGCCGCCTCACAAAGATGGGTATTCCTGTATCTTGTGAAGTTGATATCTACGGATGTCTTTCTGAGTTCATCGGTACTGTTGTTTCTGATGATACAGTTACTCTCCTCGACATCAACAACACTGTTCCACAGGATATCTATGATGAAGACATCAAGGGTAAGTACGGTCAGTACACACTCAAAGATACATTCATGGGCTTCCACTGCGGAAACACAGCTTCTACAAAGCTTTCATTCTGCGAGATGAAGTACCAGCTCATCATGGCTCGTGCTCTTCCTGTTGAAGTTACAAACGGAACTCTGGAAGGAGATATCGTTCCAGGTCCTATCACTTTCTACCGCTTGCAGTCAACTTCTGACAACATCCTCCGCGCATACATTGCACAGGGTGAAGTTCTCCCAGTTGCTACACGCTCATTCGGTGGTATCGGTATTTTCGCAATCCCAGAAATGGGCCGCTTCTACCGCCACGTACTCATCGAAAAGAACTTCCCACACCACGGTGCCGTTGCATTCGGCCACTTTGGAAAGGAACTCTACGAAGTATTCAAGTACATCGGCGTAGCAGTTGATGAGATTGGATACAACCAGCCTAAGGGAGTTCGCTACCCAACAGAAAATCCTTGGGCATAAGCCCAACGTCACCCCGAACTTGTTTCGGGGTCTAGACATAGATGTCATCCTTGGGCTTGACCCGGGGATCCATAAACAAGAAACCGCTTCTCATACGAGGAGCGGTTTTTTTTCATTACTTAACAATACCGATTATTTTTTATAATATAGCGCTATGGGATACATTTTTGCTTTTTTGCCTTATATTTTTCAGCTTTTGCTGATAATTCATATGATTAAAAGAAATAAACCTTTTGTATGGCTCTGGCTGATTGTTTTTCTGCCTTATATCGGGGGCATTGTTTATTTTATTATGGAAGTTCTTCCGGAATTAATTCACAGTCAGTCGGTAAGCAATATGGGCAGCGCGATTGATGGAAGATTCCACCCGAATAAAAAAATTGAAGATCTTGAGCGTCTTGTAAAACGCCAGGGAACTATTTCGAATATTGTTCAGCTTGCAGATGCTTATAGTGAAGCCGGCAATTATGAAAAGGCTGTAGAATTATATAAATCATGTCTGCAGGGACCTTATGAGCATGATGGCGAGATTCAGTTCAAAATCGTAAACAGCCTTTTTAGAGCAGGTAACATTCCTTTTGCTCAGGAAGCTTTAAAGATTTTTAAGGAACACAATGAAATTTCAAATCAGGAACAGGCAATAATTGAGATTCTTGTAAATCAGGATTTTGCAAAACTTCAGGATATTTTTGATAATACATCAAATTTTGAAGTTGGATACAATCTTGTAAAACACTACCTTGAAATTGAAGATCTTGATAAAGCGGAAGCAATCGTAGAAGAAATGAAGGAAATCCGTACTGAATATCCGATGTATAAATCAGGACAGAATGCTACCTGGTTTAAGCTTTCTAAAAGATTACTTTCTGACGCTGAAAAATAAAAAAATAAGCCATCCGGTAATGGATGGCTTAAGAATAATTAATAATCCAGAGAAATATCACCGGAAGTGGTGTGGAGTTTTATTAAAGCACCACCGCCGTTGTAGTCCATTGTGTAGCCTTCGCGGGGGTTCAGGCGGTTGTTGTTGAACTTGTCGCGGAAGGTGCCCGAGCTGCAGGCAGCTTCTACAGAAAACTTTGCTCGCATCGGCATGTAAAGGTTTATGTTGCCGCTTGAGCATTCAAGAGAAGAAGTTGCAGAAGGGGCGCTTTTGAGTTCCAGAGAAATGCCGCCGCTTGTGTTGCTAGCATCAAAATAATCGCAGTCCAGTTTTTTAACAGTAATACCACCACTTGAAGTTTTGAATTCTGCATATTCGCTGGCAAAGTCTTCTGCATTTATGTTGCCGCTTGTAGCCTGAAGGAAACCATTGCCGCCTGTAAATTTTCTGATTGAAATGTCACCGCTTGTGCTGGTAACTCTAAAGGTATCTGAATCAATATTATAAAGGCTGATTTCACCGCTTGAGCTTGAAACCTTTACAGTGTCTGCAAAAAGTCCTTTAACAGATCTGATGTCTCCGCTCGAAGCAGAAATTTTAATTTCAGTTTTTGCAGAAAGAGGACGGGCAAGTTCAATTTCTCCGCTGGAAGATTTGATGGAAATTTCATCGAAATCTTTTTTCTGAGGAACGTAAACAATAACAGTGCAGTTGTAGCCGGTTGGATTTGTGAAAAAGTTTACACCGTTGTTTGCTGAATCAATATAAAGTGTAGAGCCCGAAACCGAAACTTCAGGAATGATTTTTTTGTAGTTGCAGTATATTTCAACGTCTATGCTTGTGACGTCATAGGTTTCTTCAATTTTCAAATCTTCAGATGATAAATTGAATTCGAGACAGTTTATTGCATCAGCTCCAAACTGCTCCTTTTTTAAGAGATTTGGAAGAGCAAAAATGCTGGCAGTAAGACAAGCCAGAAGAATAGTGGTTATAAGCTTTTTCATTATCATACCTCTTGGTAGTTTAACACTTGATGCAGATGAATGTGTTACTTTTTGTGTGCAGGGCACATCTATACTTTTAATATATCAATTTCGCAATTTTTTGTGTATATTAGATTTATGAAGAACAAGAAAAATAACGAGCTGGCAGTTTGCGGATTTGCAGCTGTAAAAAAGCTCGAAAAGAATCATCCGGAGAAGATTACACGCCTTTATTTTACAGAAGAAGTGGCACCAAAGTTTGGTGGCCTCTGCAAAAAGCTTGCCAAGGTACACGGCATTTATAATCAGAAACCGGCTGCAGACCTGGAAAAATTAAGCGGCACAGTACATCACCAGGGTGTAGTTGCCATGATAGAAGCTCCTCAGATTGAACCATTGGACAGCGATATAACAGAGGGCTGGTGTGAGCGCGGTGAGAATGCAGTGCTCTTTGACCGCATTGGAAACGCAAATAATTTTGGTGCCATTGTTCGCAGTGCAGCCTTTTTTGGAATTCAGAATATTGTAATTCCTAATGATGAGGCTCAGAGTTCAATTACAACAAGCAGTTACCGCGTAGCAGAAGGCGGAATGGAGTATGTAAATATTTACAGCGTAAATTCCAGCGTTCGTCTGCTAGAAGCTCTTAAGGGAAAGATGCTTCGTGTTGGAACTGATTTGACAGCTAAAAAGACAGTTGATTTTTTGAGTACGCCACAAGCCCGCAAAATGCCTGCCCTTATTGTTCTTGGAAACGAAGAGCATGGTATAAGTGAAGCAGTCCGCAAAAACTGCGATGAACTTGTAATTATTCCCTGGGGCGGTATGGGTGCAGGTGCCTCGGAGAGTCTCGTAGACAGTCTTAATGTTGCACAGGCAGCCTCGGTTATTTTTTACGAGCTGACAAAATAGTTAGTTATAACTAACTATTCACGATATTAAAAAAATGTTATAATGCAATTATTAAAAAAATAATGAGGAGTATTTTTTTATGAAGAATTATTTTGATTTAACCGGTCAGGTTGCTGTTGTAACCGGCTGTTCTACAGGTCTTGGTGTACAGATGGCAAAGGCTCTTGCAAATCAGGGAGCAAAGATTGTTGCCATTGCCCGCCGCAAAGAGCTTATTGATGCAGTTGCTAAAGAAATTGCAGACACATATAAGGTTGAAGCAGTAGGTATTCAGTGTGATATTACTGATACAGACCGCGTAAATGCCGTAATTGATGAAATTATGGCAAAGTTCGGCCGCATCGACATTCTTATCAACAATGCCGGAACTGGTGCTGTTGCTCCTGCAGAGGACATTACAGACGATCAGTTCTACAACGAAATCAATATTGATATGTTCGGTTCTTTCCGCATGGCACGTGCTATTGCTAAAAAGGCAATGATTCCTGCAAAGTATGGCCGTATCATCAACATCGCTTCAATGTACGGAATGGTTGGAAATAAGGTTGCTCCATGTTCACCTTATCATGCTGCAAAGGGTGGTGTAGTAAACATGACTCGTGGCCTTGCAAGTGAATGGGGAAAATACAATATCAACGTAAATGCAATCTGTCCGGGCTATTTCTACAGCCCACTCACAAAGGAAACTCTGGATTCAGATTTCTTCCAGCAGAATGCACAGACAATGATTCCTCTCAGCCGCTACGGTAATGAAGGTGAGCTTGATACAGCAGCTCTCTTCCTTGCAAGCCCTGCTTCAAGCTACGTAACTGGAGTTATTCTCCCGGTTGACGGCGGTTATACTGCAATGTAGCCTCATTTAGAGTGAATTAATGAAAAAAGCCGGACACCATAAAATGTCCGGCTTTTATGTTTTAAAAGGCTAAATCAAATTAGAAGAGGCTGTCACTAATTTCATCTGCCTTTGCAAATGGACCTGCAATCAGCTTGCCTGAATCGCGCTTCTTTCCAAAGAAGTCTGTATCAAATACGATAGGACTTCCATCCGGATTTTCGTAATTCTGCTCAGGTTCAAAAGCTGGAGGAATATCATCAGTCTTCATCAGCTTGCATTCAAAAGCATTTGCAGGAATCTTCTTTTCAGAAATCAAATCATAAAGATTTGTCTTAAGCCAGATTTTTCCATCTTTTTCTTCGTAACCGATTTCTACTTTGTTTACGCTGTCTACATAGGCAGGCCTTTCTTTACTCATAGGTTTTGCACCATTCAGGAAAACATTTCCCTGGGCCCATACCGGGAGTTCTGAATAGTAGCGGTCTGTAGTCTGAGAACCCATTCCGCAATAGCCTTCAAAGCCAGCCTTCCATTCATCAAAGCTTGGGTAGCGCTCGTAAGGGCAGGTTCCGGCAACAAAGTTAGAATCATCCCAGTCGTTCTGAGCATTGTCCAGCATACGCTTTGCAAACTCAGCACAGATTTCCTGCTGAATAAAGATGTTATTATAGAACTTACAGTCTCCGTGCAGAATTGTCATAAAGCCTGCAACTTCTGTTCTGTGCTTCATGTGGTAAGGTGTGTAGCGTGGAGAAGGTCGGTGTGGAGCACCGTTGTTGCAGCCGCGTCCAACTGCAGTAAAGCTTCCCGCAACAATGTTATGAACAAGAGCAACTCCCTGAGTAGCAAGCTTGAGAGCACGAGGTGAAAGGAAGATGTTGTTATCAACCAGAGTAGGTCCGTGAGAAACTTCAATAAAGAGATCTTCTGCAACTTCGGCAATAATATCGCGGTCAGAATGGCGAGGCGGAATATTGTCGTGGAAGAAGTTCTGAGTTACGCGGGTTCCCTGAGCCTGCCAGTCCAGCCAGATACCACGTGTGCAGTGGTGAATATGGTTTCTGCGGTAAATACAGTCGATTGCGGCATGCATTTTAATTCCGCCGATTTCAGCTCCGGCAAGATTCTGCTTGTTATTGATGTGGTGAATATGATTATCTTCAATCAGGGAGAAAACTCCACCAAGGTGACCTACAATACCAGTCTGTCCGCAGTCGTGAATGTCGCAGCGGCGAACAATGTGGGAACCAATATTTTCCTTGCTCCAGCCTTCAACCTGAGCCTGGCAGATACAGTCGCGTTCTGTCTGAGTTCCATCCTTGTATTTTGTCTTGAGCCATTTGTTGTCGTTTTCTGGCTGCAGATATTTTCCAAGAGAAATACCAGAACATTTAGATTCGTAGATTTCGCAGTCTTCAATAATCCAGCCCTTAGACCAGTGAGGACCAACCATACCTTCCTGGTAAGCAGTAGGAGGAGCCCACTGAGTTGCAGCCTGAGAAACAACAAAACCGCTCAAGGTAATATAGCCAACGCCCTCTTTTGAAGGGTAAAAACCGTTACGGCGAACACTAATTTCAATGTTATCTTTTTCAGGATCGCGGCCAAGGAAGTTTGCATAAAATACAGTTTCGTCCTTTTCAGTATCCTGTTCTGCATACCACTTGTAACGTGAGAACTCTGTGTCCCAGGCAGCAAGACTTGGCTCAGCCTTTTTAACTTCATCAAGAGACTGAACTTCGTACATAGATTTGCCATTGAGGAAAACATCACCAGTGTGAGCAACAAAATAAGCAATGAACCAGTCGCCGCTTACAAGTGTGGTATAAGGGTTATAATCACCAAAAATCTTATTTGAAACACGAGCTGTATAAACGCTGCCCTCAACTTTAGTCCAGCCCTTAAGCTCCTCGGCACCAGTTATGTGAGCGCCGCGGGGAGTTGAAGAGCGGTAAACAACAGGTTTTCCCTCTTCTCCTGCATTTTTAGGATCAACATATTCTCTGTAAAGGCCAGGTGCAACAATAACTTCATCACCAGCTACAGCAATATCAGCTGCCTGCTGAATTTTATTAAATGGTTTAGCTTCTGAGCCATCTCCGCCTGCTGCAGAGCTGCAGTTAACATAATATTTCATATAGACACTCCTGAAAAATACCGCACCAGCATTTAAGCATGACCGGTATTTTTATTATACAACAGTTAAAATAATACTGCATATAAGGATTTTTCCTATAAAAAAGATATAAAAATATAGTAGAAATATCTCAAAAGAAAGGCGGCCTTTTGCGAAGATTTCTGCTTTTTTGTAACCAAATCCTGGAAATTCACTTTTTAATGGCAGGATACACAAATCGGTGGTATCATATAACTTATAGGTTCTAAACCAAGGAGTTTATACGATGAAGAAATTAACAGTTCTTTCAATCACGGCTTTACTTGCTGTAACAGTACTTGCAGGATGTGCTTCAAAACCAAAAGCAGGAGCCAAATCAGAATCTAAAAAACGTGTATTTTATGCATCACAGGACGGCTTTTCAAAAAATCTTATCGAAGTGGTTACCGTACCTGGAGCAGAGAGGGATTCAGCCTTTGCAAAGGCTACAGGCGACAATCCGGTAGATTTAATGGCCTTCTATATCGCTCAGACAGAAACAACTTATACCCGCTGGTATGAAGTTTACAGCTGGGCAAAAGACAATGGCTACAAGTTTGCAAACCCAGGCCGCGAAGGAAGTGCCGGCACAGACGGAGCAGCTCCAACAGGCTCAGATCTTCCTGTAACAATGATCAGCTGGCGAGATGCCCTTGTATGGTGTAACGCAGCCAGTGAAAAAGACGGCCTCACACCGGTTTACAAATACAACGGAGCAGTTGTTAAAGAATCAGACAATGCAAAGGATGGAGAAGGAAAGGCAGAAAATGCAGTTATAGATCCAGCCGCAAACGGCTATAGACTCCCTACCGAAGCAGAGTGGGAATTTGCAGCACGCGGAGGAAATCCATTCTCAGAAAACTGGGCAAATCTTTACAACCTTTCAAACACATCTCCAGATGCAGTTGCATGGTTCACAGGTAACTCAGACGGAAAAACTCACGATGTTAAAACAAAGGCTGCAAACGAGTTTGGAATGTACGACCTCAACGGAAACGTTTGGGAGTGGTGCTACAATCCGTGGTCAAACAACGTTATGCGCCGTGCAATGCGCGGAGGAAGCTATAGAAAGCCAGCCGAAGGCGTAACAGTTGTTTCAAGAGACTTTGCACCAGTTTCAAAGAAGTACGACGACGTAGGCTTCCGTGTAGTAAAGTTCGCTCTTTCTGCACGTGACGCAAAGTAAGCTAAAGTTATAAGTAATTATGAGGGAGGAGCCCCTCCCTCGCTTCAGACACGGTAGTTTCGACAAGCTCAACCACCGTGTCTTCCGCTACCCTTCCTCCTAGGGGCTCTGCCCCTAATACCCCAAAATTTTAAATTCTTGCAAACTCCACTCTTTCTGTTAAAATATAAATAATATTCGAAAATCGGAGTTTTATATGCTTAAGTTCATTGTTAAATTCTTAAAAGCATTGAACAGCAATTCGCATCCGGGAGAAATTGCGCACGCTGTTTGTTTGGGAATGCTGCTTGGTTTTTTGCCGAAAGACAATATTTTCTGGTACATCATTACAGTTTTTGTTCTCTTTATGAGAATTAATAAAGGAGCTCTGGTGCTCTCTACTCTGGGCTTTTCCCTTCTGGCACCACTCTTTGATTCCCTCTTTGATAGTGTAGGCTACTGGTTCCTCACCCTTCCAGCACTGGAACCAACATTTGCCTGGCTTCTGGATATTCCTTTTGTCGGTTTTACTAAATTCAATAACACAATTGCTTCAGGTTCACTTTTGTGCGGCCTGGTGCTCTATATACCTCTTTATGTTATTGCCCGTTTACTTATCTGGCTTATGAGAAATAAAGTTGTCCCAGTTCTTCGAAAAACAAAGTTTATTGTTGCGCTTTCGAAGATTCCGCTTGTAAAAAAAGCAGCTGCTCTTGCGGCTAAGAAGGACTAAGGGGGCAGAAAATGAAAAAGATACCATCACTTTTCAGAAAGAAATATACAGCAAAAAAACTCGAGAAAAAAATCTATAAAAGACTTTATGTTCCGGATGATAAAAAATACGTAAAGAGCCTTTTTTCAGAAGTAGAAAAAAAGGGTACAAAGCAGATACCTCTTTATTCGATTCCGGAAGAAAAGCAGGCTCAGCTTGCTAAAAAAGAGATGAAGCGCCTTAAGGCTCTTGCAAAACAGATAAAAAGCCAGAAGGGCCGTGTAAACTTTGTACCTCTCATTGTAACTCTTGCCTTTATTGCGGCTATTCCAATCACCTTTACAATGTTCAAAAATGTAATTATCAAAAAGGCTCTTACTGTTGTCTGCGAAAACATTTTTGAAGCAAAGTGCGACATTCAGAAGGTAGACTTCAAATTCCTTGATTCTTCCTTAAAAATCCAGAAGATTGAAATTGCTAACAAGAATGACTACATGAAAAACCTTGTAGACATTGGTTCTATTACCCTGGATTTTGATCTGGCCCAGCTCTTGAGAAAGCGTTTTGTGGCAGATGAGCTTTCTGTGCTGGATGTAAACAGCGGAACAGAGAGAAAAACTTCCGGAGAGCTGCCACCAGGAAAGCTCTGGAAGCTCAAGAAAAAGAAGGAGAGGACGGCTAAAAAAGCGTCTGAATCAAAACTTGGCCAGGTGCTTGCAGAAAAAAAGACTGTAGCTGCAAACTCTCTGCAGGAAAATATTACAGGTCTCTTTAATGCCTTTAATCCGGAAACCCTTATGCAGAACTTTGTGGCCCAGCTTCAGAGTCCTGGAGTTTCAAAGCAGGTTCAGGAGCAGGTTCCGGGAATTATCGCTAAATGGCAGGCAAAACCGGCAGAAATACAGAAGACTGTGGATGATCTTCAGAAGTCTGTAAACGATCTTATGGCCTTTGATTATAATTCAGTTCAGAATAATCCTTTGAAGATTAAGGAATTTATAGAAACTCTGGATTCTACTTACAAAAATATCGACAAGGTTAAGAATGATGCTTCAGGCGTTTTGAACAGCTTTAATGCAGATATTGCCGAGGCAGACGCCCTTAGAAAAACTGTTCAGAATGCGGTTACTCACGATATGAACTTTGCAAACTCAGAAATCAATAAGATTAAATCACTTAATATTTCTGACGGAACAAAACTCATCAGCGGTATGTTCGAAAATGTTGCCTGCGATGTTCTTGGTAAATACTATCCATACGCTCAGAAAGGTGTAAATTATCTGCTTGAGCTGAAAACAAAGCAGGGCGGGGAAAAGAAGGAAGCAAAGGCTAAAAAAGAGAAGAAAGAAAAAACAAAGTATTCTGTACATCGTGCTCCCGGCCGCGACATTTTCTACAGACAGGACAAGGTTCCTTCAGTCTGGATCAAAAAGATGGCAGGCTCAGGTCCAAACTTCTTTGCTCAGGCAACAGATATCGCAAGCAATCAGGATATTATAAATAAACCTGCAAGAATTGACTTCAATATGGAGCTTTATAATCTTCAGCATACAGCAAAGCTTGTAGTTGATTTCAGAACAGAAACAAGCGAACCACTGATTCGTGCAGATTATGGAATCAAGAATATTCCTCTTAATATTCCTGCAGAAAAGTTTGGTTCATATCCTGGAGTTCCTGCTTTTGATGCAAAGTGTGCTGTAGATGCAATCCTTAAGATTTTTGATGATGAAGGCTTTGAAATTACAGGAAAAGGTCTTCTTACCGATCTTAAGATTTCTACCGTTCCATTTGAGCCTGAATATGCTTCAAAGATTTATTCTGGCGTTATGGGCAGAATAAATACTGTTCGTGCCAGCATGACAAGCGGCTTTACTGTATCTGGTGGTCTTAATATGGCCCTTGATTCTGATGCAGACGTTCAGGTACTTAATTCTCTCAAGAAGGAAATGGAAGCACAGCTTGCAGGCATTAAGGATAATCTTAAGAATGAGCTTACCAAGAGAATTAATGAGGCCTCTGGTGGTGCTCTGAGTCAATTTGGTACTCTTGATGATATAAAGAGCAAGCTTACAGGCTCTATTGGCCAGGCAAACAACTACGAAAAGCAGTTGAGCCAGAAGCGTGCCGAAGCAGAAAAACAGCTTAAGGGCAAGGCTACAGACGAGGCTAAAAAGCAGCTTGGAAATCAGCTGAAGGGATTGTTCTAGAAACAAGCCTTGCAGTTTGCAATGATTTTATATGCTTTATCTTTTGTTATTAATTTCAGATGATTAAAGAATAGGTATGAGGAGTCCGAAAGTTCGGGCTCCTCATTTTTTTCTGCTCCCATAATACCGCGGGTGTAAATCTGGGCAATATGATTTGCGCAGACCCGGCAGGTGTATAAGTCTTTGAGTTTTGTGGCGGGAGTGATGTCTGCCAGGTCTGGAATCTGGAGTTCGATGCGCATAAACTCGTGGGTAATACGGGCTGCTGTCTGGCGGTTAAGAGGTGCCTGGGGCTGTCTTTCGTCCTGGTCTTCCAGCCAGCCGCGATAATGCCCGTAGCGCAAAAGGTCCTCCGTGGCGGCGGAATCTGCCGTGCCGCCCTTTGTTTTCAGTCTAAACAGCAGTCTGGCAAACTCGCCAACACAAATTGCTTCGCTTTCCAAAGCTAGCCTTCTACCGGAGTAATCTTCAAAGTTACATTACCGCAGCCTTCAATTTCATTTACGCTGAAAAGACCCTTTTCAAAACTGCCGGTCTGGCCGGTCCAGAGGTTACGGAAGCGGAAGCTCGGAGCCTTGTAAAAATTCTCCGGCAGCCGGTTTCCAAGGAAGCTCTTTATGAGCCCTGTATCTACAGCAAAGTTGCCACACTTTTTCTCCTTACTCAGATTTAAGAAAGAAAGGGCAAGTGAGCCGTCTGCCAGTGGTTTTGCAAGAATGTCTACGCGGTCGCAGTCGGTAATGTAGGCTGTGTCAGGAGACTCAATTGGCTCGTCGCGGTCTGCCTTTGTGGCTGTAGTGAAAATACGTTTTGCCTGAATGCCAAGCGGGTCTTGATTGAGGGCAATCAGGTCTGCGTTTGCAATAGTGTTATAAAGCTCATCACCCTTTGTTACCCGGCGCAGGTCAAGGCCCAGCATAAGAGGTGAGTTCATCATGCACCACATTGTAAAGTGAGTCTGGCTCATCTGAGTGGTCATACCAGTCATTCCAACCATGAGCATATCAGGGTCGTTCCAGCCCTTGTCCAGACCTGCAAACTGGTCCATGATTACGGCTTTATTGTACTGGGAAGTTACGCTCGGAGTTCCTGGATCTGTCCATTCTCCAAAGCCAGGGTCGCCGTCGCGGCCAACACGGAAGGTAATGTCGTTGAGGATTCTCCAGGAATTACCAACCTTGTAGCCCCAGTTCTGAGGCATTGTTTTTCCCCATTCGCAGAGGGAAAGGAGAACATCGTGGCCAGGCTTTGCTTCGTTCAGGCCTTCCAGCATTGCAGCATATGAGCAGAGAGTATTTTCCTGGCGGCGGTGATTCATAAGACGCAGCTTGTTATAGCCGGCTTTCAGACTGATTTTGATCGGGTCAGAGTTTTTAAATGCTTCTGGAGAATCAGTTGCCGGGAGAAGATTGTCGTAAAAATACAGAGTGTTGTCGCCTGTGCCAACGGCTACCTGCAGCCATTCACCGCATCCATTCTGGCGGGCTGTAGCGTAGTTTACGGTGAGTTCATATTCGCCTTCTTCCGGGATATCCAGATCAAAAACCAGTTCTCCGCTCATAGGGCCAACCGGGCTTGTTCCTGTATTTGTGCCGTCAAAAGTGCCGATTCCGGTGGTATATCCGTCTTTCAGGCATGCACCGCGACCTTGTAAAATTCCCTTGTCAGCGTTGAGTAAAATGCAAAATTCGCCCTTTTTTAACTGGATTTGACGCAAATTTGGGGCAAAAACGTACTTTGCGTTCTCAGGATTTGAAAAAGTTGCATTATCCCAAAGATAGTAGCAGTTATCAATTTTGAGAAAATCTACGCCCCAGTCTATATAAGATTTGGCATCAGTCTTTTCAAAACCGCAGGTTCCTACTGCAGCTCCGGCGCAGAGGTTTGTTCCAATATCATTGTACATTCCAAACTTAAGGCCGCGCTTGTGTACGTAATCAGAAAGAGCTTTGAAGCCGCTTGGGAACTTAACCGGTTCATTAGCAAGTTTGCCGTCCTCGCGTTCTGATTTGTAGCAGCCGTCGTCGAGAACTACATATTTGTAGCCAAGCTTATCCAGTCCCAGTTCTACGATTTTATCTGCCATGATTTTTGTAAGGGCTTCTGTGTTACCGCTTCCAAAAGCATTCCAGCTGTTCCAGCCCATTGCAGGCAGGCGGTCTTTCTTATTTCCTTCAAAGGCTTTGCCATTAGTGAAGGAATCAAAGTGGTATTTGTTATCTGATATTTTCGAAGGTTCTGTAGGAATCATAATTACCTCTGATGATTTAGTTAATCGATTAACTAATAATACAATATTTTTTTGATAATGCAATTATAAATTTGACTTTAAATCAAATTCTATGTATATTTGCCATAGTAGTATTATTTAGAACTACTAATTTAGCAAAGGCGCGGAATTATTTATGTCTGATATGAACTTTATTGACAGTTTAAATGATTTTGGACTCACCCGTCAGGAGGGAACTATTTATTCGGCTCTTCTGAATCACGGTGAGATGACAGGCTATGAGGTTGCAAAGGACACAGGTATTTCGCGTTCTAATGTTTATGCAGCCCTCACCGCTCTTGTAGAAAAGGGAGCAGCCTGTCTTATTGAAGGTGAGTCTACAAAATACCGCCCGGTTGAAATCACACTTTTTACAAGTAATAGAATCTCAGAATTGCAGAAGGCTGCGGCCTGGCTGGAAAAGCATGCACCGAAAAAAGTTATTGCAGCTGATGGTTATATCACAATCACAGGCGCAAAAAACATCAAAAATAAAATCAGGGAAATGCTGGGCAAGACAGAACTGCGTCTTTATATGATGGCAACAGCTGATGTACTTGGTGAATTCAAAGATGAACTTAGCGCTCTGGTTGCGGCCGGAAAAAAGGTTGTTCTTCTTACAAAGGACTTTAAGCTGGCTGGTGCAAAAATCTACGAGACAAAGCCGGATGACGGTCAGCTGCGTTTTATTGCAGATTCGGCTTACGTTTTAACCGGTGAGCTTACCGGCGATGAACACGACACCTGTTTGTATTCCGGACAGAAAAACCTCGTTGAGGTCATGAAGGAAGCATTAAAGGATAAAATTACGCTTTTGGGCGGAAAATAAAAAAATAAATGTCATTCTGAACTTGTTTCAGAATCTATTAAAGAGACCCTGAAACAAGTTCAGGGTGACGATTTGGAGGTTATATGAAAATTGGTATTTTAGGTTATGGTAATCCTGGAAAGGGCGTTGAAGGTGCAATCAAACAGAATCCAGACTGTGAACTCACAGCTGTATTCACACGCCGCGATCCTTCTTCAGTAAAGATTTTGACAGCAGGTGTTCCTGTTTATAACGTAGCAGATGTAGAAAAACACAAGGACGAAGTTGATGTTCTTATCATCTGTGGTGGTTCAGCAACAGACCTTCCAAAACAGACTCCAGAATATGCAAAATATTTCAACGTAATCGACAGCTTCGATACACACGCAAAAATCCCAGAGCACTTTGCAAATGTTGATAAGGTTGCAAAGGACTTTAAGCATACAGCACTCATCAGCTGTGGCTGGGATCCGGGACTTTTCAGCTTGAGCCGCCTCTATGCAAACTGCATTCTTCCAGACGGAAAGGATTACACTTTCTGGGGTAAGGGAGTTTCTCAGGGACACTCAGACGCTATTCGCCGCATTGAAGGTGTAAAAGATGGTAAGCAGTACACAATTCCAGTCCAGGCTGCTTTGGACGCTGTTCGCTCAGGAAGCAATCCTGAATTGACTACACGCCAGAAGCATACACGCGAATGCTTTGTTGTAGCAGAAGAAGGTGCAGACAAGGCCCGCATCGAAAAAGAAATCAAAGAAATGCCAAACTACTTTGCTGATTACGACACTACAGTTCACTTCATCAGCGAAGAAGAATTGAAGAAGAACCACTCTGGTATTCCACATGGTGGATTTGTAATTCGCTCTGGAAAGACTGGCTGGGATAAAGAGTTCAACAACGTAATTGAGTACAGCCTCAAGCTCGACTCAAACCCTGCATTTACTTCAAGCGTACTCGTAGCTTATGCCCGCGCAGTATACAGAATGAACAAGGAAGGTCAGACAGGCTGTAAGACAGTATTCGATGTTGCACCAGCTTACCTGAGCCCACTTTCAGGCGACGAAATTAGAGCACACCTGCTCTAGGAGATTATATGAATTCTTTTATTGAATCAGTAAATTTTTTTGAAGGAAACGACCCGGAGAAGCTGGCCCAGGACTTTGGCACTCCGCTTTATGTTTATAACGAAAAGATTCTGCGCAGCAGAATGGATGCAGTTGCAAAGGTAATTACAAAGTATCCTTACACTGCAAACTATTCTGTAAAGGCAAACACAAACATCCACATTCTTAAGCTTGCTCTCGAAGAAGGCAACAACTGCGATGCCATGAGCGTTGGTGAAATCCAGATGCTGCTTAAGGCAGGCTTCCCTAAGGAACGCATTTTCTTTGTTCCAAACAACGTTAGCGAAGAAGAAATGCAGTTTGCGATTGATAACGGAATCATGACCAGCTGTGACTCACTTGCCCAGCTTGAGCTTTATGGTTCACTTAACAAGGGCGGTAAGGTTGCAGTGCGAATCAATCCAGGGGTTGGAGCCGGTCACCATGAAAAGGTTGTAACAGGCGGTAAGAAAACTAAGTTTGGAATTTCTGAAGAATTTATTCCTCAGATTTTCGAAATTGCTTCAAAGTATAATCTTACAATTGCCGGAATCAACCAGCACATTGGTTCTCTCTTTATGGACCCACAGCCTTATCTTGATGCAGTTTCTAACCTGCTTAGAATTGCCCTTCAGTTTAAGGATCTTGAGTTTGTTGATTTTGGTGGAGGCTACGGTATTCCATATCACAAGCTGGATGACGAAAAAGATTTCCCAATGGAAGATTTTAAGAAGCGTCTTGAGCCGATTCTTGATGACTTTGTTGCAAAGTACGGACGCGCTCCGCTTTTCAAGAGTGAGCCTGGCCGTTTCTGTGTTGCAGAAGGCAGCGTAATCTTGGGGCGCCTTCATGCAGTTAAGCACAACAACGGAAAGACCTTTGCCGGAACTGATATTGGTATGAACGTTCTTGTTCGCCCAAGTATGTACGACAGCTGGCATGATATCGAAGTAATCCGCGAGGGTAAGGTTGTTGCACGCGACAATCTGATGGAACAGACAGTAACCGGTAACATCTGCGAAAGTGGAGATCTTCTTGCTAAGGACCGCCCTCTCCCTGAAATGAAGCGCGGAGACCTTGCCTGCGTTCTCGACACCGGTGCTTACGGCTGGTCTATGTGTTCAACCTACAACAGCCGCCCACGCCCAGCTGAAGTTCTCATCTGCAAGGATGGTAGCGTAAAGCTTATCCGCCGCCGCGAGACAATTGAAGATCTTATGAGGCTGTTCTAATAAAAGTCGGCAAGCACAGCTTGCCTCTGAGCCATTCTTTCGATGAACCTAAAGCAACCCTTACGGCTTGCTTTTTAACGGTTCTTCGATTATAGGCATGTCATTCCCGGGCTTGACCCGGGAATCTAGTTTTGGATATTTTAAAATACTTATGACAAAAAATCTTACAGAGGGCTCAATCCTCAAAAATATCGTCCTTTTCTCTCTTCCATATCTTCTTTCATATTTTTTACAGACACTCTACGGCATGGCAGACCTTTTCCTTGCCGGCCAGTTCAACGGTGCGGCAGTAATTTCTGCAGTGTCTATCGGAAGTCAGGTTATGCATATGCTTACGGTAATTATCGTGGGGCTTGCAATGGGCGGTACTGTTTTGATTGGCCAGGCTGTGGGTGCAAAAGATGAAAAAAGAACAGCTAAAACAACCGGCAATACAATTACCCTCTTTTTGATTTTTTCAGCCATCGTGACAATCATCCTGCTTGCTGCCTGCCGTGGAATCGTAAACCTTGTTTCAACTCCGCCGGAAAGTGTGGAGCAGACAGTTGCTTATCTCCGCGTCTGCTTTGCAGGAATTCCATTTATTGTTGCTTATAATATCATTGCATCTATTTACCGTGGCATGGGCGACTCAAAAAGCCCTATGATTTTTGTAATCATTGCCTGTGTTCTCAACATCATTCTTGACTACATCTTTATGGGCGTCTTCGGAATGCAGGCAGAAGGTGCGGCAATTGCAACAGTAATTGCACAGGCAGTCAGCGTAATTATCAGCCTGATTGCAATTGTAAGAACCCGAAGCCTTAAGCTTTCAAAAAGTGACCTTAAAATTGATCACAAGGTTATGGGTGATATCCTGAAAATTGGAGTGCCGGTTGCCTGTCAGGATGGCTTTATTCAGATTTCCTTTATTGTAATTACAATTATTGCCAACCGCCGCGGTGTAAATGTAGCGGCTGCGGTTGGCATTGTAGAAAAAATCATCTGCTTTCTCTTCCTTATTCCTTCCAGTATGCTTTCAAGCATCAGCGCAATTGCGGCTCAGAATATCGGAGCAGGTTATCAGGATCGTGCCCGTCACACACTTTATGCGGGCACCGCAATTGCTGTTGGAATCGGTGCTGTTTTTGCCATCGCCTTTCAGTTTATTTCGCATCCGGTTATAAGCCTTTTTACCCGCGACGAAATTGTCGTAACGCTTGGAACCCAGTATCTCAAGTCTTACGTAACCGACTGCGTGCTTGCTGCTATTCACTTCTGCTTCAGCGGCTACTTTACCGCAATGGGAAAATCAATTATTTCATTTATACATAATTCGATTTCTATCATTCTTATCCGCATTCCGGGTGCTTATCTGGCATCAAAGTTCTGGCCGGAAACTCTTTTCCCAATGGGCTGCGCCGCACCGCTTGGAAGTTTGCTTTCGGCTTTGATTTGCGCAGGTGCATATTTGTGGCTGCGTAAAAAGGGGCGTTGAACGTTCGCTTTCGCTCACTATCGAGTTTGCAAGCAAACTCGCGGGGAAATTATCGGGGTCTTAGGGGCAGAGCCCCTAGGAGAAGGGGTAGCCCGCAACAAACGTGCGGGCGAGGGGAAGGCTTTCCCCTTATAAAAAATCAATGACAAATTCCTCCAAAATCATTATAATTTATAACATCATTTTATTTGGAGGATAAATAAATGAAAAAGCTTATTGCTATTGCTATGATGGCTGCACTCGTTTGCACATCAGTTTTCGCAGCTCCTAAAAAGAACAAGAAGGCTGCAAAAAAATCTTCTGTAAAAATCGCTATGGTAACAGACTCTGGTGATATTACAGACCAGTCTTTCAACCAGACAACTTATCAGGCATGTAAGGACTATGCTGAAGCTAACGGACTCGAGTTCCAGTACTACAAACCAGCAGGAGATTCAACAGCAGACCGCGTTGCTTCTATCGATGCTGCTTACCAGGACGGATACAATGTAATCGTTCTTCCTGGATACCTCTTTGGTGAAGCTATTGTTAAGGTAGCTAAAGATTATGATGATGCTAAATTCATCGGTCTTGATATCAGCGAAGGCGACCTTGGTGGACAGGCTGTTCCAGCTAACGTATTCTGTGCTGTTTATCAGGAAGAGCTTCCTGGTTTCTTTGCAGGTTATGCTGCTGTAAAAGAAGGTTATCGTCACCTCGGATTCCTTGGTGGTATGGCTGTTCCAGCTGTAGTTCGCTACGGATACGGATTTGTTCAGGGTGCTAACAAGGCTGCTGAAGAACTCAAGGTTGCTGACAAGGTAACAATCGAGTATGTATACGGTGGTCAGTTCTACGGTGACCAGACAATTACTGCTTCTATGGACGGATGGTACAAGAACCGCGGTGTAGAAGTTGTATTTGCTTGTGGTGGTGGAATCTGGACATCTGCTTGTGAAGCTGCTTCAAAAGTTGGCGGAAAGGTAATTGGTGTAGACGTTGATCAGACAGCTCAGATCAATGGTTATGGTGCTGGTATGTGTGTAACATCTGCTATGAAGGGTCTTGGTGCTACTGTAAACGCAGCTCTTTCTGCAATTCAGGCTGGAAAGTGGGCAGACTACTCTGGAAAGGTTGCAACACTCGGTCTCGTTTCTGGAACTGATACAAGTGTAAACTATGTTGGTCTTCCTACAGACACATGGACAATGAAGAACTACTCAGTAAAGGATTACAAGAAACTCGTAAGCGATATCTTCAACAAGAAGGTTGCAGTTTCTAACTCAATCGACAAGCAGCCAGCTGTTACTGTAAAGGTTAACTACTACCAGAACATTAAGTAATTGACTTCTTGTTAATTCAAAGCGTGAACTCTCCGGAGTTCACGCTTTTTTTGTTTAAAACCCCCACAATTTATAGTATAATTTCTTCTTATGAGTGAAGAATACATCATTGAAATGCTTAATATTACTAAGCGTTTCCCTGGAATTGTCGCTAACGACAACATTACGCTCCAGCTCAAAAAGGGCGAGATTCATGCCCTGCTTGGCGAAAACGGAGCCGGAAAATCTACGCTGATGAGTGTCCTCTTTGGTCTCTATCAGCCGGAAGAGGGTGAAATCCATAAGAACGGAAAGAAGGTTGAAATCCGGAATCCTAATGATGCTACGGCTCTTGGAATCGGAATGGTGCATCAGCACTTTAAACTCGTTGAAGTTTTTACCGTTCTTGATAATATCATTCTGGGCAGCGAAACCTGTAAAAACGGTTTTGTAGACCGCAAATCAGCCCGTGAAAAAATCATCAATCTTAGTCAGAAATATGGCCTTGCCGTTGATCCTGATGCAAAAATCGAAGACATCACAGTTGGTATGCAGCAGCGCGTAGAAATCTTAAAGATGCTCTACCGCGATAATGAGATTTTGATTTTTGATGAGCCTACTGCAGTTCTTACTCCTCAGGAAATCAAAGAACTCATGCAGATTATGAAGAATCTTGCGGCAGAAGGAAAGTCTATCCTTTTTATTACCCACAAGCTCAACGAAATTATGGAAGTTTCAGACCGCTGTTCTGTTTTGTGTAAGGGCCGCTACATTGGTACTGTTGAAATTGCCAATACCAGCAAGGAAGAGCTCAGCCGCATGATGGTTGGCCGTGATGTAAAATTCACTGTTGATAAAGCTCCAGCCCAGCCTGGCGAAGTAATTCTTGATGTGCAGAACCTGAGTGTAGAAAGTCATCTTCATAAAAAGTTAGCTGTAAATAACGTGAGCCTTCAAGTTCGCGCCGGAGAAATTGTTTGTATTGCCGGAATCGACGGAAACGGTCAGTCTGAGTTTATTCAGGGACTTACAGGGCTTGAAAAGCTGGCTCCTCACGCAAACTCAAAAATCACTTTGGGTGGAGTAGATATCACAAAAAAATCTATCCGCGAGCGCAGTAAGGCCGGTATGAGCCACGTTCCGGAAGACCGCCACAAGCACGGACTTGTTCTTGATTACACTCTCGAACAGAACATAGTGCTTCAGCGTTACTGGGAGCCTCAGTTCCAGAAAAATCAGTTTATAAAGACAAAAGAAGTTTCTGCCTATTCGCAGATGCTTATTGATAAATACGATGTTCGCAGCGGACAGGGAAATAAAACAATTGCCCGGGCAATGTCTGGTGGAAATCAGCAGAAGGCAATTGTCGGCCGCGAGCTGGACAAGGAGCACAGTCTTCTTATTGCCGTTCAGCCAACCCGAGGTCTTGATGTTGGAGCCATTGAATATCTGCATAAGGCAATTATTGCAGACCGCGATGCTGGTAAGGCAGTTCTTCTGGTTTCTTATGAACTGGAAGAGGTTTTGAATCTTAGCGACAGAATCCTTGTTATGTATGAAGGTGAGATTGTCGGAGAACTTGATCCAAAGCAGACTACACCTGAAGAACTTGGACTTTACATGGCAGGTGCTAAAAGGGAGGTAAAAAATGAAAAACAAGTTTAAGGCCATTCTTGCTTCCGACACTTTCCGCTCAATCGCTTCTGCTGTAATTTGTGCTCTTGTTGGAATCATAGTTGGTTTTATCATCCTTTTGATTATTAATGCTGAACATGCTCCAAAGGCAATCAGTGTAATTTTGAAAAACTTTTTGTATTACAGGAATAACGGTAAAAAACTTTACTACCTGGGCCAGACTCTGGTAAAAGCAGTTCCGCTTATTCTCTGTGGTATTGCAGTTTTGTTCGCCTATAAATCAGGCTTGTTCAATATTGGTGTTGCCGGTCAGTACTGTATTGGAATCGGAGTTTCTTTGTGGTGTGCACTTGCCTGGCATCTGCCATGGTGGCTCTGCCTTTTGTGTGCTGTAGTATGTGCTGCAATCTGGGCTTCTCTTGCGGGCCTGCTTAAAGCCTTCTGCAATGTAAACGAAGTAATTGCGGGAATCATGCTTAACTGGATTTCACTTTATATTGTAAATGTGCTTATGCAGAATGAGCGTGTTATGAACGTTGGTAAATCTGAGACTTATTCAATTACTCAGACTTCTCCTGGTTCACTCTTGCCGACACTCGGACTTGGTAAACTCTTCCATGACAACGAGTATGTTTCAATTGCGATTCCTTTGACTATTCTTGTTGCAATTCTCATCAACATTCTTTTGAAAAAGACTGTGCTTGGTTATGAGCTTCGTGCAACTGGTTTGAATAAGCATGCTGCAAAATATGCCGGAATGAAAGATAAGAAAAATCTGATTCTGACAATGGCAGTTTCTGGTGCTATTGCAGGCCTTGCTGCAGCTCTCTTCTATCTGACTGATGTTCAGCCTTGGAAGACTTCTTCTACAGTTCCTGCCATGGGCTTTAACGGAATTGCGGTTGCCTTCCTTGGTGAGCTGAATCCAATCGGTGTAATCTTCTCGGGCTACTTTATTCAGCACATCACTCAGGGCGGAAGCTTTATCGATACAAAATATTTTAATCCTCAGATTGCGGATTTGATTTCATCTATCATCATTTATTCGTGTGCCTTTATGTTCCTATTTAAGACTCAGCTTTCCAAGCTCTTTGACAGGAAAAAGAAAGGCGAGAGCAAGTAGGAGGAGGCAGATATGTTATTGATTCAGTATACTTTGATTTATGCTTCGGTTTTGATTTTCGTTGCTATGGGCGGTATGTTCAGTGAACGCAGTGGTGTTATAAACCTTGGTCTTGAAGGCATTATGGTAATGGGTGCTCTCGGTGGAGCTTTTGTGCTTTATTCGCTGCCTGTGGGAACTCCGGCTCTTGTAATTATTCTGTTGACAATTCTTGCCAGTGTGATTTTCGGAATGATTTATTCGCTGTTCCTGGCTGTGGCTGCCATTAACTTCAAGGCCGACCAGACTCTGGTTGGTACAGCCATGAATATGCTGGCTACTGCCGCTGCTGTTGTAATTGTTAAGGCTTTTAATAATGCGAGATCTGGTGGTACAAATCCTTCGGCAATTCTTGATTACATTGCTAACCGTAAGGTTTTCCTGATAGGGGACTTCAATATCTACATGATTCTTACAGTGATTCTGGTTGCCCTGGCTTATGTAGTTTTGAAGAAGACACGCTTTGGTCTTCGCCTTATGGCTTGTGGAGAACATCCTCAGGCAGCAGACAGTGTGGGAATCAACGTATACAAGATGCGCTACGCAGGTGTTTTGATTTCCGGCTTCTGTGGCGGAGTTGGTGGTATAATTTACATTTCTGCCGCTAACAGCCAGTGGGACTTTATGTACGGTGTTGCCGGCGCGGGCTTCCTTGCTCTTGCCGTTATGATCTTTGGTCAGTGGAATCCTCTGCGTATTGCAGCCAGTGCGCTCCTCTTTGGTGCCTTCCGTGCTGTTGCCGATACTTATTCTGCTTTTGATGCACTGATTCATCTTGTTCCAGGTGATGTTTACAAGATGCTGCCATACATCATTTCGCTTATCGTTCTTGCCTTTACTTCAAAGAAATCCCGAGCTCCAAAGGCTGAAGGTATTCCTTACGATAAAGGCACACGCTAGAACTCCGTGTCATTCTCCGACTGGAAACTCGTGTCTTTCCCGGGCTTGACCCCCTTGTCATTCCCGGGCTTGACCCGGGAATCTTTTAAATTACATCTTTCTATTTATTGAGCGTCAGCTTATCAATAGCATCAAGCTCTTCTTTAGAGAAGTTTGTATTTTCAAGAGCCTTGATATTATCCAGAATCTGAGCCGGTCTTGAAGCTCCAATCAAAACAGAAGTAATGTCAGAATCTTTCAAAATCCAGGCAAGAGCCATTTCTGCCAGAGTCTGATTTCTTGCAGCTGCAATTTCATTGAGCTTAATCAGAACTTCGCGGTTATCTTCAACATTCTTTTCTTTGAGGAAGCGGCCATCTTTTTTAACGCGGCTGTCTTCCGGAATATCTTTAAGATAGCGGTCTGTCAAAAGTCCCTGAGCAAGCGGAGAGAAGCAGATGATTCCTTTTCCAAGCTTTGCAGCAGTTGATTTAAGACCATTATTTTCTATTGTTCTATTGAGAATATTATAAGAATTCTGATTGATGATAAAAGGAGTGTGCAGTTCATTTAAAATTGCAGTAGCCTTTTCGAGAGTAGGGCCATCATAATTTGAAAGGCCGGCATAAAGGGCTTTTCCGCTTTTTACAATCTGATCAAGAGTGCACATTGTTTCTTCGAGCGGAGTTTCCGGATCCATTCTGTGATGATAGAAAATATCAACATAATCCAGACCCATTCTTTCAAGACTCTGATTCAAAGAAGCAATCAGATATTTTCTGCTGCCACCGTCTCCATAAGGGCCTGCCCACATATCATAACCGGCTTTTGTAGAAATAATCATTTCGTCGCGGTAAGGCTTAAAATGTTCTTTGAGGATGCGGCCAAAATTTTTTTCTGCACTTCCTGCCTTTGGACCATAATTATTTGCAAGATCAAAATGTGTAATTCCGTTGTCGAAAGCGGTAAAACACATTTCTTCCATTGTGGAATATTTATCTGTGTCGCCGAAATTGTGCCAGAGACCAAGAGAAACAGCCGGAAGTTTGAGACCTGAAGTTCCAACCTTGTTGTATTTCATTTTTTCGTAGCGTTTTTCGTTTGCTATGTACATAAAAACTCCTTTTATGAATCCCTTATGGGAATTAAAAATCTTTGCAATCATTATAACTGAAGAATGATTTTTTGTTGTTAAAATCTTTGTAATATTCTGGAAGGTTTGGAGAGGAAAAGTTATTGTAAACCAAATATTTGTTAATAGGTTTACAATAATTATTTTATTTGTTATATTCACTTCTATGAAAAATAAGAATGTATTAAAAATCTCTTTCATCGCACTTTTTGCTGCGATTATTTGTGTTGGTTGTTTTATCAGAATTCCTCTTGGGGTAATTCCGATTGTTTTGCAGAATGTGCTCTGCATTTTGTGTGGTGTGCTTTTGGGTGGCCTGCTTGCGGGTGCTCCAACTGCTTTGTTTTTGCTGGCTGGTTTGATTGGTCTTCCGGTTTATTCGGGCGGAACTAGCGGCCTTGCAGTATGGATGGGACCAACCGGCGGATTTTTGCCGGGCTATCTTCTTGGTGCTATTGTGGCAGGCTTTATTGCGGGTAAGCCTTCTGTTGAGCAGAAAAAAATAACCTGGAAAAATGCCCTTCGCGTGAGTCTTGCAATTCTGGCCGGCATGGTGATATTGTACATTCCGGGCGTAATCAGATTTTCTTTCTGGGCTAATGCTGCCGGTAAGGTTCCTGCAGATAAGACTGCTTTTGCTTACACAATGGCTGCCTGTGTAATTCCTTATATTCCAGGTGACCTTTTAAAAACTGTGGTGGCAATTCCTGTAGCCCTCAAGTTGCGTCCAATTCTTGCACAGTATTTATATGAAAATACAGATAAAGATTAATCATTTATCAAAAACTTTTAATACTCTTGCCGGGCCGAAAAAAGCCCTTGATGATGTAAGCCTCGAAATTGCTGAAGGTGAGTGCGTCGTTATCGGTGGTGAAAACGGTTCCGGTAAGAGTGTGCTTATGCAGATTATTGCAGGGTTGATGGAGGGAGATAAAAAAACGGTGGTTGAGTTCCCGCAAAATTCACGGTCAGTGAGTGGAGAGGAAGGGAGCGAAACCAGCTCAGACCCCTGCGTTCAAGTTGATGGCCGTGTAGGTCTCGTTTTTCAGGAAGCTGAAACTCAGATTCTGGGCGAGACACCTGCAGAAGACATAGCCTTTGGGCCAAAGAATCTAGGCTGTAAAAAAGATCAGGTTCAGGCGGCGGTTCGTGAGGCTCTGGAGCAGACAGGTCTTACAGAAAAAGCAGATTTTCCGGCCCGCTTTTTGTCCGGCGGAGAAAAACGCCGTCTGGCTGTTGCCTGCATGCTTGCCATGAAGCTTCCGACAATCATTCTTGATGAACCTTATGCTAACCTTGATTTTGGCGGAGTGAAGCAGGTGAATAAACTTATCCGCCAGCTAAAGGCAGAAGGTAAAACCGTAATAATTCTTACCCACGAAATTGAAAAGTGCCTTGGTCTTTCCGACCGATTGGTAGTTTTATTCCGTGGAAAAAAGGTTTTTGACGGCACTCCGGGAATGGGCCTGCGCCATAACCTGGAGGCCTGGAATATAAGAAATCCTCTGGTTTCTTATGGTAAGGTTGAAGATTTAATCTGGGAGTAATAATTTGCAAGTCATCCTGAACTTGTTTCAGGATCTTATAAAAGAGACCCCGGCCCCTTCGCAGCATAGCTGCTCGGAGACTCGCTCAAAATGCTCCACTGGAGCATTTTGCCGGCTTACAGCCGTCGCTCCCTAAGTTCGGGGTGACTGGGTAATTGGATAATGACAAACGAAACTGCTTTTTCCTACAAACAAGGTTCCTCTTTCTTGCACCGCTGCCCGGCCTGGGTAAAGATTTTCCTTCTTCCCCTTATCAGTCTTAGTATTTTTTATCTGCCGCCATATTTTGCCCTGGCACTAATTGCCTTACAAACGTTAGTTAGTTTCATTCTTCACTTTACTGTGCGAGAGCAGACCAGAGATTTAAAGGCAGTTTTTTACTATGCAGTATTTTTGATATTTGTAAAAATAATCGGAAATCTGGCGGCCGCAATTTCAACCGGCAGCCTGGCAGCTTTTGAGCTTACAGTTTTTCCACAGGCAGTTATCACTTTCCTAATCTCAGAAAAAGAAACCTGGCTTCTCTTATTAAAGCTCTTCTGTATTATTCAGACTGCTTCCCTGATTTTCAAAACTTCTACTTCTCTTCAAATTCGCGAAGGTCTGGAAGTTATGGAGCTGGCAATTCGCAAATGTCTTCATCTTAAGCCACTTGTTGACGGCCGGCCTAATGCCCCTGTGGCTCAGGCAGTCTCTCTTTTTATCTGTTTTATTCCTCAGGTTTCGAAAAACTGGCAGCAGGCAGAACGCGCCTGGAAAGCCCGCTGTGGCCGCAAATCACTTCGAATGTTTATAGTTCTTCTTCCAGTTTTCTTTTCAGTAGGAATGAAACAGGCTTATAATTCAGCCAGAGCAATTTCGGCACGAACTATGATATCTGAACATAATTAATCATTATTTCAACAATCCTGAAATTGTGAGTTTAACTCTATATTATTTTGTAAAAACGGGTTTATAATAAATTATTAAGAAACCGTCTTTACAAAAATATCAGCAGACGGATTCACTCAGGGGGAATTATGAAAACTACTACCCAAACAATGAGGGAGGGGTATAAGTTTTTTAAACATTTAAGAAAACTTTTTATCCTACAGGCATTAGCATGTCTTTCATGTGCTGCCTTTGCACAGAATGTTAAGCCGTATATTGTTGACTTAAGCAGGTTGCCTGCCGTCAACGATGACAAAACCGCCACCTTTAACAAGGCTACAAAAACGGTGACGGTAACAGCCAATAAAAAGCTTGAATGGAATGGGCAACGATTACTTTATCTTGGGCTGAACTATCTTGACATAACTGGCTACAACATCGCGCGAGTCAAATACAAAGTTATCGGTGATTACGGATTCCACTTAGTCCTCGACTATGAAGATGACAAGTTGGATTGGACTAAAGAAAGAACTACCTACTGTCCGTCATATCTTAATGAGATGGTTATTCCACTTTTGCAGGGTCAGAAAAAACTAAAAGGGATTTGCTTTCAAGGCACATGGAATATTGACAATCAGCAGTTTGTCATCGAATCTGTAACATTAGAAAAAGTTTCAAATCCTGTAAAAACAGACATTTATGCAAGCGATGAACCGCCTGTAATAGACAAAGCTACAAGCGGAAAAATTGACGATAAAGTAAGCTCGTGGGATTATGTAAAGAATCTTGGCGTTGGTTTTCAATACTTTCCTTTTATAGCTTATGGTGAACTTGATTTTGGGATGGACTGTTTTCATGCCGGGGGATTTAAAAAACCGTCTAAGGAGATAATTCATTTTATCAAGGAAAAAGGATTTAAGACAATCCGACTTCAAACAAGTCCGGAAACAGGACATCTGCTCGATGAAAACTACACTATTGATCCGCGTTATATTAAGGAATTAAAAGAAGTTGTTGACTGGATAATCGAAGAAGATATGTATGTCATTATCTGTGGCCCATTTTCTGAATGGCTTCAGGCTAGATCAGATTTCAAAAAAAGAATTGACGATAAAGATGTCCACTATGGCTTTGTTGATGTCAGTGAGGAAAATAAGAATCAGACAGAAAAATTAATTCAAGCAGTATGGAAGCAGTATGCCGCGGCGTTTAATAATTCTTACGACGAACATTTGATTTTTGAAACGCTTAATGAACCGATGCATAATTTTCATGATCATGGCAATCAAAAAGACTGCAAGGTTTGCAAAAAAGACTATACAATATTGAATGAATACAATCAGCTGATTGTAGATACCATCCGCGCTTCAGGCGGCAACAACACAAAACGTTTTATTCTGATAGAGGGAATTTGGGCAGGATATGAGAGCATAACAACAAATCTTTTCAAGCTGCCAAAAGACAAAACAAAAGACAGGCTGATACCTACAATACATACTTATCCGATGGGATTTACATTAGAACCAGCCAAAAAAGGCAAGACATATTATACGGAAGGTATTAGAAAACAAATAAAAAAAGCATTTGATACGCTGGATAAATCGTTTTTCAAAAAGCATGTTCCTGTTTATATTTCCGAAGTAAGCGGAGGACCTTTGGGCATTCCTGTTTTGGAAAGAATCAACTGCATGAAAGATTTTATGGCGGAAGTGACAAAAAATGGCCGTTCGTGCAACATAATTTTGCATCCTGCCGATGATTATCAAAATGGCACTCAAGACTTGGACGGCTGGAACATCAAGTGGAAAGAACAGCCTGAATATTTTGATACGATTTTCTACGGAGCACAAAGCAAGGAATATCCGTTGAGCGCAGACTTCATTAAAAAGAACGAAGTCAAAATTCCAAGCATTGTCGGAAAGAATTTGCTGGCAGAGCCTGTCGAAATCACAAATTGGGATAAGTCATATCGCATCGATCCGGAACTTTTAGTTCGCTCTGTTCCGCCAAAATATAAGCTGGAATTTACAATAGAAAAAACTGGGGAAAATGCAATTCTTCACCCAGGTTTTAATGATGAGGATGATAAATGGCATGACCTTGTACAAGAAAAGAATATTCTTGTTAAGGGGGCAACCATACAGGATGGCTGGTGCATTAAAGTAACAAACGAAGTTTTTACCGTTAGCATAGACGAAAAACTCGCCGCAGCTCTGGATGCCTCTAATGGCATTTTCTTGAATGGTGAAAACATCATAATAAAATCTGTGAAGGTTGTAGAATAAGCCTTATTTTGCAAGGGAGCTTGATTTCAGTGTAACTTCACCGGAGCTCAGCGTTCTCTGACTTCCATCTTTCAGAGTGACAATAAGGCCGGCGTTGTCGTCGATGTCGGTGGCGGTGGCTTTGTAACTTGATTTCTGGTCGCCGATGAGGGGGTAAACTGTGAGCTCCTGACCAAGCAGGAAGGAAGCTTCCTTATATTCTTTTATGATTGCTTTGTGGGTGGCCAGGCTGGAGGAATCTTCTTCGAAAATATTGAGAACCTGGCCGGCGATTTCTGCGGCAAGCTGGACTCGTGAAATTGAAGCGGTCGAGGCCTCTGGAGATGTTTGTGAAAGTGCATCTTCCAGAGTTCCCACAACATCAGCAAGTTTACCCTCAAAAGCAGTCTTATTCTTTTTAATATTTATTCCCATTCCAACAACAGCGGCTTCAATCAAGCCGCTTTCAAAATTTGCGACACCCTCTGCAAGCACACCGCAGACTTTTTTTCCGCCAAAGAAAATGTCGTTAATCCATTTGATTTGAGGTTCTATGGTGCTGCACTTGGGAAGGCGGCCTAGAACATGTTTGATTGCCCTGCAGATTGCAACCGCCGCACTTGCTGTGAGTCTTGCAGGATTTGTAATTCCACCCTCTGGAGCATAAATAACAGAAATGTAAATGCCGGTCTTTTCCGGGGAAACAAAAGTGCGGCCAAGGCGGCCACGACCGGCGGTCTGTTTTTCTGCAACAATGACAGCCTTGTGATATTTTTTACCGGCTTCAGTTAGTTGGCCGGAAGCGTTGCGAAGATTTCCGCACTCGGCAAGAAGGCG
>SFOB01000049.1 GCA_004554075.1 Treponema sp.
GTGTGCCTGAACATGATGAGCATCCTCCAAAAGCTGCTGATGAACGCCGAAGCCCTGGGCGAGGGAATCCGGGTCTGGGTAAAGGCCCAGCTTTTCCGGATTATTCTGTACAAAATCCAGAACCGCCTTCTGCACTGCAGGGCTTGGCGGATATGGATTTTCGTTGGCATTGAGCTTTATATAGACACGGTCCTTTGGCTGCTCGCCGGGAACGTAGGGATTAAGCTGTTTAACACGATTTGAAATTAACATATAGTTATTTTAACCTTTAATCGGCAATATTTCAACTCGCGCCCTACTTTAATATACCAGCTATCTGATATTAATCTCACCGACGTTGGTGTCTACGATGATTTTCTTGCCGGCGGTGCCGCGGGTGTTGTATGAGCGCTTATATGAATGACCATCTACATATATTTCTCCAACATCTGTTGAAAGTTTCATGTCGTAATCATTAATATCAGCTACAGGATCAACCGAAATCTCTCCTACATTGTTGCTGCAGTTGAAATCATTAAAATCAACATTGCGGATTGTAACCTCACCTACATTAAGGTTCAAATCAATCTTTTCTGCATTAAAATCTCTGAGCCTTACATCACCAACATTAGAAGACACATTAAGAGAACCGAGACTAGTTCCAGAGGGAATGGTAAGCAGTACCCTGCAGGTCTGGTTGCCTGCATTTAACCCTATGCTTCTAAAATTCTGCTGTGAGATCTTAAGTGTATTACCCCGAACTTCAAGAACAGGTTTCAGATAAGATTTATTAAAACTGCTTTCAATTGCAAAATCTGTGCCTTCCTGAATTGTCAGAGCCATAATTCTTACATCAATATCAAGCTCCGAAAACTTTTCAAGTTTTTGATTAAGACTAAATTTTCCATTGTCTTCTTCAAGATCACAATCATCATCAAAGGAAAAATGTATTCCGCAATCTCCGAAAACATTCTTCATGCCACCCATATGTTTTACTGTACCATAGCAGATACAAAATACTGTTATAATTCCAAGCGCTACAAGAAATATTGTCTTTTTCATATTAAACCTCCAGACCGACTATTCTTCTTTGTAAACATTCTTTTCTGTTTTGCTGCTTTCGCCTTTATCTTCATTCACCTTGCAGATTGCAATGATAACTGAATTAAGAGCTGCAGCAATAGGCCAGATAAGCCAGGTCATATGCCACTTGAATGTAAGGAAGCTTACACAAAGATAAACACATGTAACAACAGACCAGTAAGCACCCATAATTGAACGCATTGTTTTATTTGGATATTTTTCCACTTTCTTTTCCTCCCATGGCTCAAATTCAGTTTTATCATTAAGTCCCAAAAGTCTGGCATAAGTTCTTTTTATTGATCTTGAATAAACCATCAGGAATACACCTGCACCTACAAAGACAAAAAGCATTGCTCCTGAAAAATTATCCCAGAAGTGTCCGCCAAACTCATCAAAAATTACAGCCGGAATAAAACACAAAATACAAAGCAGAATACCAACCGCATGCATAACACTGTAAGTAGCCATAAAATCTCTGTTGCGGTTTTTCAGGTAATCAATTGAAACTGCATCTATACTGCAAGGCTCATGCTTTACAAAGCGCCACTCATCCATAAGAGATCTGGCTCCAACCATAAGAACTACGCCAAGACCAATGCTTACAAACATAAGCACAACGCCTGCAATATCATTTATTCGCAGGGCATCTGTCATAATTGGAAAAATTACACAGATTATACAGAACATAATTCCCAGTGCCTTCATTAAAGCAGAGCGCTTCTTTTTTCCAAGATATTCTGTTACTTCTTCAAAAGAAAGCTTTCTGCGCTGAACATCAGAATATTTTGTCTGATAAAGTATTTCCTTAATTCCAAGATCATCGGCTAAATCATCCAGGTTTCCAAAATTCTGAATAACCTCACCTACAGCTTCATTTTCTGTTTTTCCGCTGCGGATAAGTTCGGTATATTTATCCTCCATCATCTGAAGCAGCTCAGACTTTGCTTTCATTACTTTGTCTGTAAGTGGCAAACCACGGAACATCGATTCCAGATAATTCTTAATTGTCTCCATAACTCCCTATACCTCGCTTGATATAAATTTTTCTACAACCTCTTTGGTGAGGTTCCATTCTTCCCGTTTTTCTTTGTAATAACTCCGCCCCTTATCGGTTATCCGGTAATAGGTTCTCCGTTTACCGTTTTCGGCTTCCTGTGAATAGGATTCCACATAGCCGTTTGCTTCCATACGGGTAAAAGCAGAATAAAGGGTTGTTTCCTTTATGATGTACTTTTCCTCGGATAAGGCCTTAATATCCTTGGAAATTTCATACCCGTATGAGGGCTTTTTCTGGAGTAAATACAAAATCATTGTGTCGTTATACCCGCGTATAACATCACTACTGATTGATGTCATTTACACCTCCTACGACTGTCGTTGCTTTGCTTGTCGTTGCAACGTCTGTCGTACTACGTCTGACGTAGTAAAATATAATACATCACAAAAAAGATGTCAAGAAAATCTTTAAAAAAACGTCTTTATGGTATAAAATAAGAATATGGCAACTACATCAAATTTAAGTGCAATTATCAGATATTATGCGGAGAAACAAAAATCACCTTTTATTGACCTCAAGGAGTTCTGCGCATATGTCAAGAAATATGCCGAACACCATGTAGAAGAACAGAGCGAACTCGTTAAATATCTGGGGGACCCTTCTGGTACTGTTGTAGCCGAGCTTCAGGGCCTTTCAGAAAAAAAACTTGTTGCCATTATAAATGCCAATAACAAAAAGACTATTGTTTCCATCACCTTCCTGGCAAACAAATATGCAAATGTTTACAAGGATATGATGAAAAACGAATCTATTCCTTACCCTCAGGCTATAGATCTTCCAAAGCAGTTTCCCAATCAGGTACTGGAGCACAAGTCTGCCAGTCAGTATATTCCGCAAATCATAGAAAAGGAAAACACAAAATCTCCTTTGCTTTATATTCTTGATTTTGCCCGCGACCTGCCTTCCATGCTTATTCCGGCCTGCGTGCCTATTAAAGCCTTGCTTGATACTGCCCAGCAGAAGGTTCGCAAGATTCTTAAAAAAGATGAATTCCACGACTACTTCTTAAAGAAGCTTCGTTCTACAAACCCTACTAAAGAGATTTCAATTAAGAATTTTTACACTCACTTTGTAGATACAGAAAACTATCAGTTTGCAGAATTTCAGGATGGAGAAGATTACTACATCTGGAATCAGGCTCTTTACTATATCCGCCAGGATTTTGAAAAGATTCAGGACCGCACTGGAGAAGATACAAACATTCTTCAGGCTGTTCAGATTCTTGAGCTTCACTCTTCTTACCTTAAAGAAAAATTTCAGAACGAAACTAAGCGCGCTGAAGCTATAAAAGAACTTGAATCAGCCCTTGCTAAACCTCCATACTTTTACTCTATGCCTCAGATTCTCAAATTCCAGGATCAGAACGGCCGCCTTCTTTACGGTCAGTATACCGAAGATGATCTTAAGGAATTCCTTCAGAAGATGACTACAGACGGAGAAGCAAACGAACTTCCTCAGCTGCTTGTTTTCAAGGTTGAATCCGGCACCCGCTATTATGTTTATAAGAAAAAGGTGAGCCAGGTTGTTGTGCGTCTTTGCAATGAGGCTCACGACTCTGTAGAAAAACAACTGGAAGACCACTGGTATGAGGTTCTGCTTGATTACGAAAAGCTTCCGGAAATGTATAACGCTTCTGAGTTTGAAGCCTGTCTGCATGAGCTTATAGAAAAGCACTCTCCTATTCTTTATGCACTTTTAAATGCAAACTTTATGAATATTCTTTCGTATGAGAATAACGATGACAATATCGAAGGTTTCCGCCTTTTTGTAGACGGAAAGCTCCTGCCATACAGCGACCTTCTTATGCTTAAGAATTCTAAAATTTATGCAAATGCTAAATCGCGCCTGCCTTTCTACTACACTCTCCCGGTTATTTCCTGGATTATGAGTCTCTTTAACGGCAGAAGCAAAGATAAAAAACGCGCAACCTCATCTGCTGTAACCACAAACAATCCATTCGAAGAGGAAGAAGAAAAGAAGTCTGATACTGGTCCTAAACTCACTAAGACTCAGGCTCTTGCAAAGAATGCAAAAGAGATTTCTAAGGATCTGATTCCGGAAGGCTCTACTCTGGACCGCGAGCTTAACTACCTCACAAAGCAATGGAACAAGATGATTTCCAAGGAAGCTTACAACAACCTTACAGAAGATGTAAACTCCCTGATTCGCGATTATACAAGACGTGTTGTAAAGACTTTGTCTGCAACTTCTTTTACACGGGAGCGTGTAGAAAATCTTGCTAAGACTCTGGTGAACACTCCAAATATGCAGAAAATCAAAGAGGAAAAAGCTCTTACAGAATACGTAATTCTGTATATGCTGCGCCTTGTAAGTAATTTCCAGTAATTAGCTTTTCCCTGCATAAATATGAGATTCTCTGGCGCGACCAGGGAATCTCACTTTTTTTTAACCCCTTTTTCGCATTTTTTTCACTTTTTTTAAACTTTTTTTTCAAAAAATCGCAGAAAATCGCATATTAAGTCAATTATATATGTGTACGGATTTTGCGTCCGTATGCAGATTCCCCGGCCGGAAATCTAGAATCAATTTAATTTTTTTTTAAGAGGTAAAACTATGAACCAGTTGAATTCTTTGATTTTGGAAGGAAACCTTGTAAGGGATGCTGTTCTTACAGAGCCTGCACCGGGTTTTAAAAAATGTGTTTTTACAATGGGGGTAAACCGTTTCTACAAGAACAGAAATAATGAGCCTGTAAATGAATCTTCATTCTTTGACGTAGAAGCCTATAACCAGGTTGCAGAATGGTGCGGCAAAAAAGCAACAAAGGGACGCGGAGTTCGTGTCGTAGGAAGACTCAAACAGGATACCTGGAAGGACGAAGCTGGCAAGAGCGCAAGCAGAATCTACGTTATTGCAGAACACATTGAATATAAGCCTGCAAAAAAATCAGAAGAGGCTGAAAGTCAGGCAAAGCCGCAGGCTGCCGGCCAGACAGAGGCTCCGGCAGAATCACAGACAGAAAATCAGCCTGAGGCTCAGAAAGAAGCAGAGCCTGTTCCGGTGGAGGCGGAAGCTGTATTCTAGGTTTTAGCGGCGCTTACCAGGTTTTCCACCACGAGAGGGTTTGCGTGAAGCAGCAGGCTGGCGTCCATTCGCCTTTCGCTCCGCAGCCCTTTCGTTAGAAAGCCTGTACTCTTCCATCTGCTGAGGAGAATAGAAACCGTCTTTCCAGTTGAAGCGTGAAACTCCAGGAAGCGGCTGCCCCTTAACCATGGAAGTTGTAATTGCTTTTATCTGACTACGGGAAACCTTAGTTTTGGAGAAATCGATAAGAAGTCGTTTAAATCCCGATGAAGTAATAAAGTCTGTTTTGTCGGTAATTGCAAAAGGCTCTTCCGGCATTACAAAAGAACCATCGGCAGTTGAGTTCACTTTGAACACAGACTCTTCCTTATCTTCAAAATAAGTAAAATCGTAATCTGATGGGAGCTTAAAGCGCATACGGAAAAGTGCCGGATAAGCAAAAACCGGAACAAGAACACGGGCACGAACATTCTGCTCGTAAGTTGCTTCCAGGTTGCGGCGTGAATTTTCGTAAGGCATTATGAAGGCACCTACATTCTGATTTTCAAGCCAGCTTACTGCCCAGCGGTTGAAGGTATAGAGGTATGGACCTGCAATAATATTTACCTTGCAGCCTTTAAGCATCTGCAGGTGAGCAATATTGTTTGCAACAAAGTTCATATAGCCGTCTGCAATAAGCTGGTCGAGTTCGCTTTTAAGCTTGTCTTCCTGGGCCGCAGAACAGAAAGGATCCAGGGAAATATAAATCTGTTTTTTTGAAAATGGCAGTACTGTTTTATGATTAAGCAGGTCGTATGAAGTTTCGCTGTTGTATTCGAGAATAAGACGAACAGGCTTAAGGCCCTGAACCGCAAAAACATCTTGTACGGAAGAAACCTGTGCATAAATTCCTTCAGGAAAATATACAAGTTCCTTATTTGCAACAGGAGTAAGATCAAGAACAGGGAGTTTTTCATCCTTAGGCTGTTTTCTATAACGGCCAAGATCATTTGGCAGTACATGGTTATAGCGTTTAGAACCGGCTTTAATCTGAAGAAGATAAACTTCGTCCCCAACGCTAAAGCCGCCAGGAATATCAATCCATCTCTTATCGCTGTCTTCTTCAAGTTCTACAGAGTGAACCTTGTGGCTCACGCGTCCTGTATCATCCTTTTTATGAAGGCGGATGGAATCCCCCGGATCAGGATCATAAGAGCCGCCCTTGAGCAAAGCCATCTGAATATGCTTCTGTTCAGGAGGCACATCGTCGCTCATATTTTCTGTAATGGCTTCTACAAGTTCCTTTGGAGCAGCCTTAGTTGCAGAAATCTTTCCAAGGTAAATACCTGTTCCACCAGCCTGATCCGGATTCAAAATTGCAGAAGCAGCATTGTTTACACCATCTTCCAGGCTCTTAAAGCCATACCAGTAAGAAGTTTTGGTGCGGGCAAAGTCAGAAGCAAGCATACGCTTACCTGCTGCAATAGCACCCTTCTTATCTTCTTTGTAATGATCAATAACATAACGGTATGCAGAAACAACGCTTCCTACATACTCTGCACTCTTCATGCGGCCTTCAATTTTGAAGGAATCAACGCCAGCTTCAATAAGGTCTGGAATTTTTTCTATAAGTTCAAGGTCACAAGGAGAAAAATAGTAGCCCTGGCGAACTCCACCAGGAACCTCTGCAGTATAGAAACGGCGGCAGGCCTGTGTACACATACCACGGTTAGCTGATTTTCCGCCAAGGAAGCTTGAGAATAAACAAAGTCCGCTTTCACTTACACACAAAGCACCGTGAACAAAAACTTCAAGATCCGCACCTGTTTCGCTTTTAATCTTTTTGATTTCTTCAAGACCAAGTTCGCGGGCAAGCACCATACGCTTTACACCACAGCCCTGCAAAAGCTTTACAGCATTTGAGCTTTCTACGTTCATCTGGGTAGAAGCATGAAGCTCAAGATTCGGGAAAAATTCCTGAGCCATACGCATAACGGCATAGTCCTGCACTATAAGACCATCTGGTCCTACTTCATTCAGATAAGAGAGAAAACGATAAAGACGTTCTGTTTCGCGCTCTTCGCAGACAGTGTTTACAGTTACGTAAACCTTCTTCTGCTTTTTATGAAGGCTTTCAACTGCTGCCTCAAACTGATTCCATGCAAAGTTTGTTGTTCGCATTCGCGCATTAAAACTGCGCAAACCAAGATAAACAGCATCCGCACCTTCGCCAATAGCGGCGTCAAGCGATTCAATATTTCCCGCAGGAGCTAATAATTCTACCATAAGGGAAAATGTATCATAAATCCGACTATTTTTAAAGCGTTCCAGGACTTACATTCTTAATGGCCCAGTTATCAGGCTTTTGCTTTACAGGATATTCAGCCTCATCTGCTTCAAAGGCTCCTGCCAGGGCTGCTTCCTGCAAGGCTGCTGCATCAAGCCTTTGAAAAGACTTTCCTGCCACCGAGCCAAGCCCGCTGTTTACTTCAGCCTCACAGACAGAGCCCTCTTCATATATCCCGCATTCCACGACATCTTCTGCCAGAAGAGACATTCCTTTTCCCCATTCAGTTGCACTTTCTGCAGCATACATAAAGGCATCGAGAATAGTACCATCAACTCCGTTTCTTACAACTACAATATCTGTGTTGTCACTTAAACGTGCCTTTGTATTTTCAGACCAGATATCCCTTACATTTTTTCCAGAATAAGCAGCCGTTGAAGCATTAAGATTTTCCTCTTCTGTTATACATCCGCTTCCAGCACTTCTCAAATGAACAATAAAAACTTCTCCTGCTTTTACATTTACAGGAGGAAAAACAAACTTCTTACCTTCCCCATCAGCTCCACTTACAATCTCAAGGCCACTCAGATTTCCTTCCTTCAAGGCAAGAAACTCTATGAACTCACAGCGATATACGTCTTCCTTATATTTCTTATAGTTTATCTGAAGCTCTGTCATTACAAGCTTTGGCATATGCGAATTAAAACCTGTAAAAGGAACGCAAAAGGTAAGGGAATTTCCAGCCTTATCTTCAACCACACCAAAAATCTCATAGGCTTTTCCTACCTCATAGCATTCTGCAGCAGAATAAATTATGGAACAACCATCTTCGGAAAGAGAATAGCCTGCTTCAATACTGCCATAACCACCGGAAGCTGCCTTAAGGGCCGGGGAAAGTTCTATTGTCTGTGAGTGCTCATCAGAATCAGAAATATCTTTTATCTGCTCGGACACTGTATAGGCTCTGAGCTTTACTTTTTCTGAAAAGCTTACACGAACATTTCTGTCATCTAAAACACAAACATCCTCGAGTACCAGAGAAGCATAGTCTCCACCGGTAAATATAATTCCTTCTTCCGTTACCTTGCAGGAAAATGGAAGAACACAGAAAACCGTAAGTGAAACAAGTACAAAGGTCTGTACAAAAAGAATGAATATGCAGCCCCACTTTTTCATCTAAAACCTCCTGGCAAAAAAAAACACGGCCTTTTGTAAGCCGTGCTTTAATTTCAATTAATATTTCTCTATATATAATATAGGAACAACCTTTCGATTTTAGGAAGTGTTTTTAATAAAAATCTGATTTTTTTTCAGATTTTTTCACTTTTTTTTCTATTTTAGAATCTTGCAGCCTCAACCATATATCTGATTGAAGTTCCAGTATCATCTTCCATCATTTTTTCAATTACAAAAATAAGATTCTTTTCTGACTTATCACAGAAGATTCTTTCAATCTTATAATTTGTAACGCCCTTACGGTTGATGCTTGGAGTTCCGATCTTGCGGCTCATAATTACTTCGCCGGCAGCATCGCGTTTTTCAAGCATAATATAGAAAGATGAACGTGCATTCTTTCCGCTTCCGTTTACAGTAGGATACAGCTTAATGTGATATACATCTGCGTTATCTACATCTGCATTGCGGAAATCCTTAAATACAATTTCATCAGTTCCTGTTTTATTTACATCATCAAGAATATAAAGAACATGATCCAGATTAGCTGTCTCACACTTAAGATCCTTAAAGTAATAGAAGCTTTTTCCTTCGAGGGCTTCAAAAACATCGCGGCCATTTTTACCGGCTGTTACAGCAGAAGGCTTTGTCTTAAAAACTCCATTATCTGTATAATCATTTGCAGCAATATCTACCTGATAAAGCTCTGCCCAGCCCTGAAACTTTTTATCTGTTTTTCCATACTGGCCGAACACATAATATTTTCCATCTTCAGAAAATCCCTTATCAACAAAAGTAGCAACATCACCTGCAGAAAGAGCAGAAACAAGAACTGCCATAATCAAACTGCAAACAATAGACTTCTTCATTTTTATTTTCCTCCCGGGTTCACAAAAAAGTTATCCTTTTAAATTTTCGGAATAAAAACTAAACTCTTTACTATTATTTGTCTTAGCGTTATCTTTAAAATATGACAATCAGATTCAGAAACCGAATGACACTTACTTTATTTATCATTTCTATATCTTGCCTCATGCTGGGAACTTTTATTACACTCTATCAGTTTCTTTCCGGCAATATGGTTTTACCGGATGTATATACAAAGTATTTATCTGAAAATATATTACTTAAATATAATCCTGTCTGGGTTTTCGCTGGTATCTTCCTTATGCTGCTTTACAGTTGTGTAACCACAATAATTATTTTTCACAGCTTTGAAAAAACCCAGGCACCAGATATTGTCTTCTTTCTCTTATTTATTGTAGCCTGCCTTGCAGACACTTCAAGACTCCTGGTTCCGGTATTCCGCCTTTCGGGCACCTACTCTCTTTTTCTCTTAAAACTTGGAAACATTCATCTTTTTGCAAGACTGCTTGCTCCTCTTGCACTTATGGGAAATACAGTAATGAGCACAGATGATTTCCGCCAGAGTACAGACCGCAACGTCATCATTCTGATTATCATTGCCTTATTCTTTTCTGAAATTATTCCATTAAACACCGCAGTTATTCTTCCTAATTTCTGCATCTCTTACGGATATGTAAAGGCAATCAGAGCTTTCTGTTTTATCACCTGTGCCTTCAGCACAATCTGCCTTTTCAGAATGAATAAGAAAAATGAATATAAGCAGATTATGACCCTGGGTTTTATTCTGCTTTGTATCGGCTATACTTTGATTTTCTACTGCTACAATATTACAGCATTTATAACAGGAACGCTTCTCTTAGGCATCGGAACCTACATCTATCTCAATGAGGTTCATAAGCATTACCTCTGGGTAGATTAAGCAGCAAGCTTCATAAATATCAAGCCAATTGCAGGCGGAATAATCAGATTATCAAAATCAGAAAGAGGAAGAACTTCTATCACCATTGCGCAAAGGGCAACAATAAGTGCTGTCAGACAGTTCTGGCAGCAGCAGAAGGTTGAAACAAAAACCGCAAAGAAACAGGTAAGGCTGCCAGCCGCAGTTTTACCGTGAGCCCCCGGAATTGTTACCTTTCCAAAGAGTTTTCCCATAAGGCTTGCAAGTCCATCCCCAAAGGCAAGAGCATAAATACCTACCCTTGCACAGTTCAGAGGAAGAGTAAGGGCAGCAATAAGAATACCGCAGACAAGAGTTACCGGCCCAAGCACAAAATGATTTTCATCACGCTTACGGGCTGCAATTTCTGTTACCTTTGAAATCAATGGAATGTTGATATTTTTTGAACGAAGAATTTCACTGATTGTATAGACAATTACAGCAAGTACAAGAAGCCCAATTACCGGCCAGTATGCAAACTTAAGAAAGAGCGGAATAAAACTTGAACATATATGAATTGATTTTCTGAACAGTTCCTTAATTATTGCATTGAGGCGCTGTCTTTCTATAATTCCGTATAAAGTATTTCTTTGAGTCTGCATAGCTCTGCCTGCCCTGCACTTTACAGACGCTCGTTATCCAGAAGCGTCTTTGAAATGTCAGTGTAAATAGATGGCTCAAACTCCGGTATTGGATGTGTAATGTACTTAATATTCTGCTCTGCAAGATTACCACCCTCAAGTCTCTTCATAGTTTCCTGATTACGGGTAAGGGCATCCCAGGCACGAACAGACTGGCTCAGCTGAACAATAGCCTGTGCATTCAATGCGCTGTTTCCTGTTCTCTTTGCCAGCTTATAAAGTGTTACACCATAGTTATTAGATGCATAAAGATATGTATTGATTAAATCATAATCCTTAACATTTGCCTGAGGAAGAACAAGACCGCTTTCTGCAACCTGAGCATCAAGCTCATCAATAAGCTGATCATAATAGCCCTGAGCCGCATACTCATCACCACGGAGGTAGAGAGTATTTGCCATAGCGAGCATAAGATTTCTTTCCTTAATGTTTCCATCACCAGACTTCATAAAGGCACCAAGAGCTTCCATATAATTCTTTTTCTTATACTGGATATAGCCTATGCGGTAACGGATAGAAGGATTATCATTTTCAAGTTCTACAGAATATTTATAGTTGAAGAGTGCATCATCATAATCACCAGAAATAGTGTATTTGATATTACCCATATCTTCATAAAGTTTTCCAATTGCTGGAGTTCCTTCAAAACCGGCATTATCACGTTCTATTGTAAAGAGCGAGATACCTTCTGCAAACTGTTCCTGAGCCTGGAGATAATCATTTGTTCCTATATAATGCTCACCAAGCAGGCGGTATGAATCAATATACTTATAAAGGTCTCTCTTCTTCATAGAAGGAACTGTATTGAACTTTTCGATAGCAGTCTGGAGTGTAGATTCAATAGCAGCAGTTTCATTTGTCTTGAGGAAGTACTTAGCCAGATTGTAAAGAGCAATAGGATTATCAGGATTTGTCTTAACAGCTCTGAGCAGAAGTCCACGAAGACCTTCAATCTCGTAACGAAGATATTCTTCTGAAGGAGCAAGATTTCCATAATATTTATCAAGCAGATAACCACTGAGTTCTGCCCAGTCATCAGAGCTGAGGGACTTTTCGCGCTTTTCAAAGTTCTTCTGCATCTGAATAACTTCACGCAGATTGTCTGTTCTGATAAAGTAGCGCATCATACGAGACATATACAAATCAGTTGGCTTATAAAGCTGAATGAGATTTGCATACTGCTCGCGTGCCTGTTCAAGCTTTGAAGGATCCTTTTCTGTACCCCATTCAAGGAATACATCACCAAGCATTAAGATTCCATCTGCATCATTAATATGATAGTCCAGTACTTCGCGGCGTACAATTTCTTCTGCGCGCTCATAGTTAGCAAGATCATTAAGCTCCATATCAGCATATTCAAGACCAGCAGCCTTATCATGTTTAAAGTAGCGCAGAATATTCTGATACATTTTTCCAGCCCGCTGATACTGCTTATGTTCACGATAACCGCGGGCATATCTGAAGAACCATTTCTTGTTAATTCGTTTTTTAGCAGCTTCCTCAAACTTGTTTTCTGCCTGAGGATATTCATCTGCTTCAAGCAAAGCATAACCCTGTTTATAGAGAGAATTTGCCCAAATTGGCTTGATGATACAGTAATTTGTAAACTTAGCAAGACCCCAGCCAACAATCAAAAGAAGAAGTCCCAGGAGGATTCCCGGAATAATTTTATTTCTAAGCTGATATGAAAGTGATTTCTTGTAAGCTTCATACTCTGCCGCTGTTCTGTGTTCAAAGTCGCGTGGAATAGGAATAGATGTATCAAGCATCTTCTCCAGCATACCGGCAACCTGGCGGGCAGGAGCTTTATTGAGGATTTTTTCTATAATTTCAAATTCAGCATCGTCTGTAAATTCATCCTGAACAATAAAGTCTTCAAAGGCAAGACGTACATTAAGCGGATATTCTGCAAGATTTGCAAGGAAGACTTTATACTGCTCATCTGAAAGAGTATTTGGAGGCAGCTCTTCTGATTCCTGTGCATCGCTAAAGTCTGCTTCATCAATATCTTTAGACTTTCCTCTGCCTCTTGCTTTCTTAACCTTTGGTTCTTTTCCAGTTACAAGCTTTGTTTTTGATTTTTCTTCTTTTGCGGTAGCAACGTCAGAGAATCCAGGAATTTCAAATTCTCCTTCCATTGCAAAGTCTTCGTGAGCACCAAATTCAAAGTCTCCGTTTCCGCCACCGCTTATCTGAGAATCAGTATCCTGAATGCCAAAGTCCATTCCTTCCATTTCGGAAGTATCAAAAACTTCAAGCGGAGCATTTTCATCTCCCTCTGAGGCACCGTCCGCAGAAAGGTCATCAAGTCCTGCAGTATCATCAAAATCTGGAATCTCATCTTCAGCAGAGAATTCTGGAGCAGGAGCTCCTTCGCCACCGTCCTCTCCTCCGCCTAAATCAAAGTCACCGGCATCAAAGAGTCCTTCTGGAATTCCACCTGCATCTTCATCTGCAGAATCTGAAGCAGGTGCAGCATCTGAAGAAGCGGCATCTCCAACAGGTTCAATTCCGAAGGATTCCATATCATCCATTCCGCTTGTATCAAAACTATCTTCTGCCGGAGTTTCAGAAGCAGGTGTTTCAGCTGAAGCAGCATCCATTCCTGCAGTATCAAAATCCATACTGTCAAGATCAAGGCTTCCAAGATCTGCAAGTTCGTCTGTTCCACTGTTATCTAAAGAATCTGTCTCTTCTGCAGCTTCTGCTGCCTCAGTTACTTCAGGAGTTTCAAAGATATCTGCTTCTGCATCTGCCACAGGCGCAGCCTCATCAAGTGGTGCAAGATCATCAAGCCCACCTAAATCTCCAAGATCACCAAGATCTCCAAGCCCATCTGTTGTGGCAGGCTCATCAAAAGAGGCTGCATCTTCTGCAGGAGCCGGCTCATCAAAAGATGCAAGATCATCAAGAGCGGCAGGCTCTTCAAGAGGAGCTGCATCGTCCAGACTTTCAGCCTCATCAAGCGGAGCCACGTCATCAAGTGCTTCAGGTTCATCAAAAGGAGCTGCGTCATCGAGTGGTGCTACATCATCAATTGCTGCAGGCTCATCAAAGGATGCAATATCATCAAGTGCGCCTGCTTCATCAAGAGGAGCTGCATCATCGAGAGCTTCTGGTTCATCGAGGGATACCGGCTCTTCAAGAGATTCAACTTCATCAAGGGCTTCCGGTTCTTCAAGAGTTTCTGCTTCAGCTACCGGAGCTTCATCTTTTGCAGGAGATGCTATATCATCAAGGTCTGTTATATCTTCAAAATCATCTAAATCAACTTCAGTATCGCTTTCTTCTGCGTCTTCTTCAGCAGGCTCTTCTTCCGGTTCATCAAAACCGCCGCCTGCAAGCAGAGCATCAAGTCCCATGTCGGCAATTGAAACTTCTTCAGGCTCCTCTTCCACTACTTCTTCAGGCTCTTCTTCCGGTTCATCAAACATAGAAAGATCCGGCATTCCTGCATCATCGTCCGCAGGTGGTGCAACCGGATTCAAGAGAGCTGACATATCAGGAGCTTCAAAGCTTGGGGCAGGTTCTGCTTCACCTTTTTTGTCATTTGAAGCAGCAGCAGGATTAACAAGGGCTGTTAAGTCAGAAAGATCTTCGTCTGCAGAAGAAACTTCAACTTCTGCCTCAATCTCGGGCATACCAAGAACAAATTCTTCTGAGTCGTTTTTATCTTCAATGTCGTTTGGAATCTCAATTTTTACAGGCTTTTCGCCGCGGATGGCTCGAAGGTTAACCTCGTCACCGAGCGAAAGAAGATCACTGCTGAATTTTTTAAGCTGACTTAATCCTGGCATACTACTTTAATTTTACCCCACAACCCTTGTAAATTACAAGTATAATATACTACTTATATGAACGGATGATTTTCAATTCGACTTAAGAGAAATATATTAATATAGGAAATCTTGTAATTTTATATACTTCCACTGTGAATCTTATGATTTAATGGACTACCGCGGCGGCATAAGCGAAACCGCGCGGCTTTCAGTTTTTTGGGTTAGAATCCTGCGGTTTTCGCAAGCGAAAATCCTCGGATTCTTTTTATGGCTAAGCGCCAAAAACTTCAAGAGTGCGTTTCGCTTCTGCCTCTGCTCCCGTCCATTAAATCATACCTCTCCGTTCTCGCATATTAAATTATAATCACAGTATTTTTTTCTTAAGACATTATTACATCACCGGTATGTATATTATACTTGTACTAAACTATCACAAACATAATCCGATAATCAAAGTATGAAAAAGCTTATTTTACTCGCGGCGGTGGTTGTGGGATTATTATCCACACCTGTTTTTGCAGCGGAACAGACTAATTATCAGAATTTTGAGCTTGATACACTTTTGCATGGAATTGACAAGCCGGGGGCACCTGTGGTCACCGACGATTATATTATTTTCACTGCTGATACAAAGCACCGCTTTGTCGGCATTGCTTTTGATTTTGAAGAATACAAGGTAATCCATCCCTTCCAGATTCTCACCCAGAAGGATGATGAAGAAAAAGTCAGCCGTAAACATATGTTCTACGTTTACAAACGTGAGCACAAGTTTACAGAGCTGCGATACAGACTTGTTTTTGACGGACTTTGGACAACAGATCCGCTGAATCCAAACAAAGAATACGACCAGAACGTAAATCTCTATTTTTCTAAGCTTGATAACCTTGGAAGCATAAATGTTTATACAGAATCTCCAAAGAACGACTATGCTCATTTCATCTACAAGGGTGAAACAGGCCAGAAAGTAAATCTTGCCGGAACCTTTACAAACTGGGATCCATGGATTTATGAAATGGTAGAGACAGCACCGGGACTTTACGAGCTTGAACTCCCTCTTCCAGCCGGAAAATACTATTACAATTACTATATTGGACTTACACCTGTGCTGGACAATACAAATCCGCAGAAAATTTATACGACAGATGGCCGCAGTGCCAGTGTACTTACTGTTAAATAAAAAAATCGGCAGGTCAACCTGCCGATTTTTGCTTTAACGGAATCTTTTAGCCATATCCATCAGCTTTTTCATGTCCATGCCTTTGAGAGCACTTGGATCTAAGCCGCCTGGAAGTCCGCCGGCTCCGGGAGCACCACCAAGGCCTGCTGCACCGCCCATGCCACCCATCATAGAAGGGTCAAGACCAAGCTGATTCATCATTCTGCCCTGCATTCCACGGTTACGGCTTACTTTCTTCATCATAAGCTTTGTTTTTTCAAACTGCTTCAAAAGCTTGTTTACGTCAGCAACAGATGTACCACTACCCTTTGCAATACGCTTACGGCGGCTTGGACCAATAATCAGGTGATTAAGGCGCTCTTTATAGGTCATACTCTGGATGATTGCTTCGTTCTTTTTCATGCTGGAAAGGTCCATCTGAGATGCATCCATTCCGCTCATCCCAGGAATCATGTCGATGATAGACTGCATATTGCCCATCTTCTTAACCTGCTGGAACTGCTCAAGATAGTCCTGAAGTGTAAACTCATTACGCTGAAGCTTTTTCTGCATCTTGAGGGCAGCTTCTGCATCCATTGTTTCCTGTGCTTTTTCAACCAGGGAAACAACATCACCCATACCAAGTATACGGCTTGCAATTCGCTCCGGATGGAAAACTTCAAAATCTTCTGTCTTTTCACCGGTACCAATAAAGAGAATCGGTTTACCAGTAATTGTTTTAAGAGAAAGAGCCGCACCACCGCGGGCATCTGAGTCAAACTTAGTAAGGATTACGCCGGTAAGACCAAGCTGCTCGTCGAAAGTCTTTGCAATATCAACTGCATTCTGACCAGTCATTGCGTCGGCTACAAGAAGAACCTCAACCGGACCGGTTGCCTTTTTGATTTTTACCAGCTCTGCCATCATTTCTTCATCAATCTGAAGACGACCGGCAGTATCTATAATGATTGTATCGTAGCCGTTCTTGCGGGCAAATGAAATTGCGTCTTCTGCATTGCGAACGGCATCTTTTGAATCTTCTTTATAAACTGTAACCCCGATTTTCTCACCAAGCTGGCTCAACTGTTCAACAGCGGCTGGACGAACAAGGTCACAGGCAGCGAGTAAAGGCTTACGGCCTTCTTTCTTAAGGCGGGCAGCAAGCTTGTGGGCAGCATACAGCAGGTGCCGCCGGCATTCTCGGCTTGCAAAGTTGATGGCCACCGTGCATATAAGATGGCGCGCAAGGGCAAGACTGTGGAAC
>SFOB01000050.1 GCA_004554075.1 Treponema sp.
ATCAATATGCCAGTGAGGAGGATCTTCATCACAGAAGGTAAGACTTGATTTTTTGAAAGTAATTACATTCTGATTCCCCTTTCCAAAGATTTCGGAAAATACAATAAGGGTTGAACCCGAAGGAAGATTTACAGCATCAGATTGCTGCTGAATGATTTTACCGTTATCAAAAACACCTTCAAGCGTAGAGGTGTTCATAATCAGGGAAGTGGCTGTTGCAGAATTCTTTCCATCGCCATTTTTCATAAGGATTTCTACATTTCCGTCTGCATAAAGCATTTCGGTTTTACGGTCATAAAGGATTTTATCTGCCTTTATTTCGTTAGTTGTAGATCCTTTTTGAACTGTAAGAGAAACAGAACCTTCCAGAATAATACAGTCATTTCCGGTTTCTTCACTTTTTTTGTAAGAAGACTGGCGGGCATTATTGATTGTGATTACAGTAACTTCGGGTTCAGAAGAAGATTCTTCCGCAAAGCCTGGAAAGATTATGAGAAGAATAATTACTGATGCAAATAATGAACGTAAGAATCCCCGCGGCATCTAAATCCTCTCAAGCCATTCAGCCATTCTGCTTAAGCTGTTCTTTTATAAACTGGCCGGTGTAGCTCTTTGGCTCTTTGGCAACTTCTTCAGGAGTTCCGGTAGCAATAATGTTACCACCGCGGAAGCCGCCTTCTGGTCCAAGGTCAATAATATAGTCTGCCTGGCAGATTACGTCCAGGTTGTGTTCAATCATAACAACAGAGTTACCCTGATCTACAAGGCGCTGAATTACACTCATAAGCTGCTTAACATCCGCAAAGTGAAGTCCTGTTGTAGGTTCATCCATAATATAAAGAGTCTTACCTGTTGAAGTACGGGCAAGTTCGTTTGCAAGCTTTACGCGCTGAGCCTCACCACCGCTAAGGGTAAGGGCATTCTGACCAAGTTCAATATAGCCCAGGCCAACTGATTTCATTGTTTCCAGTTTGCGGGCTATATGAGGAATAGAAGCAAAAAAGTCGCAGGCTTCGTCTATAGACATATTAAGTACGTCATTGATTGATTTACCCTTATAAGTTACTTCAAGAGTTTCCTTATTAAAGCGCTTACCGCCGCAGACTTCGCACTGAACATATACATCCGGCAGGAAGTTCATCTCGATTACGTTTTCACCCGCGCCCTGGCAGGCTTCGCAGCGGCCACCCTTTACATTAAAAGAGAAGCGTCCCTTAAGGTAACCGCGGGCCTTAGATTCCGGAAGACTTGCAAAAAGGTCACGGATTGAGTCGAATACGCCAATATAGGTTGCAGGATTAGAACGTGGTGTACGGCCGATTGGTGACTGGTCTATATTGATTACCTTGTCTATATGTTCAAAGCCCTCTACACCTTCGCACTCACCTACATCGTAGTTTGTGCGCATCACGCGGTTACTGAGTGTAGGATACAATACATCACTCATAAGGGTAGATTTTCCCGAGCCACTTACGCCGGTTATACAGGTAAAGGTTCCAAGAGGAATCTGTATGCTTACGTTTTTGAGGTTGTGCTCGGTTACGCCGTTTACTTTTATGAAGTTGCCGTTGCCTGTGCGGCGTTTTGCCGGAATATCCATTTTGAGGGTACCAGCCAGATACTGTCCGGTAAGACTTTCCTTTACCTTTGCAACTTCGGCAGGAGTTCCGGCTGCTACAACGCGGCCACCATTAACACCCGCGCCGGGGCCGATATCTATAAGGTAATCTGCAGTGCGCAGAGTCTGTTCATCGTGTTCTACTACAATTACGGTATTACCGTTGTCGCGCAGGCTGAGCAGGGTGTCTATAAGGCGCTGGTTGTCTCTCTGGTGAAGTCCTATGGAAGGCTCATCCAGAATGTACATGACACCGCAGAGGGCCGAACCGATTTGTGTAGCAAGACGGATTCGTTGAGCTTCACCGCCGCTGAGAGTTTCTGCGGCTCGCTCCATTGTAAGATAGTCGAGTCCTACGTCTCGCAGGAAGCGGAGTCTGGCTCGGATTTCCTTCATAATCTGGGCAGCGATTTTCTGCTCGCTTTCTGTGAGTTCAAGCTTATCAAAAAACTCAATGGAATCAGCCACAGAAAGACAGCAGAGTTCCCAGATATTCTTTCCGCCCACAGTTACGCCGAGGGCTTCCTTACGAAGGCGCTGACCGTTACAGCAGGAACAGTGGCCCACCTTCATAAACTTTTCTTCTATATTAGCACGCATTGAATCGCCCCAGGCTTCTGCGTGACGGCGCTTCATTTCGTTGAGGACTCCAGGCCATGGGCGGTTATATTCGCTGTAACCTTCCCCGCTCTGCTTTTTATAAATCCAGTGAATCTTGCGGTCCGGGTCTCCGTTCCACAGGTATTCAAACTGCTCGGCGGTAAGGCGGGAAATCGGTGTGTCCAGGGTAAAGCCTTCTGCATCTGCAACGGCCTGGAACATAGTGTGGTTCCATTCGCTGTCGGGATTAAAGAATGGAAAAGCGCGCTCGTTGAAGCTTAGCGAACGGTCGGGCAGAATCTTGTTAAAGTCCCATTCCATCTTTTCGCCAAGCCCCGTACATTCAGGGCAGGCACCAAAAGGATTGTTAAAGGAAAAAAGACGAGGCTGCAAATCAGGAATAGAAATACCGCAGTCAGGGCAGGCATTCTTCTGACTGAAGAATACTTCTTCGTCCTTGTCACCAACACGGCGGGTAACAATAACAATACCGTTGGCGTTTTTAAGGGCAATTTCGATAGAGTCTGCAAGGCGGCTTCTAACCTCATCGCTCTTTACAATTCGGTCTACAACAATTTCGATTGTATGTTTTTTCTGTTTATCAAGTTTGATTGCTTCGTCCAGATCTGCCATTACACCGTCAATTCGTGCACGCACAAAGCCTGAAGCTTTTGCATCATCTAAAATCTTCTGATGTTCACCCTTTTTACCGCGGATAACAGGGGCCAGAATCTGCATCTTTGTACCGTCTTCCCAGCCCATTACAGTGTCTATAATCTGGTCTACACTCTGCTCACGGATTTCACGACCACACTCTGGACAATGTGCATGTCCGCAGCGTGCATAAAGGAGGCGGTAAAAATCGTATATTTCTGTGATTGTACCCACAGTAGAACGCGGGTTTTTATTTGTAGATTTCTGTTCTATTGAAATAGCAGGAGAAAGACCCTCAATCAAATCAACATCAGGCTTATCCATTCGGCCCAGAAACTGGCGGGCATAAGACGAAAGACTTTCCATATAACGGCGCTGGCCTTCGGCAAAAAGCGTATCAAAAGCAAGGGAGCTCTTTCCCGACCCCGACAGCCCCGAAATCACCACCAGCTTATTACGCGGAAATGTAACGTCAATATTTTTAAGATTATGCTCTCTAGCTCCGCGAATTACTATCATGTCGTCTTTCATATTTTTATGATTATATCAGAATATGATGTTTATTGAAAGCAATTGAGGCTAAAGACCTCGGTTAATAGAAAACACGGATTAAAATTGTGGGACGCAGGCAAAACGAAAAAGAGGGCCCCAGGGTTGCGTAAAAATCAAGCGAAGCGAGATTTTTTAAGCATGGGACCCTGGGAGATTGCTTTTTCGGTTTTGCCGTCGCTGGGACCCGCAATTTTAATCCGTGTTGTATATGAGCGGTAAATTAATTAGCCTTAATACTGTTCTTTACAATAACATCATGAGCGCCACCTTCGCGGATAGACGCTGAGCTGATGCGTGTAATCTTAGCGATCTTCTGCAGCTCCGGAATTGTTACGGCACCGCAGTTACACATTGCGTGGATTACCTTGCTTGTTGTAAGGTTTACGTTGTCGTGGAGAGATCCGGCATAAGGAACGTATGAGTCTACGCCCTCTTCAAATGCCATACCCTTCTTTCCACCCAGGTCGTAGCGCTGCCAGTTGCGGGCGCGGTTTGAACCTTCACCCCAGTATTCCTTTACATAAGAACCGTTTACGATGAGTTTGTTTGTAGGAGACTCATCAAAGCGGGCAAAGTAGCGGCCGAGCATTACAAAATCAGCACCCATAGCAAGTGCGAGAGTGATATGATGATCGTGTACAATTCCACCGTCTGAACAGATTGGAATATAAATACCAGTTTTTTCGTAGTAAGCGTCGCGGGCCTTAGCAACTTCGATTGTAGCAGTAGCCTGACCACGGCCAATACCCTTCTGTTCACGTGTAATACAGATAGAACCACCACCAATACCGATTTTTACAAAATCTGCACCGGCATCTGCAAGGAAGTTAAAGCCGTCTGCGTCAACAACGTTTCCGGCACCAACCTTTGCGTTTGGCCATTTAGCATGAATGTCCTGCAAAGCGCGGCGCTGCCATTCTGTGAAACCTTCTGAAGAGTCGAGTGTCATTACATCAACACCGGCAGCAAGCAGAGCTGGAACACGGTCCATGTAGTCACGTGTATTGATTCCGGCACCTACGATATAGCGTTTTTTGCTGTCGAGAAGCTCAAGCGGATGTTCTGTATGGCTTGCAGCGTCCTTACGGAATACCAGGTAAAGAAGTTTTCCATCTTTATCTACAATTGGAAGCTGATTGATTTTGTGAGCCCAGATAAGGTCGTTTGCTTCTTCAAGAGTAATTCCATCTTCAGCCTTTACAAGATCCTTAAGAGGAGTCATATATTCGCTTACCTTAGCACCTTCTGCAGTGTGATTAATTCTAAAGTCGCGTTCTGTAATGATACCAAGAAGCTTACCATTAGCAGTACCGTCTTCTGTAACAGCTACTGTTGAGTGGCCTGTACGCTCAATTGCTTCTACAAGCTCTGTAAGAGTCTGTTCAGGGCGGATATTTGTATCAGAAGATACAAAACCTGCCTTGTAAGCCTTAACTCTGGCAACCATTGCTGCCTGATTTTCTATTGTCTGAGAACCAAAAATGAAGGAAATACCACCTTCCTTTGCAAGAGCAACAGCCAGCTTATCATCAGAAACCGCCTGCATAACAGCCGAAGTCATCGGAATGTTCATTGTAAGCGGGCACTTTTCGCCGGCCTTCTTGTTGTAGCGGACAACAGGTGTCTGCAGCGAAACATTAGCAGGAATGCAGTCAGGACCGGTATATCCCGGAACTAAAAGATACTCATCAAAAGTGTGCGATGGTTCTTCAAAAATGTAAGCCATTTGGTTCTCCTTATAAAATCTGAATAAAAATATTAATCGAGAATTATACTATAGAATTGAAAATTATGGAAGTATCCGCGATGAATGACATAAAATATCTTTTGTGATATATTGTTTTAGTAAAAAGTCTGAGATGATTCGTCGGTCTTTTTACGTTCAAAAAACATTCTTATTCTCCGCGATGATTCTGCGGAAGGAGAAAACCTATGAACGTAGTAGTTATGGGTGCCCAGTGGGGCGATGAAGGCAAGGGAAAAATCGTTGACTACCTTGCACAGGATGCAAAATACGTTGTTCGCTTTGCGGGCGGCGCTAATGCAGGTCACACAATCGTAGTAGATGGAAAGAAGTATGCTCTCCATCAGGTTCCGTCTGGAATCCTCTACCCTGAAAAATCAGTTTTCCTTGGTAGCGGAATGGTAATTGACCCTGAAGCTCTTTTCAAAGAACTCCAGATGCTCAAGGACAACGGCATTGACTGGGAAGGCCGCGTATTCATTTCTGACCGCGCTCACCTTACACTCCCTGGATACCGCGAAATGGATAAGGCTCGCGATGCAGCACGCAAGCGCCCTATCGGTACAACAGGCCGCGGAATTGGAACTACTTATTCAATGAAATCTGAACGCGACGGTATCCGCCTTGCAGACCTCGACTGGGATGAAAAATGGAATGACCTCGACGATGCAGACAAGAAGTTCCTTGAACAGTTCAAAGATAAATTGATTTCTATGCGCGTGAACATCGCTGCAAAAATGTACGAGTTCCGCAATGACAATATTCTTTTCGAAGGTGCCCAGGGCGCTATGCTCGACCTCGATTCTGGTACATATCCATATGTATCTTCTGGAGCTTCTTGTTCTGCAGGTGCTGCAACAGGTTCTGGAATTGGTCCTAAGGCCCTCGACAAGATTTACGGTGTATTCAAGGCTTATGAAACTCGTGTAGGAAACGGTCCAATGCCATCTGAATTCAATGCAGATACAGAAGGCGAACTTTGCGACTACGTTCGTAACACAGGTAATGAGTTTGGTGTAACAACAGGACGTCCACGCCGATGCGGTTACCTTGACCTCGTAGCACTCCGCTATGCATGTCACGTAAACTCAATCGACAACCTTGTTCTTACTCACCTCGACATTTACGACGACATGAACGAAATCGAAGCATGTATTGCTTACGATATCGACGGTCAGATTGTAACAGACTTTCCTGCTTCAATTCCTGATTTGAACAAGGCAAAACCTGTTCTTCAGAAGTTCAACGGCTGGAAGGCTGACATCACAAAGTGTACATCTTACAAAAAGCTTCCTAAGGCTGCCCGCGAGTACGTAGAGTTCATCGAAGACTTCACAGGCACAAAAGTTGGAATCGTTTCTGTAGGTGCAGATCGTAACCAGACTTTCGTTAGAGAGAAGATCTGGAAATAAAGCAATCTCTAAAAAGCTCTGTGGGCTCTGAATCTCTGTGAGAGATAATTTCTCACAGAGCATTGGAGGACACAGAGTTTTGTTTTTTTAGGAGTTGAAGTGAAAGGAAAAATTAATTTTTCAAAAATCTCAATTATTATCCTTTTCACTATTTTATTCTTTTCCTGCGGCACAACTTCTAAAATCATTAATGAACCCGCAGAAAATCAGCCCCTTGCTCAAGCCCCGGATTTAGAATCCGCTCATAAAAAACACGATAAAGACACCATTACACTTTTGTTTGCCGGTGACATTATGGCTCATTCGGTAAACTACTATATTACAACTTACGATAAAATCTGGCGCGATGTACGCCATGTTATTGCCGAACAGGATTTAGCCTTCGCTAACATTGAAGCTCCTATAGACACAACAAAACCTGCTTCCTCTTATCCTAATTTTAATATGACCCGCAAATATGTTCAGGCAGCAGTTGATGCAGGCTTTGACGTTTTTTCCCTCTGCAACAATCACACAAACGATCAATATAAAACCGGGATCCTTGAAACAATAAAGACAACTCAGGAAATCACTCAGTTTACAAAAGAAAACTTTGGAAACAACATATATTTTTCAGGTACAAAAGAAAAGGCAGACACAAAGCTTTCTGCCCTCACCTACAACTACTTTGACGCAAATGGCTGGAAAATTCTCTTTCTCCCGATTACAGAACTTTTAAACCGTCCTGATGCATCAGACTACATCAACTTTATAAAACCAGATGAAGACTCCCGCAAAGCCTTTATCAAATATGCAAAAGAACTTCGCGCTGCAAATCCCTGTGATCTTTTTATAATTTCAGTTCACACAAGCGAACCTGAATACACCCGCGTAATCACAGAAAAACAGAATCAGTATTATATGGATTTACTCGAAGCCGGAGCTGATGTTGTATGGGCAAATCATGCTCATATCATAAAAGACCGCAAAATCGTAGTGAACACAAATACAGGCCGAGACAAACTTATTATGTATGCCAATGGAAACACAATTTCCGGTCAGCGCACTAAGCCTGAACTTACTTCAAAAAACCCAACCGGCGAGCGCGACAACACCGGTGACGGTCTTTTTTACATTGTCACTATGCACAGAGAAAAAAACGGTTCCATGAAAATACAAAAATGCGAACCTTATTTTATAACCACCTACATTAACACTGCAAATGAGTATGTTGTAAAACCGCTCAATCAGGATTTTGTAGATTACCTTTACGACGTTCCGCGAACAAACTGGGCAAAATATATTGAACGCCGTATCAAAATCAATAAAGAAGCAACAAAGGATTATATAGAATGGCAATAGATTATAAGTCACTTCCAGTATACGCACAGAAACAAAAGATTTTGGACTGTCTCGAGAAAAACCAGGTAGTAATTGTAGAAAGCCCTACAGGTTCTGGAAAGACAACCCAAATACCGGTAATTTTATACGAAGCAGGCTATGCTACAGGCGGTATGATTGGCGTTACCCAGCCTCGCCGTATTGCAGCCCTCAGTGTAAGCGAATTTATTTCAAAGCAGTTAGGCACAACTTACCCAGGTCTTGTAGGCTACAAGATGCGCTTTGAAGATTTCACAAATCAGGATACCCGCATCAAAATCATGACAGATGGAATTCTGCTTCAGGAAATGAAGCTGGATCCATGGCTTTCTAAATACAGCGTACTTATGATAGACGAAGCCCACGAGCGCAGCTTAAACATTGACTTTGTACTCGGGCTTGTAAAACGTGTACTTAAAGAACGCAGTGACTTCCGCGTTATCGTAAGTTCTGCCACAATGAACACAAAAGTATTCAGCGAATATTTTGATAACGCTCCTATTGTTTCCATAGACACAGTCACCTTCCCGGTAGCCCTTGTTTACGACCCGGTTCCAGGCGGCTCTACAACAACAACAGATTCCGGCTGCGACCAGATTCTCACAAAGATTTATAACACTGTAGACCGTGTTCTCGATAATGATGAAGACGGTGCCATTTTGATTTTCCTCCCTGGCGAGAAAATCATAAAAGACTGTATGGACAGGCTCTACTACTCGCCTATAGGCCGCAAGCTTCACATACTGCCTCTTTACGGCCGCCTTCCAAAAGAAGAACAGGAAAGAGTTTTTGATCCGGCGCCTGAAGGTAAACGCAAGGTTGTAATTTCTACAAATATTGCAGAAACATCAGTTACCATCAGCGACGTTACTACTGTAATTGACTCAGGTCTTTGCAAGCTCAACTTCTACAGTCCAAAGACCTATACCTCAAGTCTCATTGAGTCTCCGGTTTCACGAGCTTCCTGCAACCAGAGAAAAGGACGCGCTGGCCGCACTCAGGCTGGAACCTGTTACCGTCTCTACTCACGAAAAGACTTTGAACTCCGTCCTGAATATACAACAGAAGAGATTTACCGCACAGACCTCAGCGAAGTAGTACTGCGCATGAGCGAGCTTGGCATTACAGACTTTTTTGATTTTGATTTTATTGCAAACCCAGGCCGCGAAGGCATTCTTGGCGCTGTTGATACACTTCACATTCTTGGTGCCCTTGAAGAAGACAATACCCTCTCTCCAATCGGTCAGATGATGGTAAAGTTCCCGCTTGAACCTCGCATCAGCCGAATCATTGTAGAAGCTATTATGAGATTCCCGGACGTTCTGGACAAGGCTCTTATTGCAGCTTCTTTCCTGTCTGCAAACTCTCCTTTTGTACTTCCTCCAAATGAAGAAATGGAAGCCCGTAAGGCCCACCACCGTTTTCAGGATATTCAGGGAGACTTCTGTACCTACCTTAATATCCTTCGAGCCTTCAAGGATTCAGACAACCGGGAAAAATTCTGTAAGAAAAACTATCTTGATGAACGAGTAATGCTCGAGATTATGAACATTAACGAGCAGCTTATCGAAATTGTAAGTGAAAAAATGGGTATTCCTGTTGTAGAAGGAAAAGGAAGTGTACAGGATTATCTTTGCTGTATTGCAGCCGGAATGCTTCAGTTCGTATGTATCAGAACTGGACGCGAAAGCTACCGCTCACTTACAGCAGATCATATCTGTATTCACCCTGGCAGCGTAATGTTTAAAAAAGATCCGGTATTTATTGTTGCTGGAGAAATCATCCGCACTAGCCGCATTTACGCTTCCAGTGTCTCTCCTCTTACACGTCCTATGTTGGACACTATTAATCCGGAGCTTTTCGAACGCCTTATGGCCTGTAAAAAAGCTAAGGATTCTTCCCGCGAAGAACGTATTCTCGAGCAGGACAGAAACCGTGCAGCAAAAGCTCTTCGCCGCCAGGAGGCAGAAGAACAGCGTAAGAACGGCAAAAAAGCAAAGAAGGCCGCAGCCATGGCAGCAGCTTCCGGGCTCAATCCAGACTCAATTCTTCCAGAGGATTCTCTTTCCCTCGGCGGTTTCCTTTTTTCAACAAAGAAAATCAAAGGAAAAAAGACAGCCCTTCTTCCGCTTGAAAATCTTCTTTCTGCACTTCAGAATGAAAAAAATAAAAACAAGCTGAATAATGCAGGTCAGATGAAAGGACTTGTTTCAACTCCAGACGGCGGCACACTCCTTGCAGGCGAAAAAGTTTCTTTAATCATAGAACTTGCAAATACAATAGACCTGCGTCCACTCCCGGAAAAGAAGTGGAACCGCCACATGAACGTAAATGTGAACGACCCGATTCAGAAAGAACAACTGGTAGATTCGCTTGGCTTTATTTTGAGAACAGCAATTGCAAAACAGGAAGGACGCGAATACGGTTTTATCACTCTTTATAATAACGGAAACGGAAGCTACTGGTTCAAAGTTTCACGAGGTTTTTCAACTGCACTTTTGGAAAGCCATTCCAGTCTGGAAACTCTTATTGAAGAAGATCTGGAATGGAATAAAGATGAAAAGGCTGCCATCAATAAAGCACTTGCCTTAGTAAACAGCCTTTATAAATAATTACAGGCCCTGGTATCTTAAAAGCATAATTGTCATATCATCTTTTGAAGGCTCCATACCTTTAAAAGATGCTATGTCAGAAATTATGTCGCTCAACTGAGAATCCGCATCCTTATCAATATTAGAAGCAAGAATATTTATAAAGCCCTGAGAACCAAGCCTTCTTCCTCCAGGTGCACAAACATTAATTACACCATCAGTATAAAGAATCAGTTCATCGCCCTTTTCAAGAGTGATATTTATGGAATCATAATAAGGATCAATTGAGCTTAAGCCTATTGCACCAACAGAAAGTGTTGAATTATTGATCAGTTCAAAAGAACCGTTTTTCTTTCTATACAATACCGGTGCCTGATGACCTGCATTTACAAATTCTATCTGGCCGTTTCCCTTAGCATCAAGGTCTTTCATTCGGACAAATATACCTGTCATATAGGTATCAACTTCGCCCTTTTCAACATTAAAACGAAGATTGATTTTTTCCATCAGTTCTACAATATCTTTATTCTTATTTTCGTAGAATTCCTGTTTAAAAATATTTTTAGCAAGCATGGTGATAATACCTGTTGTAATACCATGTCCCGATGAATCAAAAATTCCAAGTCCGCCGATTTCTTCTTTCTCAGAAGCATCGTCCGGCTTTTTCTCAAGAGATGGTTCTTCGTTCTGCTTAGGATATATATCATAAAGATCACCTGAAATTCCTGCCAGAGGAATACAGGTACAGGCAATATCCCACCCCTGAAAGAGACTTACTTCCTGTCTGAAAAATGACTTTTGAATAAGAGCTGCCATTTTATTTTCAGAAGTAAGCATATCCTTCTGTTCCACAAGTTCTCTTTCTGTTTTATAGATTCGGTTCTTCAGGAAAATTGAAAAAGCAAATTCAAAAAAATAGAGCAAAGGAAATCTGGTTTTAAATACATCTGTAAAACCATAAACAAACGTTGTATTTTTTAGTGGAGTCCATAGCCCGGCTATAAGAAAAAGCAGGACAGAAAAGTTTAAAATAATAAAACCTTTATAAGGAATAAGGTACAGCGTAAAAAGAGGAATTACTGCAATCCAGATAATTCCAAAACCTTCTGTTCCTCCAGAATACAAAAACCACAGGGTAAGACATGTTACCATTATCGAGGCAGATACATAAAAGAAATTTAGTTTTTTTGTGATTCTTGTATAGATAAAGGTTGCCAGCATCAAAACAGTATAAGCCAGCGTAGATATAACAACTGCAAAGTTTGAATCAATTAAAGAAATTAATGCAAGTATAAGTCCCTGAACGGCAATTGCAATACATATAAAGCAAGTCATATGATAGTTTTTACTTGCAATATAATCTGGATTTTTTTGATTACTTGGCGTCAGCTGCCTCAGAAGGCTTTTCAGTTTTTGTATCGTCATCTTCCTCAATCGAAAGCATTTTCTTAATACGGTTCTTTACACCGGAATTTGCTTTTTTATCTGCGTAAATATTTCTCATGACAGGCACTGCCGATGAAAACTTATTTGTCTTATAAATATCAAGTCCAAGACTCTGGGTTGTAGAATCCTTCGAAGACAGATATTTAATACATATTTCATCATAAGCCGTGTTTTCATATTTAGCAAGTTCTTTTCCAATTGCGTAACGCAAATCTTTACGTTTATCGTCTTTTAAACATTCATCTGCAAGCTCAAGTATTTCTTTTTCGCCTGCATGACCTTCCTTGAGGAGCACTTCAACTATTTTTTTCTTTGTACCATCACCAAGCTTCTTTTCCTGAAGCTGAGAAATGAGAAATTCATTAGCTTCATCAGTATTTACTGCAGCAAGAGTAGTATAGGCTTCTTCTTTTATGATTTTCTCACTGTCGTTTTTTGCGCGATATATCAGATATGGCACAGTATCTGTCATATTATTTGCTTTAGCAGTTTTTATTGCTTCCTGTCTTACACGCCAGTGCTCATCACGGATTCCCTGCATAATTGTCTGTTTTGCTTCAATAACATCAGGAAAGTGAGAAAGACCTTTTATTACATACTGACGGAGATTAGGATCATTTTCTGAAAAAAGCACAGTAAGAACAGGAACAGATTCTTTCTTTTCCATAAGTCCCAGTGCCTCTGCTGCATACATTCTTACATAAAGATTTTCATCTTCATCTTCTGCAACTTCTACTACCTTATCCCAGGTTTGAATGGCATGCATCTTACCGCAGGTACGCATAAGAGTCTGGCGCTGCGCATCGCTCAAATCATCACGCTCAAGATATTCAACAAGGAACATTGCCTCTTCCGGTCCGCCTATTTCTCCAATAGCAGCAATCGCATCATTAAAATATGAATCATTTTCAGATTCAATAAGGGCTAGAACTGCAGGAATTGCTTCCTTAGTTTTTACTGCCGACACATATTGAAAGCAGGCTTTTACAAGATCATTTTTTTCATCATAAGGATCGTTTAAGACTTCCACCGCATAATCTTCAAGACAAGGATCTTCCAGCTGCTTAAAATAGTTCAAAACCTTCTGTTTAATACTTGTATTTCTTGAAACCTGGAAAACATCGTAAATCTCTTCTGTAAAGCGGGGATCATCATTCTTTATAAGTTCATCTATAAGAGTTGAGATTTCAGAAGGAACTCCATATTTTATGGTGTTAGATTTATTTTCATAATCCTTATCTGTTTCATCTTTTTCTGCAGCCTTTTCAGCCTTTTCTTTATCTACAGGCTTTGGTCTTTTTGCTGCAGGAATTTCAGAAATACCTCCTTTAGAGGCTTTTATTTCTTCTTCAGCACTCTGAGCGTATAAAGAGAATGATAAAAATAAACACAATAAAATCAGCAACTTCTTCATAAACAACTCCTAAACATAGATTGCCTGGTTACACACCCTGATGGAACTTATCTAAGAACTCCTTTCGGTACTCTTCAAATCTGTCCTCATCTATCGCCACCCTGATTTCTTTAAGCATATTGTTTAAGAAATACAGGTTATGGTAGCTTGCAAGAATACTGCTCAAAATTTCCTGTTCCTTAAAAAGGTGTCTTAAATAACTTCGGGAATAAGTGCGGCAAACTTTACAATTACATTCAGGATCTACAGGACCAAAATCGTGAGTCCATCTTTCCTGTTTTATACTGAGCATACCCTTACGTGTAAAGTATGAACCGTTTCTTGCATTGCGGGTTGGCAGTACACAGTCAAACATATCAATTCCAGCCTGAACTGCATCAAGAATATATTCAGGCGTACCAATACCCATTACATATTTTGGCTTGTCTTCCGGCAGATACTGCACTGTATAATTCAAAAACTTTGTAAACTCAGCAGGAGGCTCACCTACACTAAGACCGCCGATTGCAATACCTGGCATATCAAGAGAGCTTACAAACTCTGCACTTTTCTGGCGAAGGTCTTCAAAAAAGTTTCCCTGAACAATCGGAAACAGCATTCCCTGGTAGCCGGCCTCACGCTGTTTTTCCCACTCACCTTTTGCACGCATAAGCCAGTCGCTTGTAATACGAAGAGCTTTTTCAGCTTCCTTGCGCTCTACTCCCCAGCCAGAACATACATCAAGTTGCATCTGGATATCAGAATTAAATTTAGTCTGAGTCTGCACAACATTTTCAGGAGTAAACATATGATAGCTTCCGTCAATGTGGCTCTGGAAACGCACACCTTCATCTGTAATTTTACGAAGCTTGCTCAAAGAAAAAACCTGAAAGCCGCCTGAGTCTGTAAGAAAGTTTTTCTTCCACTGAGAAAAGCCGTGTAAGCCGCCTGCTTCCTTAATCAGATCCGGACCTGGTCTCAAAAAAAGATGATAGGTATTAGCAAGGATAATATCAAAATCAATTTCCTCAAGAAAATCTTTTGGCATTGCCTTTACAGTGGCATTCGTTCCAACCGGCATAAAAACCGGGGTTCGAACATCTCCGTGCGGCAAATGTACAGTTCCGGTACGAGCCCGGCTGCCTGCATTCTTATGCTTTATGTCAAAAATCTTTAAAATTTCACTCATAAAAACCTCTATATATTTAGTTAAACTCGTCAGCTGAAATTATCTATATTAAATTATGTACGTGCATATTTTAATAAAACTATACTGATTATTGTAAAGAAAATTACCGGTGACCAGGCTCCAGAGAAAGCAGAAATATAACCATGCTTTGCAAAAACCATTGTTACCATCATTGTAACATAAAAAAGAACCGATGCCAGAATACAGGATGCAAGACTTATAAGGAGTACATTTTTTCTGGTTTTTCCTGTAAGTCCAATTGAAAGGAAAACAACAATAAAGACTATAAAAGGAAAAGCATATTTTTTATAGTATTCCGAAAGCTCCTGATTATATGGCAGACCGGCCTTTTTCAAATGCTGAATATATACCTTTGCCTCTGATGCAGAAACAGACTGAATATCTACATTTGTTTTACGGAATATTTCATATGACTCTGTAAGGGCATCTGTAAACTCTTTTTTTACGGGTGTAATCTTCAAAGTATTATCTACAGGCTCATACTGAATCGGATCTTCCAGTTCCCAGATTTGACCTTCTGCATTCCATAAAGCCTGCTTACTGTATATAACAGCCTTAAGCTCTTTTTCTTCACCACGGAAAATAAAATAGCAGGTTCTCAGTTTTTTCTGACTCTCAATATAACGGGCAGCAGAATAGATAATTTTGCCATTGTCAGCAAGCACAATTACATTACTGTTATTTTCGCTTTTTGTTTTCTGCAAAAGAGAAGACTGCAGGCTTGTCTTTTTTTCGTAAGTCTGTACTACAAATTTATTTTCAAATACAAAAAGGCCATAAGCCATAAGCAGACTTATAATCAAAAGCGGAAGAGTAAAACGAAAGAGAGAAACTCCAGAAGCAAGCAAAGCCTGAATCTCATTAGCCGCATACATTTCGCTGAGGGCATAGGAAGTAGAAAACAAGATAGCAACCGGAACTGCATACCAGATTGTTTTTGGAATGTAGTAGGCCATTACAAGCATGATTTCTTTACCTGAACAGTTATTCTGAAGGTAGGTTGCAATATTCATAAAAAGATCTACAAGATTCAGGACCAGGGCAAAGAAAAACATTGCACCTAAAAAGAGAGGAATAACTTTTTTCAAAAGATAAAAAACAAGCTTCATATAAATCTTACTTTCTCAAAAGCCTTATCATAAATCCAAGACCGAACAGTCCTATAAGTATATTCGGTGTCCATATACACCAGAACGCATTAAGCCCTACTTTAGTTACAAGAAGCTGTCCTACAATCTGAACGGCCCAGTATAAAACGCAGATAACAATTCCAAGGAAAAGACCAATCATCTGGCCGTTAGCCTTTCCAAACTGAAAAGCCATGGAAAAAGCAAGCAGGGCAAAAAAGATAGAACCAAAAGGAATTGCAAACTTTTTATGCCATTCCATTCCCCATAAGTTTATTTTTCGGATTGCATTCAGATCCTCAGATTTTTCTGCCTTCATCTGATTAAGCCGCTTTGTTAAATCATAGGTTGTCATTTCTCTTGGGGATTGAGAAAAGGATCCCAGGAAGGTTGAATCAAAAACATTCATAACTGCTCTTGCAGAATGCAGAATATCATAATTTTTTCTGTTATCAGTTTTTACAGTAAGAATGGTTGCATCTGTCATATCAAACTGCATAAGAACACCTTCTTCTCTTGCCCCCTGCAGTTCAGACTGACCGGCAATAATAAGTCTGTCTTCTCCATCTTTTGAATCAATAATTACAACATCGGAAACCGTATTTTCTTCAACAATTCCAATTACAATATGAGAAGTATCCAGATGTTTTACACTGTTTGATTCAAGCTCAATAGTTGGAGTTGAGTTCATAATTTTTCGCATCAACTCATTGTATTTAATTGTTCCAAGTGGAAGCAGATAGTCATTTACAAAAAAAGATCCTATTGAAATAAAAACGCCAAGCATAGCTACAGGTATAAAGATCTTTATAAAGGAAAGTCCTGCAGCACGGAAAATTAAAATCTCATTACTGCTCATCATGCCACCAAGGCTCATGAGAAAGCCAACCAGAGTTGCAAAAGGTGCAGACTGGGCAATAATAAATGGAAGACTGTAAACCATAATTCTCATTACATCTGCAAATGGCGCAGATTTAGCAAGAAGATCTTCTACAGTAAGGAGAATCTGATTTACAAAGAAAATCATAAAAAAGAAAAAGAAGGAAACAAGAAAGTAAAGAAATAAATCCTTAAAAAGATACTTTACAAGAATATGATCTTTCAGACTTCCTCTTTTAAGTACACGAACCTGAAACTTCGTATAATATAAATGAAGAAGTCTTAAAATGCGGATAGCTTTAATTTCTTTAAAAATCTCATTAATATTCATTTTTTCAAACAAACTAACGTTAGTTATTTTGAAAGACCTGTGGAACCAAAACCACCACTACCCCGCTCTGTTTCGCTAAGGCTGTCAGTAATAGAAAAAGATGCCTGTGTAACCGGAGCTATTACCATCTGAGCAATGCGGTCACCAGAATTAATTGTAAAATCTGCAGTACCAAGATTAATAAGTATAACTTTTATTTCTCCGCGATAGTCACTGTCTATTGTACCGGGTGTATTAAGTACGGTAACTCCGTTTTTTGCTGCAAGTCCGGAACGTGGTCTTACCTGAACCTCAT
>SFOB01000147.1 GCA_004554075.1 Treponema sp.
AGTATTGTTCCACGACTTTTCACTTATCTAACATGGTCGCAAAAGGGAATAATTTGGATTATCTGCTTCTGCTGCTGATGAATGAAGTTGAAAATAGAGTTAATGATACTGTAAGAATAAAAGAACTTTCCGAATCTTTGTTCGAGTGTATATATAGGGCCAAAACATTTACAAAAGGAGTAAGCGTCACTAATGATGAACTTTTATTAATAACAAAGATAAGCAAAGCACTCGCATTTATCGACGAGAACACAAGAAACGCTCTTTTTGAGAAGTTTAATATCATATATGAAGGATATGATGCTCATGATGGAATATATCGGAATGCAGAGATAAACAAGCATAGTTTTATTCTTGCCATAAAGTTATTGTTGTCAGTTGAGGTTAATTTTCATTCATCAATAGGTAATTGCAAAGATTATTTCAAGGTTGTAGTAGAAGATGTGGTTCGCTATTATAAATATCTGCCCGATAGGTATAATGAGAACGCATACTGCTATCCTTTGTCTGTTGCGATGTTGATTGCATCGCAAAAACTGGCGTTAGTGCCTTGGTTAGCTGATGTGGTAATTGAGAATGTCGATAATTTTATAGATGTAATTAGAATTATTATGCATGGGAAAGATGGCCTAAGTGAAGAGAATATTGAAGGATTACAACGCAGAAAGGACAAAGAATGGAATTTGTGGAAGATTGTTTTCACCGATACATCGAGAATAGATTGTATTGTTACCTATGAAAAAATGATGAAAGAACTAAAATTGCAATAAAATGAAAAGAACTGAATATAGAAGAACAACCTTCAACATGTCTAGCAATCGAAAACTATGGAATACTCTTGGTGGTTTCGATGCCCTAATGCAATATGTTGATGCAGCATGTATTTCCTATGAGGAGAAACAGAAAATGTCTGGATTGAGCTTTGAGAAATTCTTGGAATCTGAGAAAGGCAAGATGTCCCACCCTATCTCATCTTTGTTGTTCGGAAATCCTCGCGAGAAATTGCATGATCTTTATCTGGTATATCCTCATTCGTGCCTTGATGTGTTTATAGATGATTTCGTAGATGATATGAGGACATTGGGCTTCTCAGATTTTAGACTGGCAGATACAAATAATGTTTCGAGATTGGAGCGCCTTATTACTTCTTTGCATCGAATAGGTATAAATCCCAACCTATATGATTTCAGTATGCCGATATATACATATTATAGGTATTTGCGAAATGGACTTAACCACGATGCTGGCAATAAAGGAGATGCAAAACTATCAAATTCGTTCAAAACTGTTTCTGCTTTTAAGGATGACATTGATGCAAGGTACAACTATCTAAACGCTCTAAAAGAAATGGCAAATCTAAATTTCGGCGACTATGTGCTTTGTACTGCAAATATCAAGAATATTGCAGACTTGATAGTTTTGTCTATAGAAAGCCATATTAATTGGGACAATTTCTATTTGTCTGTAGGTAATTACCCTGCTATTAAGAAAATAAATAATTTTGTCAGGGATAGACAGATAAGTTATGTAAAAAACGTTATATGGAATACGTATTCAATACAATTGTCCGATGATATGTGTGGAATTATTGTAGACAATACAATAACAAATTTTTAATAGGTATTGTATTTCGACGATATTGAGTGCAAATCATAAGTATAATTCTTTGGAATAATGAGTAACTATACCTAAAGCGCAGATTCAAATCATTTCTTCATGGCATATGTGTTTTTATATTTAAAAAGAAAAACAAAATAATGGTCACAAATGAATCTGGAAGAGAAAATCATAAGTGAAATAAGTGGAAATTTCATCATAGAGGCATACCAGAGAGGTTATCGCTGGGGTAAAGACGAAGTTGAGCGTCTCCTTGAAGACATAAACGAAATTCCTGACGGTCAGAAGTATTGCCTGCAACCTGTCGTGGTAAAAAACGTGAATGGCGTTTATGAACTGATTGACGGGCAGCAACGTTTAACAACGCTATATCTTATCATGAAGTATCTCAATGCTTATGTTGACATAAATTACAGCATTGAATATACTACAAGAAAGAGTGTGAATGGACATAAAGGTAGCAAGGAACTGCTTGAAACCATTGATACAATTGACTTGGATGCCAGTTCAAGCAACATTGATGAGCTGTTTATCAAGAAAGCATACGGATTGGTGAAAGCGTGGTTTAAAAGTGAAAAATCCAAGATGATGAATTACGCAAACAAGCTGCAGAAATATGTCACTATTATCTGGTATGAGGTGGATGATGACGAAGACAGCGTAAACATTTTCACTCGTCTGAATATTGGAAAAATTAGCCTTACGAATGCGGAACTTGTCAAGGCCTTGTTTCTTAGCCGTGGCAAAAAGGACTCGAATGGGCGATATGCAGGAAACCCGTATGGAATAGAGGAAAAGAAGCAGCATGAGATAGCACTTGGTTGGGACTCAATGGAAAAAGACCTGCATGACGAAAAATTCTGGACGTTCATCACGAATAAAAAGGCAGACAATTATCCTATTCGCATGGAGCTGTTGTTTGACATGATAGAAATGAAACCAAGCGACGAGAGCGATTTTTATACATTCAACAGTTTCTACAAGAGGTTTAAGAAGTCTGACAACAAATATGACACTTGGGAACTGATAGAACGATATATGCAACAGCTGAAGGAATGGTACAACGACTTTGACTTGTTTCATCACATCGGATTTCTTGTCGCTACAGGTACGAGCGTGAAGGATCTTCTTGACATTGCAATGAGTAGGGTTAATCCTATAAAGAAATCTGACTTCCGTCTTGAAGTGCTCAAGAGGATACGAGAGAAGATGGTATTCAAGGCGGGCGATAAAGATAATAATGAAGTAATTGACTATGCAGAGTTGAATTACGAAAAACATCCCGAGGAGATAAAGAGGGTCCTTCTGCTGTTTAACGTGGAGACCATCAGACAAAAGGGTGACGAGAATATACGATTCCCGTTTAACCGATATAAAAATGAGGGGACTTGGTCGTTGGAGCATATTCACGCACAGAACTCAGAAACTCTGAAAACGAACCAGGAATGGAAGGATTGGCTTGTTATTCACAAAAAATCTCTAAAAGGCTTGGATGTTAGTCCGGAAGAAAAAGGTAAAATTGAGGATGTCATATCCAGGATGGACACGGTAATTGATCATATCAATGAAAAAGGCTACAGGGGGTCAATAAGGGATGAATTCAATGCTGTAGCCCCTGCCGTGATTGATATCCTGACGGATGGAGATGACAAATCGCAAATGCACACGTTGTCAAACATGGCATTGCTGACCGTTGGCGAGAATGCGGCTCTTAACAATTCTACTTTTGACGTGAAGCGTATGAAGGTGATTGCCATGGACAAAGCGGGGGAATATGTGCCAACGTGTACCAGGAACGTCTTTATGAAGTATTACTCTTCATCAGACACGAAGCTGCATTTTTGGTCGGAGGAAGACAGGAAAGGTTATATCGAAGCTATGAACTGTGTATTGTTCGACTATATAGAAAAGAAGATTGGCAATAAGGAAATAAGACTCATCAAAGAAAGAATACATTATGGCAACTGAGAACAAGAAATACGAAAAGCACAGTTTCAAGTCTTTTCTTGAACAGTATCATGTGATTATTCCCATGGTGCAAAGAGACTATGCGCAGGGACGTAAAACGGATGATGTCAAACGTGTAAGAGACAGATTCTTGAATGCCATCAAATCCTATCTCGTCAAAGCTGATGATGAGGACGAAGTAATGAAAATGGATTTTATCTATGGGGAAAAGGAACAGGTGTGGAGTACTACGGTGGCGAACAAGCTGGAAAAGATTATCATCACTCCTCTTGATGGCCAGCAGCGACTGACAACGTTATATCTGTTGCATTGGTATGCAGCAAAGAAATGTGGTGTTGAAGAGGAAGAACATGCGTTCCTTCATCATTTCACCTACGACATACGTCCGAGTTCACGCGACTTCTGCACCCATTTGATGAAATATTCCCCTGACTGGTCGTTGACGTTAAGAGAACAATTGACGGACCAAAACTGGTTTATGGGTGAGTGGCACAACGACCCGACCATCATCAGCATGCTCGTGATGTTGGACTCCATCAATGGCAAATTCGGTGACATCGCCAACCTGTGGGATTCCCTGACCGGAGAGAAGGAGCGTATCATATTCTATTTTCTCCCATTGTCGGAGAACGGACTCTCTGACGAATTGTATATCAAGATGAACTCAAGAGGGAAAAAGCTGACCTCATTTGAACATTTCAAGGCGGAATATGAAAACCTATATGAGAAAGATTCGGATGAAGCAAGAACCATCAACCACAAATTTGACGTTGAATGGGCTGACGCATTCTTCCCATATCGTAATAGTGAAAACATTGTGGACAAGGAGTTCATGAGG
>SFOB01000148.1 GCA_004554075.1 Treponema sp.
GGCTTTAAGATTGCCATGAAGGATATGGAAATCCGTGGAGCCGGAAACCTGCTTGGCCGCGATCAGAGTGGTGATGTTTACTCAGTCGGCTTTGATATGTACGTACGCCTTTTGAACGAGGCTGTAAACCGCCTTGCCCTTCAAAAAGACTACAAGGAAGAATCCGAAGTCCTTATGGAAATGGAATACACTGGCTTTATTCCGGATACATATATCATTAATCCTCAGATCAAAATGGAAATCTACAAAAAGATTGCAGCCGTTACAGATGATGCAGAGTTTGACTCTGTTCTTGCTGAGCTGGCAGACCGTTTTGGTCCTATACCGGAAGAAGTTTCAAGTTTGCTAGCCCTTGCCGAAATCCGCATTATCTGCCGCAAGCTCAGCATAAAATCTATCAAGGAGCGCCAGGGCGAAGTTGCAGTTGAGTTCCAGCAGGTTTCTAATATCTCAATTGATAAAATCCTAAAACTTATAAAGGACAATCCTGGAACTGTAAGACTTAATGCACAGTTACCGAACGTTATATTTATTAAGCTAGGTAAAATCGGCTTAAAGGAAAAGTCTGAATTTATCCGAGAGAAGCTCAGCCAGCTGGCTTAGTATATTAATTCTGCGGATTTTTCATAAAATTGTGCTATAATGATTTTATGAGTCAAAAAACTAAAGAAAATCATACAAAACCCCTTCGTTTTTTTAAAATAGAGCAGGCCATTCAGGAACTCAGCTATCCGAGTGTTGAGCGACTTATGGATGAGCTGGAGGTTTCCCGCCGTACAATTCTGCGCGATATAGACGAGCTTAAACTTTATTACAACGCCCCGATTGAATACGATCGTTTTCACAAGGGCTACTATTACAGCGACAACACTTACTTTGTAAAAAACATGATGCTCACAGAAAGTGAGGTTTTTGCAGTTACCGGAATCCTGCCACTGATGGAGCGCTACAACAACACACCGCTCAAGAAAACTATCGAAAAGGTTTATGATACGCTTTCGCAGATGCTTCCTAATCAGGTTGAAGTTCAGTCCAGCTTTGCCAACGACGTTGAGTTTATTGCAGACCCGATTCCTGCCATTTCCGAAGAAGTTTTTAATGATGTTTTCAAAGCAACAAAGCTTCATAAAATTATGAAGTTTGATTACCGTTCCATCAGTGCTACTGACTGGAAGCCCCACGAGCTTTATCCTTATAAGATTTATAATCAGAAGGGAGACTGGTACATTCTGGGCTATTCTCCAAAGTATGAAAAGTTTGCCACTTTTACTCTGGCCCGCATGAAGAACATTGAGCTGGGAGAAGATTTTAAGCCGGATACTGATTATAAAAAGAAGATTCATATTGACCCTAACTTTGGAATCTGGAACAACGAAAATAAGCCTCAGAAAATTGAGCTGAACTTTGATAAATCTGTAAACACCTATATCCTCGAACGCACCTGGCATAAAAATCAGAAGTGTAAGCAGAACCCGGATGGAAGTGTTTATCTGAGTTTTGAAACTAATCAGATGCAGGAAACTCTTTATTGGGTTCTGCACTTTGGTGCCGCCGTTACAGTTTTGAATCCGCCGGAGCTCAAGGAAATGTATAAAGAAGAAATTAAAAAAATGGCAGGTAAAATAAAATGAGTTATCGAGACCGAAGTGTAGCTATTGTTATTCGTGACGGAAAGATTTTGATGGAGCGATTGTGTTATCCGGATGCAAATAATGGTAAGGAATTCTTTTCGATTCCAGGTGGCGGGATAGAAGAGAGCGAAACTCCAGAAGAGTGTGTTTTGCGTGAGCTCAAGGAAGAATGCGGTCTGGACGGAACTATTGTAAAACCGCTGGCTGTTATATTCGACAAGGGAAGAAAAGAATATTCTTTTGAAGTTACTGTTTCTGACGACCAGCAGGCAATTACTGGTTACGATCCAGAAGAAGCCGGTAGTGAAAATCCTCCGCTCCGGGAAGTTGTCTGGAAGAGTTTGAACGAAATCAACGAAAAAGACCGCGCCTTTTTGTGGTCCTACGGCCTTATGCATGTTCAGAACTTTTACGAGACAATTGTGGGCTGGGGTGATGAAATCAGCTATCCTGGTGAAAAATAATATGACAGCCGAAGAATTATGGAAAAAATCAGGTTTGACTGGGAACTATGACGCATGGGCCTTTGGAGATGATGCAGATCGGTTAGCAGAACTGGTAAAGAAGGGGATAAAAACTGCTACAAGTTCTTTGCTCTGCTTCTATGAACTGGAAGATGAAGAACTTCCGGGGACTGGCCAATATAATATTATTCTTGATTCACAGAATCAGGCTGTTTGTATCATCAGAACAAAAAAGGTCTATGTTACCACATTTGACAAAATCAGTGAAAATCATGCTTATAAAGAAGGTGAAGGTGATCGTACTCTGGAGTATTGGAAAAGTGTACATCGTGACTTCTTTACGAAAGAAATGAAAACTATTGGTAAGCATTTTTCTACCGAATTAGAAATAGTTTGCGAAGAATTTGAAGTTGTGAAATGCTCGGAGAATTAATTATGGAACTAAAAACAAAAGACTTGATTCTTCGTCCAATCCGTTTGGGTGACGAGGAGCAGATTCATGAATATGCGGGTGACAAGGATATTACGATGATGTTCTGGTTGCCCAATGATACCTTTGAAGAAACCTGTGATTTTGTGCGACGTTATGATGAAGACTGGAAAAAGCCTTTTGATCAGATAGAAGATTTTGAGTTTGTAATCACTTTGGACGGAAAAATCATAGGTGGCTGCGACTGCGACCTTAGTCACAGTGAAGATCATACCTATGCAACACTTGGCTGGATAATAAATAAAAACTATAGAGGCAGAGGATTTGCTTCACAGGCAGGAGCAGCTCTCATCGACTTTGCTTTTAATAATCTTAAAATTGAACGTATTCTTGCGCAGTGCGACTGTAAAAATGCAGCGTCGTTTGGTGTTATGAAAAAAATAGGAATGCGTTGTATTGACGATAAGGGAAGTCGCACTTATCCAAAAACTGGAATAACTTCCGGAGAATATACCTGTCAGATTACCCGAACGGAATGGGGGGTGAATATTCGTTCGGAAAAGGCTGAAGATTTTCACAACACTGAACTCATGACTATGCGCAGCTTCTGGAATAAATATTATCCGGGATGTGTAGAACACAATATGCTTCGGGTTATAAGGGAGTCTGCGGATTATTTGCCTCAAATCAGTCGCGTTGCAGAGCTGGATGGAAAAATCGTGGGTGCTGCTTTTTACACAAAGGCCTGGATTGTCGGTAAGGATGGCGTGCGGCACGAAGTTGCAATGCTTGGACCACTTGCAGTTGAACCGACTCTGGAAGGGAACAATATTGGGGGTAAGCTGATCTACGAAACAATTCGTCTTGCAAAAGAAGCGGGGCTTGCGGGAATAATTCTTTGTGGTGAACCAGGTTATTATCCTAAGTTTGGATTTAAGCTTATGCAGGATTTTGGAATTACTGATGCGGGCGGCAACAGCTATGATGCATATTTGTGTTATCCGCTGAGTGAAGAGTTTACGACTTTCAAAGGTCATTTTGAAGAAAGCTCAGATTTTGAAGAAATTGAAGATCCTGCTGCACTTGAAGAAATCAGCAAAGAGTTTCCGGCTTACCGCAAGGTAAAAGTTCAGGAAGGTTTTATGCAGATTTTTAATCAGCACCTTGGCCTTGTGGAATCTGTGGATGGAGAAATCTTTAACGTTCGTTACTGGGAGCTTGTAATTCCGTGCAGACTTTCAGAAGGATTGGAGCAAATGCCTGCAGTCGGCAGCGATGTTCAGTTTATCTGGAATCATAAAGGCGGCGAATCAGAGATTACAAAGGTTGTTAAAAATATTTTGGATGATGAGTGAAAATTAAGCTCAAAAACGCGCTTTCTCAAGTATAGCAAACAATCTAAAGATTTTGTACTATTGAAATGAGGAAACACAAATATGATTTTTACTGTTCAGGACAGACAAGAGACTTTTGATTTTATTCTTTCTATTGCAAAGGCGTGTGAAAAAATTGTTGCGCTGGTGCAGGTTGGTTCCGGGGCTGTGGGTTTTACAGATGACCACTCCGATTTGGATTTTGTTGTTGCGCTTGATTCTAATGATTCGATGAAAGAAGTGATGGATTATTTTCATCAAAAGGTTTCCCAAAAATATGAAATTGTTTACCATGGACAGATTGAGCAGAGACGGCTTGAAGTTTTTGTGCTTTCTAATTTGCTTGAAATTGATTTGGGTTTTGGCTGCTATGAACAGGCCGCTGCAATGAAGCCTGCGTTCAAGGTACTGTATGATAAAACTGATGTCGTAGAACAAAAAATGATTGATTCCCGCAAGTGGATGGACGATGCAATCTTTGGAGACAAGCAGAAAAAAGATATTGAGTCTATCTGCAGTC
>SFOB01000010.1 GCA_004554075.1 Treponema sp.
GCCCATATGTTTGCCTTCTACTTCGGAATTATCGCCGATGTAACACCACCTGTTGCCCTTGCAGCCATTGCCGGTGCCGCCATAGCAAAGGCTAAACCAATGAAAACGGCCTTTAATGCAACCAAGCTTGCCATAGGTGCCTTTATCATTCCTTATATGTTTGTATATAACTCTCAGATGCTTATGATAGACGTTTCCATCGGACGCATTCTCTTTATTATTGCAACAGCCCTGATTGGTATGTTTGGAATAAGCGTTGCTCTGGAAGGCTACGGCTTTAATTTCACAGGACTTCTTCATGGATCTTCTAAGCCTGCTGGCCTTGTAATTACCCTGGATGTTATAGAAAGAGTTCTTTTTGCAACAGCAGGTTTACTCTGTGTCATTCCGGAAACAAGATCAGACATTGTTGGTCTTAGCATGATGGCTGTGCTCATTGTTTATCAGATTATTGTAAAACGAATTTTATTGACGAAGAAACAATAATATTATTAATTTATATATAAGAGGTACAAAAGATTATGAAAATCAAACCATTAGCAGATCGCGTTCTCGTAAAGAACGATAAAGCAGAAACAAAAACTGCAAGCGGACTCATTATCCCGGAAGCCGCTCAGGAAAAAACACAGACTGCTGTTGTAGTTGAAGTTGGACCTGGAACTGATGAGAATAAAATCACAGTAAAGAAAGGCGACAGAATTATGTACGACAAATATGCCGGAACTCAGGTAAAGATTGATGGTGAAGACCACCTCATTCTCCGCATGAGCGACATTATTGCTGTTATTGAGTAGTAGTAAGTCTAAGCTTATCTTTTAAGATAGATGCCCTTGCGTTTTCAGGATACAAAGATGATGCGTATTCTGCAGAACGGAGGGCATTTTTTATGTCTCCGTCACCGGCATAAATACAGGCAATTCTGTAAAAGGCTTCGGAACGTTTAGCATTGCTGCTTTCCCGGCCGGCAGTTTTTCCATACAAATCAAGAGCCTTTGCCTTTTTACCAAGAGAAACATAAATGCTTCCAAGATTAAGGCAGCTTGCAGTAGAAACAGACTGAGAAATGTAGCCTTCATCCAAAAGGCCTGCGCTTTCATATACGCAGTATTCGTGAAGACGTAATGCTTCATCAGCCATTTTATTATAAGCGGCAAACCAGGCACCAAATTCCATTATAGAAAGCTCATAACCCCGGGCTTTTTCAATAAACTGTTCCCAGAAATCCCTTTTAGCATCATACTGGCTGTTATCTGTTACATAATCGTAAAAAAGCTTCCAGGCATCATCATACTGCTTTGTCTGAAGCAGAAAGTTTAAGGCATACTGAACAAGAAGACCTTTCAAAACACCGTCTTCATTCAGGCTTTTTTCCAGCATATTCCAGAGGTCGCGGTTCTTGTCTTTTTCAGAAATTGATTTATCTGTCTTATAACGAAGGTCAAGCTTTGCAATATGCAGATAAGGATCATTAGTGCGGCGCAGGGCTTCATCAATTCTAAAGAGGGCATCACTCATAGGGATTTTTCTGCGGTTGTCGTAACGTTCCATTTCAAGAGTAGAAATACCGGCTTTACGAAGGGCTGCAATTTCTGAGTCTTCTTCTCTTTCAAGATTTGAACGATAAGCAAAATCTGCATAAAGGATAAGGCCCGGCACATTATCCGGCCAGCGGTTTACAACATAGAAAAGAAGATCTGCATTCTGCTCATCCATGCCCTGATTTTCAGCCCATCTTGCACTGTTGAGAATTATGTTTGAAAGATATTCTTCATCACTCTTACGAACCTTAAGTTCATCGAGATTCAATACAATACCACGTCTTGCATTTTCGGCTGCTTCCATTTCTGAAACTGCCATATAAGCATCTGATTCAAGAGCTGTCTGTAAAACAGGTGATGTCTTAAAGCTTACTGTATTCTGATAGCCTGTCATAAGACGGCGGGAATTTTCAATTGCTTCAATGGAATCGTAATACTGGCCGGCATCATAGCATACAAGAGCCCAGAAATAAGCGTCATCTGCATCGAGGAAGAAAGCCGGATACAAAGAGGCTGCCAGGGCGTAGTCTCCATTGATAAGATTAAAAACTGCGCAGTTTCGTAATAAAACCGGATTTTTAGAAGTTTTATATGCATCCAGGAAGATCTGATAGTATTCTTTTTTTGTATAAAAGGCAAAACCGTTTTCACCGGCAGCCGCTGCTTTTTCAGCAGATTCTCTCAGCATGTATTCAGAATAGAGGGAAGCATATTTTGTTCCGCGTAATTTTTCCGAAACCTTCCCTGCATCCCCGAGGCGGTTCTGTCTCAAAAGAAAAGCCGCATAAACTGCCTGTAACTCTTCATTATTACTGTTCTTTTTTAAAGCTTTTTTAAGGACCTTTTCTGCCGCTCCTGTTTCACCAAGAGTCATGTAGCGTTTGTAAATACCAATATAGGTCCAGGAATCATAAGCCCTCTTTTCTGCCTTTTTAAGCTCTTTTAAGGCAGACTGCATCTGATTCTGCATAACAAGGGCATCAATAACATCAAACTGGCTTGTTAACGAGTTTTGTTCTGCCCTCATGCGGCATGCAGAAAAGCAGAACAAAATCAAAGAAAAAAATATAGATGTAAGAATTATTTTTTTAAGCTCTTTTCGGCTCATCTTTTCCTATTTTATCAAGCACTGCATTAATAAACTTATAGGAATCATCTGTGTCAAAGTCTTTGGCAATATTTACTGCCTCATCAATGACAATTTTTGCCTCAGCGCCGTTCTGGAACAAAATCTCATAAACACTTGTACGAAGAATTGCAAGTGCAACACGGCTTATACGTTCCATACTCCAGGATGCAGAAAGATGACTTTCAATAAGCTTATCAATTTCGTCTATATGACTTATTGTACCAGCAATTATCAAACTTGCAAAGGTTCGTTCTTCTTTAGAAGTTTCAGAAAGAGCAAAGAGCTGCTCATTCTGTTCATTCTTTGCTGCAACCTGATCGGCACTTCCTACCTCAGTATCCTTCTGAAGCCATTCAAAAGTTAAAAGATCATCTAAAGAAGCCTTAGTTACATCCCAGGAATAAAGTGCCTGAAAAGCAATTACTCTACCATTACGTCTGGACACTTAGTTCCCCCAATCAAGCAGCTTATCCAAAGCAGCTCCAGTTTTCTTCATATCAACATTTTCTGCTGTATGGAGTTCTTTTGCAAGAGTTGTTGCAGCGTTGCTCATATAAATCTGCTGTTTCTGCTGGGTAAGGTTAGCGCGGATGTAATCATAAACTGTTACAGTAGTTTCAGGCTGAACAAGGTCACCGATTGCAAGCATTTTTGCATCATATTTTTTGATTACGCTGATAAATCTGTAATCATCACCTGTTGCAGATTCCTGAACATCAGAAGTATAACCTTCTCCCTGCTGGAAAACATACATAAGGCTCTGGAGAGTCATTCCAATACCGTTTGCAGCAGCTTCTGTTTTAGGGAAGAGACCAAGACCAGCCTGGAATCCAGAATTTTCTGCCTGTGACTGTACTGCAATCTGCTCTGCTGTAAGAGTCTTAGCCTTGTATTTGTTAAGGAAATCATTTGCCTTCTGCTTAGCAGCATCTGGATTTGCTCCCTTTGGAACAATTACGAGAAGCATTTTTACCATATCATTCCAAACGAATGATGATTTATTGCTTTCATAAGCCATTCTGATTTCTTCGTCTGTTGCAGCAACCTTCTGGATTTCTGCCTGATTCTTCTGAACAACATACTGCTGCATCAAAAGTACATTCTTAAGGTGCTTTTTGTAGTCAGCCTTATTCATACCTGTCTGCTGAAGGAGTACTTCGTCCAGAGATTTACCCTGCTGCTTTCTAAGAAGTTCATCAAGGTCTTTTTCTGTAACGCTTACACCAAGAGACTGGCTCATAGACTGAGCGAAATACTGGTCTACTGCACTATCAGGAATTGAAATACCAGCTTTAACAGCAGCCTGTACAATTAAAGTCTCTTCAATGAGAGTATCAAGCACCTGTTTTCTTTCTTCTACAGTAAGTGCTCTACCAATCTGCTTTTCATAAGTTTCACATCTGGTTCTAAGCTGTTTGAGTGTGATAGATTCATTCTTATTAAGTTTTACAACAGCAATTGGCTGTAATTCTGACTGCGCAAAAACAGCAACTGCGGTAAACATTAAGATTGAAAGAACTGCAATAATTTTTTTCATTTTATAATCCTTAAATAATAAGTTTCTGTTGTTTTTCCGTAATAATATAACAATGGCAGGTTACCAAAGTTACACTATTTATCCAGTGGAAGACCACCGCTGATTACCGCACGGATACGGCGTACACCAGCAGATGAGCTCTGCTCCTTCTGAATCTTGAAGTCACCAATCTGTGCTGTGTGCTGAACATGAGGTCCACCACAAACTTCCTTGCTGAACCAGTCGTTCTTAGCGTCGCGGCCGATTGTGTAAACTTTTACGTCCTCGCCATACTTGTTAGTAAAGAGAGCGCGGGCACCTTCTGCCTTAGCCTTATCAAGAGGCATAACTTCCATAGTAACAGGAAGGTCTTCCTTGATTTTTTCGTTTACGATGTCTTCAACCTTCTGGATTTCTTCCTTAGTCATTGGACGTTCGAAAGTGAAGTCAAAGCGCATACGCTCGTTATTGATATTTGAACCTTTCTGAGCAACCTGGTCGCCGAGAACGTTTACCAGAGCCTGCTGCAAAAGGTGTGTTGCAGTGTGATACTTTGTTGTGATTTCAGACTGTTCTGCAAGACCACCTTTAGCGGCACCTGCATCTACTGTCTTTGATGCTTCCTGGTGCTTGCGTTCAGCTTCCTTAAAGCCTTCAACGTCTACTGTAAAGCCGTGTTCAGCACCAAGCTCCTGAGTAAGCTCAAGAGGATAGCCGTAGGTTTCGTAAAGATTATAAGCTACCTTACCGCTGATAATCTTTTTAGGATTCTTCATAAGATTTGGAAGAAGCTTCTGGAATTCAGCCTCACCCTTCTTGAGAGTCTGGCGGAACTTTGCTTCCTCTGCTGTAAGCTCTTTGTAAACCTTTTCGCGGTTAGCTTCGAGCTCTGGGTAAGGTCCCTTGAAGTTTTCAATTACAGTTGCTGCAACCTCAGACATAAAGTCTTTTTCGATTCCAAGCTTCATTCCGTGGCGAACTGCACGGCGGATAAGGCGGCGGAGAACGTAACCTGCACCTACGCGGTCTGGAGTGACTCCTCTCTGGTCACCAAGAATGAATACAGAAGAACGAGTGTGGTCTGCAATAATGCGAACTGACTTGTCTTTTTCTTCATCTGTACCATATTTATAGCCTGAAAGATTTTCGATTGTCTTAATGATTGGCTGGAAAACTTCTGTAAGGTAAACTGAAGTTTTTCCCTGAAGGATACAGTTTGTACGCTCAAGTCCCATACCTGTATCAACGTTTTTCTTTTCCAATGGAAGAAGAGTTTTTTCGTCAACACGGTTGTACTGCATGAATACGTTGTTCCAGATTTCCATCCAGTTAGCGCTGTCTGTACCCTTGTTTGAACCTACAGGAGGAAGACCTTCGCCTACCCAGTAGAAAATTTCTGTATCAGGGCCACAAGGTCCTGTAGGACCTGCTGCCCACCAGTTATCGCTTGCAGGGAGGTAAGCAATCTTGTCCTCTGGCATTCCGTTGTCTTTCCAGATCTGAGCTGCTTCTTCATCGCGAGGAGCATTTTCATCTCCGGCAAATACAGTTACAGAGATCTTTTTAGGATCGAGGGCAAGCCAGTCTTTGCTTGTAAGGAATTCGTAAGAATATGCGATAGATTCTTTTTTGAAGTAATCGCCAAGCGACCAGTTACCAAGCATTTCAAAACAGGTAAGGTGAGATGGATCACCAACTTCTTCAATATCGCCTGTACGGATACACTTCTGATAGTCTGTGAGACGGGTTCCCGACGGGTGCTTTTCACCAAGAAGATAAGGAACGAGTGGGTGCATACCCGCCATTGTAAACAAAACAGACGGGTCGTTTTCTGGAATTAATGACTGACCCGAAATTTCAACATGATTTTTACTTTTAAAAAACTCAATATATTTTGAGCGGAGTTCATTAGCGTTCATAAACTTGTATTATAACGATTTTTTAACATTATGTCATCATATCTACTTCAGTGTGTTTTATGATAAAGGACTTCTCTCCCGTGAAAAAACACCCTGCCAAACGGGGATGATGTTTGTCAGGATGTTTTTTCACTACGAGAAGCCCTTTATCAAAAATCATTGAGTTTATATCGTTATAATATAAGATTTACTTTTGGCGGGACAGGATATACGACCGGCCTTCAACTGCGAAACAATCTGTTGAAGTCAGTTTAACAGGGGTAAATGTAATGGTATCGTAATCTGTTACAACTTTTTCTACGGTTTTCTTCTTTATTGTTTCGGTGATTACCTTTGTTCCGAATTCCATGGAATAGGTTTCTGCCAGAACTGAACCTTCAGAATCTGAACGGAACTGAATTACGTTATATGCACCGATTTTTTCTATAGAATAAACTCCGGTTTCTGTCAGCCCGCCGTTTACGAGAGTATAGGTAAACTCTGCAAAGTTCAGGGAAACGGTTGAATCAGCTGTTACCCAGGTATCGCCCTTCTGAAGCTCTTTCTGATAGCTGCTTTCGGCAGTTACCGCAGAAAAATCTCCAAAAGTATCCTGAAGGGACATTTTCTTATAATTTCCATCCCACTGTGTGTTTTCACTGATAATCAGGTTGATATCATCACGAAGGGTTATTCTGATTTCATCTGTATTTACAAGGGCAATATCAAAGCGGCGGTGCAGGTTCATAATATCAGCATTTACCGCTGTCAGATAAATTCCGTTATGGCGGAGCTTGCTGTCTTCCCACTCATAAACTTCCTGAATATCCTTGTAAAGCTGAATAATCTCATTTTCAGGATAATTAAAATACATATAACGGATATTACCGTCTGTATTCGAAGTTTTATACCATAGGCCTTCAAGAAAAGCTGCAAAAGTTTCTACTGTTCCATCCTGAATGCGGGAAAGCTCTGTGGCGGCAAGACGGCCGGCTGTTACATTGATTTCTCTTGCAAGCTCATATTTCTGGCTTCCCGGATTCCATTTGTATTCCTGCTGGATCTGATTCTGTCCAACAGAAGCCTTTCCGTTATTTGCAGCAGTATTTTCCGGCTGTACATCTGATTTATAAACCCATACAGAAAAACTTTCTCCCTTAGACATGGCAAGGGCATAGCTTTCTGAACGTTCTGTCTGCTGGATAAAAACAGTACCATCGCACGAAAAATCACCGATATTTCTCAGATAGCTTTTTCCCCGTTCTTCTGCACAGAGGTAGATTTTCATTATATAGTTTCCGTCATCAGCAAGTCCCTGATAAACAAGGGCATTTTTGTGCTCACCGGTAACATCCATTCCCATATAAGAGAAGGTTCTGGTTCGTGTAAACTGGGTCTGAATAGGCTCAAGTCTTTCATAAAGTCCGGATTCTGAATCTATCAAAGCTGCAACAATCCAGAGATTCTGCGAATTTGCCTTACGTACAATTATGACTTCATCATCATATCCGTCATTATTTATATCGATTGTAAGTGTACTGATGAGAGTTTCCCCGGAATAAAGGGGTACAAAGGTTTCATATTTTTCTGATTCTATTGATGTTGCGGTAGATTCGTTTTCTGCATTGCCGGAAGTAGTGGCTTTTGGCGTAACGATGCGTGCTCGTGTAGAAGACTTATCTTCTTTTACAAGCACCTTTTTTGAAATAAAAAATACACCTGCAATTAAAGCCGCTGCAAGCACAAATAAAATCGGCACTGTTCTAGACTTCATACTATATAAATATATTAAGAATTGAGCTTTTTCTCAAGGTATTCATTTCCATTCTGAAAAAAGCCGTGTTATAATTAAAAAAAACGTTTTATATGGAATCCCGAGGTCAATTCCGGGAATGACATATACATCTGGAGTTAAAAAATGTCTAAAAAAGCTAGAATCACTATCCACCCGAAATTCAAAATCGGAGAAATTTCTCCCCGACTTTTTTCTGCCTTTCTGGAGCCAATCGGCACCATGGTAAACGGCACAATGTATAATCCAAAGCACCCGACTGCAGATGAACAGGGCTTCCGCACTGATTTTATTGAAGCTCTTCGCGGAACTGGGCTGCCTGCTGTTCGCATGCCTGGTGGCAATTTTGTTTCTGCCTGGCAGTGGAAGGATTCCATAGGCCCGCGGGAATTGAGAAAGGTACACCTGGATCCGGCCTGGCACCAGTATATTCCAAATGATGTAGGCCACGACGAATATCTTCAGTGGGCAGAAAAGGCTGGCACCGCGCCGATTTACACTGTAAATCTTGGAACCGGTACTTTGCAGGATGCAATGGACTGTGTTGAATATACAAATCACGAGGGCGGCACTTACTGGTCTGACCTCCGCCGCCGTTACGGCCACAAAAAACCTTATGGAGTAAAAACCTGGTGTCTTGGCAATGAGATGGACGGACACTGGCAGCTGGGCTCCTGGGAGAAGGATCCGACCGGCTACGGAACTCTCTGCCATGAAGCATCAAAAGCTATGAAGTGGATTGATGAATCCATTGAAACTGTTGTCTGCGGATCTTCTGCTTCCTTTATGGATCACTATCCTGAGTGGGAAGCAAAGGTTATGGACCAGTGCTACGACACAGTTGATTACCTGGCCCTTCACCACTATCACATTGCAAAACCGGGAGATACTCTGGCTCTGCTGGGCGGCTCTCTTTATTATGAAGATTTTATCAATACAGAAGCTGCTATGCTGGATTACATTCAGGCAAAACACCGCTCACCACGCAAGGTATATATTTCTTTTGATGAATACGGTGCTTTCCCACGTCCTTTCAGCGAACTGCACCCGGGCTACGGTCCTTACAATATGGCACGGGTTCATTACCATTTTGATCCGGAACGCAAGTACATTCGCCACGACCCGGACAATATGCCTGAACGGGATTTCCCTGGTGGAGATATGATTAAACTCCTCAGTATGACTTCCATTCAACTGGCCCTTCTTCGCCATGCAGACCGCGTAAAAATCGGCTGTATGACTGGCGGACTTGCAGCCCTTGCAGCTTCTAACCACGACACTGTCTGGCGTCCTGCAACTTATTATGCCTTCCGCCAGCTTATTGATTATGCCCGCGGCACCTCACTGCAGACTATTGTTGATTCCGAAACCTTCGACATGCCGGGCTATGCGATTGACGATACCTCTCAGTACACCGGCAAGAACAATGTAAACTACATAGACTCAGCCGCTGCCTGGGATGAAAAAGCCGGCAGACTTACAGTCTTTGTAATCAATCGAAATGAGAAAGAGAACTACCCTCTGGACCTGGATCTTCGTGGATTTGAAGCTTTTAAAACAGGCTGTCACTATTCAATGTTCAGTGAGGATTTTAATGCAAAGAGCTCTGCAGGCCATGACTGGAAAGCTCCTTCAAAAAAATCAGTAACAATAAAAGAGGGAATTGCTTCTGTAAAACTTCGGCCACTTTCGTGGAATGTAATGATTTTCGAAAAATAGGGCCGTGATGCGGCCGCACATAGGAGGATTAAAAAAATGTACCTTACCTACACTGTCTACGTGCTTATTCTGGCACTCTTTATCTGGGGCGGAAAATTCGCCGGTTTCAAAAAGGACCAGTTCCACGAGAATTCTTCTTCTCTGGATTCAATGAAGTCTCTGCGCGGTTTTGCAGCAATCGGCGTAATTCTTCATCATATCTCTCAGGAGCAGGCCTTTCAGTGGGCCAACAACTTCGGTACTAAGCCTGGAGAACTCAGTATTTTTGTAAATGCAGGTTATCTTTTTGTAGCCATCTTCTTTTTCTGCTCGGGCTTCGGTCTTATAAAAAGTCTTGAAACAAAACCTGATTATTTTAACGGCTTTTTGAAAAAGCGAGTTCTTAAGGCTCTCGTGATTCCATATTACGTAAGCATTATAATTTATGGAATTCTGCGTTTTGCCAGCGGTGAACGATTTGCGCCTTTACAGTGGGTTACAAACCTGGTCGGCATTACAATGATGAATCCTTATGCCTGGTACCCGATTATTGCAGCAATTCTCTACATTGCATTCTATCTGATTTTTAAGAATATAAAGAATCGTAAAGTCTGCTACATTCTCCTGGCCGCAGTAATATTGCTGCTTGGTATGATTTTCTGTGTAAACGGTCACTTCCCATGGTTTGCAGGTCCTAAAAACTGGTGGCTCTCCCAGTCTGGCGAACTTCAGAACAAATGGTGGACACAACAGCAGGTATGGTGGATTTCCGGCGAATGGTGGATTAATTCCTGCCCGGCCTTTTTAATCGGTATGCTCTTTGCTCAGTTCGAAGATCAGATCCGCCTCTGGTTCAAAAAATTCTACTGGGGAAAACTCCTTCTTGTTCTGATAATTACAGCAGCAACCTTTATGCTTTCGGGCTTTGGCCAGATGCATTTTGGCTGGTGGACAGAGTTCAACGGCAACGGACCTGATATCGGTAAAAAGATTGCAACCTACTTCTGTGTAATTCCTTACAGCATGGCCTTCCCGCTTATGCTCTTTACAATCATGCTTAAGTACAAGGTATCAAATCCGGTAAGCCGCTTCTTTGGAAAATATTCTCTCGAAACTTATATGATGAATTTGATTGCAATAACAGCATTCCGCTTCCTGCTTTACAAACCACACCCTCAGTATGGTTCAATGCCATTCTATAAGGCAGGACATTATAATCTTGCCATTTACTTTGCGGCTGTTTTTGCAGTAACAATTCTTTTGGGATTGCTCTATAAGTTTTTGTGTGGGCTTATTCAGAAAAAGATCTAAAGATATTTAAAAAGCAGATATCCGATAGCGAAGCCGGCAGGAATTGCGAGGACAAGAAGAATACCTTTAAGAACTGGATTCATCTTTTTGTTTTCAGTCTGAGCATCCAGTTTTACTTCATAAAGAGTCTTGTCGGTTTCGTCTTTAATTTTAATCTTTCTATTCTCTGGCATATTTTTACCCCGCTTCTTTAATATAAATCAGAAACAAGGATATTTCAACGGTCCAGGCCCTGCCCTCTGCACTTCATGTACGATTTTTTACAATTCAAGAACGTCTTTATAGAAATCACTTTAAACATACAGTAAAATCTCTATATCCTATTTTCGGAGTACTTAATATGAAAGAGAAAAAGTTAGAAAGACGAATCAACGCCGTGCGTAATAATTTTTACGCACTCAAACTTGTCTGGAAAATGTGTCCCATTCCTGTTCTCCACATGGCCATAGCAAGGCTTTTGTCTTACTTTGGCTGGCTTTTTTACAGCGCCTTCTTTATGCGCTATGTAATTAATGCCCTGCAGTCTGGAGAAAGCTTTAAATCAATTATGATTTTCATAGGAATCACAATTGCAGTTTTTGCTTCCATGGCACTTTACAATTCTTACATCCAGGGCTATGTTGCACCGGTTGCAAATGCTTCTCTGAACAAGCAGCTTTATCAGATGCTCTTCAAAAAATCCAGCAACGTTGAGCTTGAATGTTTTGAGAACTCAGATTTTTATGATAAATACACCCTGGCCATGAAGAATGCCGACACAAATCTTTATAACACCGTAGACCAGTTATTCGGAGTTTTATTCGGATTTGTTGCCAGTATCTTTGCCTTCTTCTTTATGTTCCAGGTAGACAAAATTTCCGTTGCCTTTATTCTCTTTCCTATAATAGGTAACTTTATCTTCCGCCGCCTTATCAACAAGCTGGAATACCTGCGACAGCAGGATATGGCTCCTCATAACCGCCGCGTAGACTACATCAACCGTGTTATGTACCTGAAAGACTACGCCAAGGAAATCCGACTTACAAATATTTTTAATCTTCTCAAGCGCCAGTATACAGAAGCAATTAAAGGCATGATTGAGGTTATCAAAAAGTACATTATAAAATCTGTAATCTACCACTGGTTCTGGGTAATGTTTACCTTCTCTTTTATTTTTGAAGGACTTTTGATTTATGGAGCATACCGAACCTTAGTCAGCGAAAGCATGACTCTGGCCCAGCTTGCCGTTATTACAAGCATGATGGTTTCCACAACCTGGATTCTCATCGGTTTTACAGACTCTGTTACTGCCAGCCTTAAAAACGGACTTTTTGTTGAATATCTTCGTTCCTTCCTTGAATACGAAGAAAAGATTCCTGAAGATTATGATGGCGCTGACCCGGGATCTACTATTGAATCTATAGAATTCCGTAACGTAGGTTTTGCCTATAAAGACGTACCGGTTCTCTCAGGTCTCAATATGAAATTCGAAGGTGGAAAAACATACGCCCTTGTAGGTCATAACGGAGCCGGAAAATCAACTATCATAAAGCTGCTTCTCCGCTTCTACGATCCAACGGAAGGAGAGATTCTTCTCAACGGCCGCAACATCAAAGAATATAATCTTCAGAAATACCGTGCCCTATTTGCAACCGCCTTCCAGGACAACAGAATGTTCTCCATGAGTGTTGCAGATAACGTAACTCTGGGAGAGGACATTCCAGCCGAGAAGCGCGAAGCAATCGTAACAGAAGCCCTCAAACTTTCCGGAGTTTACGACAAGGTAATGTCACTGCCAAAAGGAATAAACACTACCCTCACACGCGAGTTTGATGACGAAGGAGCTGTTCTTTCGGGCGGTGAGTTCCAGAAAATCGTTGTTTCAAGGGCCTTTGCGAGAAGCTGCCCTGTAAAGGTTTTTGACGAGCCATCCAGCGCCTTAGACCCGATTGCAGAATATCAGCTTTTCGACAACATCTTAAAAGCCTGCAGAAAAAATACCCTGCTTTTCATTTCCCACCGTCTTTCCTCAGTGCAGAATGCAGACCACGTATTCCTGCTTGAGCATGGCCAGGTAAAGGAAGAAGGCACACACCGTGAGCTTCTGGAAAGGCATGGACTTTACGCAGATATGTATCAGAAGCAGGCAGAAAACTACCTTGCAGATAAATCAAAACAGAAGGAGGGAATCTGGGCATGACACACAATTTAAGACCACATATTTACGGACCAAATTCAAAGAACTCGGACACTGCAGGAAAAAAGAAGTGCCACAGCACAGTCTGGAAAAACCAGGTTTTCCTCTGGAAACTCTGTTTTAAGACCTGCCCGGGCTTTATGATTTACCACCTTTACGACGCCTTCCGCTACCAGGGAATGATTTTCCTGGAGCACGTGCTTGGAATCCGCTATGTTCTGCGCTGTGCAGAATTCCATGAGCCATTCACGAAGGCACTTTTCTACATCGGTCTGATTCTTCTTATCAATATGATTCAGATTATTCCGGACGGCTTTTACTGCTACAGCTGGAAGTTCAAATGCAGGCCAAAGCTCTACCGCGCCCTCAAGGAACAGATGTTCAAAAAGGCCTCAGAGATTGACCTTTACTGCTACGATGATCCGGCCTACTACAACGACTTTGTCCTCAGCGTTTCTGAATCAGAAGCCGCAATAGACCGCTTTCTGGACCTTTTGAACATGGCCGTTCAGGCTCTTACAACTCTCTTTACGACAGGAGTTTTCTTCCTTGTTCTGGACCCGATTGGAGTTGTATTTGTTCTGGCCTCCTTTATTTTCCGCTTCTTTGTTTCAAAAAAGCTCAACAAGGTAAATTATGAAAACCGTCTTGCAACCAATCCTTCAATCCGTAAGCGTGATTATGTAAGCCGGGTTTTCTATCTTAAGGATTATGCAAAGGAGCTTCGTCTTCACCCTAATGCAGGTAAACAGCTGGAAAAAGAATTTGCAGAAGCTGATGACAAGATTATCAGCGAGCACAAAAAGGTTGCAGGTAAGCGCATCTGGTTCCAGTTCTTAAAGGACTATGGAGTTGGAGACTTTTTGATTGATGGACTTTACATCTCATACCTTGTTTACAAGGCTGCCGTGCTTCACACTGTAAATTACAGCGACGCGGTAATTCTCTTCAACCGAACCGGAAGCCTCCGCGGCTCTATGGGTAAGTTTGCAGACCTGGGACCTAAGGCTCACGAAAACTCTATGTTCATCGACAAAATCCGGGCCTTCCTGGCTTACGAACCTCGTCTTAAAGATGATGTGGGCGACTCTGTACCAGAGGGGGCTGGAGAACTTAAGCTTGACCATGTCACCTTTAAGTACTCCGAAAGTGGCCGCACTGTTCTTGATGATATTTCCCTCACTGTTAAACCCGGCGAGCACATTGCGATTGTCGGATATAACGGTGCTGGGAAGACGACCCTCATCAAGCTGCTTATGCGGCTTTACGATCCGACCAGCGGCAGCATAAGCTACCACGACCGCAATGTCTCTTCTCTTTGTCCGCGCGAATATCATAAGCGGATTGGAGTTGTTTTCCAGGACTTCCAGATGTTCGGTGCAAATCTTGCTGAAAATGTTGTAATGGATAACATGACAAAAGAAGAGCAGGAAGAACGGGCTCCTCAGATTACCACTGCCCTCAAGGCTGCAGGCTTTGGCGAAAAACTTGGCCGCCTTCCAGAAGGCCTTTTCACTCAGGTAACTACAGAGTTCGACAAAAAGGGTGTAGATTTCTCCGGCGGTGAAAGCCAGAAGGTTGCAATCTCCCGCGCCTTCTACAAAAATGCAGATATTCTGATTATGGATGAGCCTTCCAGCGCCCTGGATCCAATTGCGGAATACGAGCTTAACAAGGCTATGGAAAGTGCTGCAAAAGGAAAGACAGTCTTCTATATTTCTCACCGCCTTTCCACCACCCGCGACGCAGACCGCATCATCATGCTGGAACGCGGCCGAATAATTGAAGAAGGCACCCACACAGAGCTTCTCGCCCGCAAAGGCAAATATGCCGAAATGTGGAACGCTCAGGCCGGTAAGTATAACTGAAAACGAGCGCCGTGCGGCTCAAGGTTGCCGGCGCTTATTTCACCACCCAGTGCGTCGGTCAGGGTTCTGGCAATTGAAAGGCCAAGCCCGGAGCCCCCGGCACTTCGGGTATGAGCTTCATCACCCCTGTAAAATCTTTCAAAAACATGAGGCAGACTTTCCCGGCTCATTCCAGGTCCGTCATCACTTTCACTGATTACAACAGAACCCTTTTTTGAAGGAAAAGCCGAAAGCCCAATCCGGCACTTGTCTCCCGCAAACTTCACACTGTTAGAAACAAGCACAGTTAAAATCTGATGCAGCATTTCCGGATCTGTCTTAACAGGCTGCTTCAAATCACAACTGACATCAAATTTTACATCAGGCGAAACCGAAGAAAACTCCTGAACCACCCGCTCAAACACAGACCTGACATCTACTTCACAAATCTGGGGCTTTACCCTTCCGCTTTCCACCCTGGAAATCTGAAGAAGGTTTTCTATAATTACATGCATGGATTTTGATTCATCTTTTATAGCATTCAAAGACTTTTCCAGCTGCTCAGGATTATCTTTTCCCCAGCGCAGCAAAAGATTAGCCTGGCCGCTGATAACTGTTAGCGGTGTATTGAGCTCGTGAGAAACATCACTTGAAAACTGCCTTTCTCTGTCAAAATCAGCCTTAATCCGCGCAAACAAATCATTAAAGGTAAGAGAAAGCTGGTCTATCTCATCACCGCGCCCCGTCAAAGGCAGCTGCCCGTCAAGATTTTCTGTAGTCATAGCCCTTGCCGCTCTGGTTATTTTTACAACCGGAGTAATTGTATTTTTAGTAATTAAGAGAGAAACAAAAAATGAAAGTACAAGAACCGGAATAGCCATAAAAAGCAGAGCCATCGGCAATTTTGAAAACATCATACTGAATAAATTATTTTCATTGTTTTCTGCAACTGCAAAAATAAGGTTTCTCTTTCCAAGCTGCTGCTTTTGTGCGCAATAAAGAATATCAAGGTCACCGTCAAAAAAGAAATTCTTTTCAAAATGTCTTCTTACCTTACCCTTTGTTTCTTTTAATAACGGAAGAAAAGGATCATTTGTAGCAAGAATATCCTGAGTGTCAGAATCATAAACTATAAAGGTTATAAAATAAGGTAAGTTCGGAATAATATATGGGCCATCTGCTTCCTGATCATCAGACCTTTCAAAATCACCTTCTTCATACCTTTCTGTAATAAAATGTGTTACTCCCCTTGCAGCATTTTTAATTCCCTCTGCCTGATTATGATGTACAAGATATCGAACAAATAATAAAAAAGACGAAGAAAGGACAAGTATAGAAGTTGTCAGAATAAACATAAAACGGAGAGAAAGTCTTACTGCAAAGGACATCTGTTTTTTCATATTTTTCTAGCCCAGAATATAGCCTACTCCACGAACTGTTTTTATATAATCATCCTTATCAAATTCTGCAATTTTTGAACGCAGATATCCGACATAAACATCTACTGTATTTTCATCAATAAAATGCCCCTCACCCCAGATTTCATCAATTATCTGCTGGCGGGTAAAAACCTTTCCCTGATTTTCCAGCAGTAATTTTATAAGCATGAATTCAGTTTTAGAAAACTGTATTTCAGTTTTTTCTTCTTTATCCTTTCCATGCTGAATCAGACATCCCATTCTGTCTGCATCAAGGGAAAGATTTTTATATGAAAGTTTTTCTACCGCACCCTTTGAAAAATTAACCCTTCGCATTAAAGCGTTTATACGGGCCAGCAGCTCTTCAATTTCAAATGGCTTTGGAATATAGTCATCAGCTCCAAGATTCAGTCCGTTAATTTTATCTACCGTTTCACCGCGGGCAGTTTCCAGAATTACCGGTACCATAGATTCGGAACGGATACGTCTTAACACCTCAAGACCATTAAGTTCAGGCAGCATAATATCAAGAAGAATAAGATCCGGATTCTCTGACTTAAATTTTTCTAAGGCCTCTCTTCCAGTTACCGCAAGACAGGTAGTAAATCCTTCATGCTGTAATTCCGGAATGATAAAATCTGAAATACCTGAGTCATCCTCAACAATAAGAATTTTCATTTTTCACCTCACTTATCATCCTTTACTTCAACCAGTAATTCCACAGGTTCTATTTCATTTCCTTCAAAAGAACGAACATCCATAATTCTGAACTTAAAAGTCTGACTTTTTACAGGAACCCTAAGTTTTATTGTATCGCCTCTTTTATTAAAGACACACCTGCAAAAATCAGGCAGAAGGTTATTATCAATAAATATGGATTCATTTTTGATGCTTCTTGGATTTATCCTCTGATTAAATAAAATCTCAATTCCAACAATATTTTCATCCAGCCGTATGCATTTTATCTGGTTTATTTTCAAAGGAAGATTTTCTGCATAAGTTCTGTTTCCTCTGTAATAAAATATTCTGGATTCATCCTTTGGAGGATCTTTTTTCTCCGGCGGCTTTGGCGGCGGTTCCGGTGGTTGTCCAGGAGCTTGTCCACCAGACGGAGATGGCGGCCCTGATGGTGCCATTCCTCCTCCAGGTCCCTGGGCATAAAGGCCTCCTGCACAAAGCAATATGAGAATAAAAATATGTCGCCGTAGTTTCAGCTTCATACTTAAATTATAAACCATATCAAAAAAAAATAAATGAGAAAGAGCCAAGTTATTCTTAAGAGTTCTCTTATCTTTATCTTATCTGGAATTCAAGACTCAGGCCTCTTCTGGAACTAAAATTAGCTTATTAAATGGCTACAGGAGGCTAATTTATGAAAAAACTATTTCCAGCTCCGTTATTACTATTTCTTTTTTTTACAAGCTGTGCTTTTTCTGTTAATCCATCTTATGAAGAAGGCAGTAATTCTACAACAATCACCGACGATGGAAGTTTCACAAACTATGTAGACTCCACAACCTCTTCTTCAAGAGCAGTTATTGAAGAAGATCTCTACGAAAACTTCTCAGAAGACGGAATTGTATATATCACTTTTGACCAGACCAAGGTAACTGCAAAGCTTAATAATGGAAGCGAATACTTAATCGGAGAATCAGAAACTTCTATCGGAAAGGTTCTTGATACAAAGATTACTGCAGTTCTTTCCACCAACACACTTGAAGATGAAACAAATGATATTGATGCCGCTTCAGATGGAATTATTGTACAATACAAAGGAAGTGGAAAAATCAAATATATTCTCACTGGAACTTATACTGGTACCGTATTCATCAAAAATAAAAATGCGGATGCAGCTGTTGTTCTTAATAACACAGATATTTCCAGCAGCAATGGAGCAGGTCCGGTTCTACGTTTCAGTTCACAGCAGAGAACCTTTATTGTTGCTCCGGCAGGTACAGAAAACACTCTTACAGATACCCGTATTTTGAATCAGAGTGCAACTATGTATGATGACAAGAAAGGTTCTGTTTATTCAAAAGGTGCTTTAATCTTCACTGGAGAAAGTTCTGGTACAGAAGGCGGAAGCATCACAATAACAAACAAGGGATATAAACACGCAGTTTACTCAAAGGATTATGTGCGTATTGCAAATCTTACTCTTAATGTTTCTGTATCAGGAACAAAAGGCCGAGACTGTATTCGCGCCCTTAACGCAGTTATTATTGACGATGGAATTATTTCCCTTACGGGAAAAGGTACTATCGAAGATGATGAAAGTGTCGGAATCAAAGTTGAAGGAGAAGATGCAGATGAAGACGATCTTACAGTTGAATATACTGCTGGAGCCGGCTTTGTAATCATCAACGGAGGAAAGCTTACAATCAATACTGTTGCAAAGGGTATTACTGCTCACTGGAAATCTTCTGAATCTGTAATCAGTAATACAAGCTACACTGCAACTGCAAATGAATCTCTTCTTTATACAAGTTTCCTTAATGGAACTTCTGCTACAACTCCAAACCCTTATGTAGAAATCAACGGCGGAATAATAAATATCACCACTACGGGCGAACCGTATGAAGGCCGCACAGATTCAGATCCAAGCTGCTCTCCAGAAGGAATTGAAGCAAAAGGTAACCTCACTATAAACGCAGGAACAATTACCCTCAATTGTACTGACGACGCAATTAATGCCGGTGGAAACATAACAATTAACGGCGGCGCAGTTTATGCTTACAGTTCTGAAAATGATGCAATCGATGCAAACGGCTCTAATGGAATTACGATAAACGGCGGTGTAGTAGTTGCACTGGGGCTTTCTACCCCTGAATGTGCTTTTGACTGTGACAACTATCCATTAACAATCAACGGTGGAATTGTAGTTGGCCTTGGAAGCAGTAACTATACTTCTCCTAAAAAAGGCAGCCAGAGCACGGGCGTTATTGCAAGCTCTCATTTAGGAAATGCAGGAAGCACAATGGCCCTGGTAGATTCAGATGATAATCCTATATTTGTATACACACTTCCTTCAGCTAAAGGCGATGTTATGATTCTCTCTTCACCAGAGATTGAAACAGGTACTACTTACATATTAAAAACCGGTATAAGTGTCAGTGGTGGCATTCGCTTCCATAATCTTTACACAACTTTGCCTTCTGTTTCTGGAGGAACAAGCACAATCACAAACTTTGCTACAAGCTCTTCAAATTCAGTTTATACTGATTCCAGTGTAAGTTCTGGCTTTGGTGGCAGACCATAAAAAAAACACCCGCGAAAGCGGGTGTCCTATGATTTGTACCGCAGGTGGCTTGTCCACCTGTCGGCACGAAATTAGTTTGACACGCAAAGTGCGAAAGCACTTTGTCGTGTTCATAGTGTGTTTGACTGCAGCAGGCTTGACCTGCTGTCAGTCAAATTATTTTTTGAGCAGTTTAGCCAGATTCTTAGCAGTAAATCCAAGATATTCAGCTACCTTGTTAGCAGGACCTGATGTACCGAATGTGTCGATGCAGAAGCAGTTCTCTTTTGAAGTGAACTGGAGCCATTCCATAGAAATGCCGGCTTCTGTACAAACTACGCGCTTTGTATCTCCAATGATAGCGTCCTGCTTAGCCTTTGTAAGACCTTCGAACTTCTTCAAATCTGGAACAGATACAACGCGGATCTTCTTCTCAGGAACCATTTCAGCTGCCTGAAGAGCCATATTAACTTCAGAACCGCTTGCAAGAATTGTGATATCCGGCTTAGCAGCTCCTTCTTTTACGATGTATGCACCGTTTGCAGCCATGTTCTTCTTCCAAGACTTGTCATCCTTAGCGTAAACAGGAAGTGCCTGGCGTGTGAATGCCATACAAACAGGGTGATCTTTAGAAGCGTAAGCAATCTTCCATGCTTCCATAGATTCTTCAGGGTCACCTGGGCGGATAGCCTGAACACCAGGAATAGCGCGGAGAGAAGTCATAGTTTCAATTGGCTGATGTGTAGGACCATCTTCACCTACGTAAATTGAATCGTGTGTGAATACGTAGATTACAGGCTGCTTCATCAAAGAAACAACGCGGAGAGATGGGCGGAGATAATCTGCAAATACTAAGAATGTAGCACAGAATGGTCTCAAGCCACCGTGCAATGAAATACCTGCACAAACAGCAGACATTGCAAACTCACGGATACCGTACTCGATTGTACGTCCAGCGCGGTTAGTTGGGCTGAAGGTTCCGTTATCAGTTGCCTTGAATGCAGTCTTGTTTGGTCCCATAAGGTCAGCAGAACCACCAACAAGGTTAGCATAGCGGGCAGCAATTACGTTCAAAGCCTTTCCAGAAGCATCACGTGTAGCACAAGCATCGCCTACTTTGTAAGCAACATCTTTTACAGTCTCGTCTGTTACAGCGTCTGAGTGATATGCATCCCAAAGCTTTTTGAGTTCAGGATTTTCTTTTGCCCATGCAGCAAATTCTTTATTCCAGTCTGCTTCTGCCTTAGCAAATGCAGCCTTCTTGTCTTCGAAATATTTCTTAGCTTCTGGTACAACATAGAAGTCCTGGTCAACAGGAAGACCAAGCTTTTTCTTTGCAGCGATAATTCCTTCAGCACCAAGTGGAGCACCGTGAACATCAGCAGTTCCCTGCTTTGGAGCACCCTTACCGATTACTGACTTGAGCATAATCAAAGTTGGCTGATCCTTGCACTTCTTAGCTTCTTTTACGAGCTCTACGATGCCTTCAACATCGTACATGCTTCCCTTAAGAACCTGCCATCCGTAAGCCTTGTAGCGGGCTGCAATGTTATCTGTAAATGTGATGTCTGTACATCCGTCGATAGAAATCTTGTTCTGATCGTAGAATACAATGAGTTTTCCAAGCTTAAGATTTCCAGCGAGAGAACAAGCTTCAGAAGCAACACCTTCCTGAAGACATCCTTCTCCTACGAGAGAGTATGTGTAGTGGTCAACAATCTTGTGACCCTTTGTGTTGAATTTTGCAGCGAGCATCTGTTCTGCAATAGCCATACCAACAGCCATTGAAACGCCCTGTCCAAGTGGACCACCAGTACACTCAACACCATCAGTATCACCGAACTCTGGGTGACCAGGACACTTAGAACCAACCTGGCGGAAGTTCTTAATATCGTCCATGCTTACCTTGTATCCAGCCAAGTGGAGGATAGAATAAAGCAACATAGAACCATGACCTGCAGAAAGTACAAAACGGTCTCTGTCTGCCCATTTTGAGTTTGCAGGATTGTGCTTCATTACTTCGCCATACAATACTGCTGCAGCTTCTGCTGCTCCAAGTGGAAGTCCTGGGTGACCAGAATTTGCCTTCTGAATTGCGTCCATAGACAAGCTGCGGATTGAAAGTGCAACTGCCTCAACACCTTTCTTGTTCATAGTTTATAACTCCTGTGAAGTAAGGCAATCGGTTGCCTTACGATTTATATATTATTTTCAAAAATAATAATCTGATTTTAATCTAACTCTTTGATAATAGAAGAAAGAGTAGCTTCGTCTGAACGGAGCTCAAGCGCTTTCTTGAATTTTGAATCTCTGAAAAGAGCAGCAAGAGAAGAAAGAACCTTAAGGTGAATCTGCGAATTGTGGGCAAGCAGGATGAACATAACAAATACTTCGCGCTCATCTGGCGCTTTCATATCTATAGGATTTTTAAGATAAACTACACAAATGCGCTGCTCACTTGCATCACGCATAATTGGCGCGCGGGCATGTGGAAGTGCAATTCCGTTTCCGACAGCAGTGCTTAAAACTGCTTCACGGTCACACAAAGCCTTGTAAACTGTCTCAGAAGTCATTCCAGCTGGAAGATCAATCATCTTACATACTTTGGCATAAATTTCCTGAGGAGTGTTTCCTTCAACATTCTTGAAAACTCCACCACGGTGAATCAACTGTGCCAAGTCTACTTCAACATCATTTTCCATTTTATATCTCCCTATTACTTCACAATTTCAAAGCCTTTAAATCTGTTGCTTTCCAGAGCAGAAAAAAGAGTTCCGCTTATATCCTCAAAGGTTTCTTCCATACCTTCAAGGGAAAGACAAACATCTTCTGTCGGGAACTGTGGCCTCAGATATACATTTTCAACCTCTTCAAGCAATCTCACAACATGGCTGTAAATCTGAGACAGAATAACCAGTTCCTGCTGGGGGAAAGTGTCCGCAGCAATTCCCGATCCACCGATTTCACAGAACAATTCACTTACTCTTGTAAACAAGCCAAGTATTCTTTTTCGTGTCTGTGCAACCGGATAATCAGAAAACTGATTATACCTCTTTTCAAGTATATCATTACGCTTTTCTATATTCAATAATACAAGCCGACGCTCTGTCTGAGAAATCATTGCCATGTTAGGGAAGATTTTTTGGATTACATCTTCAAAATTTTCTGACACATCTTTTTTACCGCATCGTTTATCATAAATCCGGTCTTCAAGAATTGCATCAATTACATGAGGAGTAAGTGTAAGAGCCATATCTGTCAGCAGAACACCTTTATCTACACCAGTATTATTCCACTTTCCAACATAAGGAACCTGCTCTCCCTTTCGCCAGATTCTGGACTCTACACCATAAGGCTCGAAACCGATTTTTGTTGTATGTGCCAGAAACTCTTCTGTAGAGCCGCAGCTTCTTATACAAAGTTCTTCCTGATTTTCAAGAAACAGATATGAAAGCTGTTCTTCTATAGATGATGCAGGACCATGGCGGTCAAAGCTTGCAAGAAGCCCATTTTCAAAATATGTATACCACTCTTCTCTCTGAACAGCTTCATCAGAAATTACCATGTCGGAAAGGCCGCTTTGCATTGCCCTCATTTCTACAATGCCTTCGCTCCAGCTGATTACCCGACATAAAATTCTGTCACCATATTTAAAATCTTCCGCGCCGGAAATTTTATTCAGCGGCCAGCAGGTCAGCTGAATTTCCTGAGGCATTGAATACTGAACAGAACTCAGGGCAAGGGTCTTGTTGTTTTTATCATTGAATATATATGGAAGAATATAGCCTTCACCGTAAAGAGCAAAGGTATCCATTGCAAGGTTCATTGAAAATACCTTGGCTTCGCTTTCAATCATCTGACCATCAGACATAATGTTTATACTGTCCGGCGGTACATCAGAATTCACAAAAGGAATGCAGCGATGACCAATTATTATAGAGCCTTTTTCTACTTCTTCACGACTCGGCTTAAAACTGAACCAGCGTCCTGTAAAAACTCCGGCTTTAGTAACATACTCATTATTTACAAGAGAGAAGGTATAATCAGAAACCTGTAATATTTCTTTGGAATCGGCTTTAGTAACTTTTACACCCTGTGATTTTAAATATCTGCAAAATTCATCAACAGTAAAAATATCAAGCTGTTCTGTTAAATATTCTTCTATAACACTATTAGTTCTAAAGTCCACAGTCGTATTTTAATCTAAATCAAAGAAACTGTAAATTACTACCATAATTTGATATAATCAATTTTATGAAATTAACGTTTTTAGGAACAGGCACAAGTCATGGTGTTCCTGTAATTGCCTGCAATTGTGCAGTATGTAAATCAAACAATCCTTTGGACAAGAGAACACGCAGTTCAGCCTTTATTGAATTTAAAGCACAGGACGGCAGCAATAAATATATACTGATTGATATCGGGCCGGACTTCCGTACTCAAGCCCTTAGAGAAAACATCAGCCAGATAGATGCCCTTCTCCTCACTCACAGCCATGCAGATCACCTTCACGGTATTGATGACTTACGAAACTTTTCCTGCATAATGTCTAATAAACCGGAGAATCCTCAGAACGAAAAATACGACAAGCCACCGATTCCTATCTACACAAATCACACAGCCGCTGAACATTTAAAACACAGCTTTGGCTACCTTTTTTCCGAGCATGCAGAAGGTGGTGGTCATGCAAAGGTCTCTATAATAGAACCTGCTGCTCCTTTTGATTTTGAAGGCTTAAAAATCACTCCAATACCAATGATGCACGGCTCTCTCGAAACTACAGGCTGGCTGCTCACAGAAAAAGAAAAGTCCATCGCCTACCTTACAGACTGCAATTACTTAAGCGACCAGTCAATTGAGCTGATTCATAAAAACTGCGGACACCTTGTACATCTTGTTATAGACGGACTAAGAATAAAAGAACACTCAACACATTTTAATTTTTTGCAGGCTCTGGAAGCAGCCGGAAAGATTGGTGCTGACAATGTCTGGTTTACCCATCTTACTCATAACTCTTCTCACGAAGAAACAGCCTCTTACATTGCAGAGCACAGAGGAGAATTTCCGGAGCTGGAAAAGGCAAAGTCAATTCTCCCGGCATACGATGGACTTGTAATTGAAGGTTAAAAAAAATAACCCCATCGGCAATCCCGACGGGGCTTTCATGCGGTTCAAAACAAAACTTAGTTCTGAGCAGCTGCTTCAGTTGTCTTTGGAACACGAACCTTCTTCTGAACGAAACCTGAGCTAAGGCAGCTTGAGCAAACCTTAATTGTTCTTACAGTTCCGTTAGGAAGAACAGCCTTAATGCTGTGGAGATTTGGTCTCCATGTTCTGCGAGTATGGTTCATAGACTTACTAACTTTATTACCAGACATAACGCCCTTTCCGCAAACATCACACATTCTAGACATTTTCTTTATCCTTCCTTATATAAAAACAAATTTCCCACGCAAATTACAATAGTTTAGAAAGAATATACAAATTTATAAAAAAAGTCAATCGTAAAATCTTGAATTTATAAAAAAAAGGCCTGTGGTAACTTTTCTCTATCACAAGCTACCACAGGCCCCAAAAATTTACAAGGAGGACTTTTTTTCCTATTACTTATCCATTACTTGCGCTTCAGATACTTAACGCTATCAAGGGCAACAGCCGCAATCAAAATCAGACCCTTGAAAACGAACTGAAGGTTTGTATCAATTCCAAGGAAGGTAAGACAGTAGGTAAGACCTGTAAAGATGATTACACCAATTACAGCACCTCGAATTCTACCAATACCACCGTTGAAAGAAATACCTCCAACTACACAGGCTGCAATAGCATCAAGCTCAAAGCCCTGACCGGTTCCGGCACTTGCATTTGCACGGAAGGCTTCAAGGAAGGCTCCGCAGCCATAGAAGATACCGGCCATAATAAAGATGCCCATTGTAACGCCAAATACGTTAATACCGCTTACGGCTGCCGCTTCGGCATTGCCACCAACTGCGTACATATTTTTTCCAAAGGTTGTTTTATTCCAGATAAACCAGGCAACAAAAATCGCTATGACCGCAGGTATAATCAGCTTAGGGAAGGTTATCAAATCTCCGTCGAACTCAAAAAGAATCCAGCGTCCACCAATCAAATCCTTAATTCCAGGATCAATAGAACCAACCGGAGTACCACTTGTTCCAAAGAAGAGAAGTCCGTAAATAATCAGCTGGGCAGAAAGTGTAGAAATGAATGGATGAATCTTAAACTTTGCAGAGAAGAAGCCCGAGAAGCTGGAGAACAGTACACAAAGAGAGATTGAAAGGAAGAGAGCCATTACAAGGCGAAGCCCCATTGGAAGCCCCGTAAAATCCCAAGGTTCCATTCCAAAGAAAGAAACAATGTTCTTTGAAGGGTGCAGTATCAAACCTGTTGTTACCGCACCAAGAGCAACCATTCGGCAGACACTAAGGTCGGTACCGGCAATAAGAATCAAACCGGCAACACCAAGTGCGTAGAACATACGGGTTGAAGACTGCTCAAGAATTGTAAGAATATTTGGAAGCGAAAGCAAGGCTCCGTTTCCCATAAGAGGTGCAATAATTACACAGACAATGAAGAAAACAAGAATTGCAATGTAAAGGCCATTGTCGAGCATGAACTTTGACATCTTAAAATTGTTGATGTAGTTCTTCCAGTTCATTGTCATGTTTTCTTTAAAGTTTGTTCGGCCGTCGCGGAGGGCACGGTTAAACATTACATGGTCAATATAGGCCTGATTTTTTGCACTGCGGCATTTTGCAACTTCATTCTGGAACTTATTCTTTGCATCAAAGAGAGCAGAGTTTCCTTCGTACTTTGCAACATTGATTTCTTCTTTTTTAGAAAGCTGGGCAACGCGGGCTGCGGTAGCTCCCTTTATTTCAAGAACGCGGGCTGCATATTTTTCCCGGATTTCTTTTTCCTTTGCAGACTCTTCTTCGTTTACCTGTCTGATATAAGCATCAGAAAGAATATTCGCAAAAGCAACTGCTTTTTTAGCAAGGGCCGAAGCTTCTGCTTTTTTTGAAGAATCAGCTCTCAGTTCTGCAAGCTTCTCCTGATATTTTTTCAAGACCTCATTTTCTTCCAGAGGCTTTACGCTTTTTGAAGCAATATCTGCTTCCAGCTGTTTAAGGCTTTCTGCCTCTAATTTTTCTATTTCTGTATTAAAATCTGCCATATTAATCTCCTTTTACAACCATTAAAGGTATTTAGCGGAAAGGCGCAAAAGCTCTTCCTGATTAGTTTCTTTTGTATTTACAATTCCAGCCAGCCTGTGATTAGACATAACGGCAATGCGGTTTGTAATACCCAGAATTTCCGGCATTTCGCTCGAAACAACAATAACGGTTTTACCCTCTTTTGCCATTTTGATAATCAGCTGGTAGATTTCGTATTTTGCACCAACGTCAATACCGCGAGTCGGTTCATCCATAAGGAAAACGTCAGGCTTACGCTCCAGCCATTTTCCAATGATAACCTTCTGCTGGTTTCCGCCTGAAAGGGCCGAAATGTTTTCTTCTATTGAAGTACATTTTGTATGCATAATGGCAACTTCGCGGGTTGCAGCATCAGCCATCTTTCTTTCTGAAAGAATACCATGAGTTTTATACTGCTCAAGATTTGTAATTACAGTATTGTATTTGATGGTATCTTTACCAAACATTCCGTTCAGTTTTCGCTCTTCGGTAACAAGGGCAAAGTTATGAGCCATTGCATCCTTACTGCTTGTAAAGCGGAGAGGCTTTCCATCAAGAAGCATTTCGCCCGAAGCAATAGTTCGTACTCCAAAGAGAGATTCCAGAAGCTCACTGCGGCCGGCACCTACCAGGCCGTAAAGTCCGAAGATTTCTCCCTTTCGAACAGAGAAAGAAATATCTTCCAGAATCGGTTCAAATTTTGTTGTAAGATTTTTAACTTCAAAATATATATCGCCCGGCGCATTATCAACATCCGGGAAACGCTTATCCAGAGAACGTCCAACCATTGCCGAGATAAGCTCGTTCATATTCGTATCTTTAATGGCTTTTGTTAAAACCATGTTTCCATCACGAAGCACAGAAACTTCATCACAGATTTCGAAAATTTCATCCATCTTGTGTGAAATATAAACAAAGGAAACTCCCTTTGCCTTTAAGTCATTTACAATGGAAAATAATTTTTTGATTTCATTTTCTGTCAGAGAAGAAGTCGGCTCGTCAAGAACAATCAGCTTGGCATCGTAAGAAACTGCCTTTGCAATTTCTACCATCTGACGCTGAGAAACAGACATTGTTCTCATAACTGTTTTACAGTTGATATTCATGTTGAGGGAAGCAAAAAGTCTGTTAGCCTCTTTTTCCATTTTTGCTTCATCAATAACTCCGAACTTTGTCGGATAGCGGCCTAGAAAGAGGTTATCTGTAACAGTTCTGTCCAGACACTGGTTCAATTCCTGATGAACCATTGCAATACCATTTTCGAGAGCCTCTTTAGGACTCTTAAAATCAATTGGTTTCCCCTGAAGGGAAAGCTGTCCTTCATCCTTTGCGTAAATACCAAAGAGACATTTCATCATTGTAGATTTACCGGCACCGTTTTCCCCCATCAGTCCCATCACAGAACCTTTTTTAATGGAGAGATTGATACCGTTAAGTACTGTATTTTTCGCAAATGATTTAGAGAGATTCTTTATTTCAAGTACTGTATCACTCATAATAATTCCATTATACTGCAGATTTTTTAATAAACATAACAAAAAAGGGTGTCCGAAAGTATCGTCATGCTGGGCTAATGTGACGTTTACCTTCAGGCACCCCCGTAAGCCTGAACTTCAGGCGAGTTTTTTAGTACTTAAGCTTGTCTGTATAGTCTGCAGCAGAGTTTGTCTTTACCATGTTTACAGCAAAAGCATCAAAGTTCTTAAGGTTAGTAAACTTGTCGAGACAGCTTGCTTCTGACTGACCATCACCCTGTACTACTGTAAGATCAATACCCATAAGTGGAGCATAGTATCTCAAAGCAGGGAGGTAGCTTGAAGAAAGGAAGTTATCTGCAGAGTTGTAGATTGTAAGAAGAACCTTCTTCTTAGGAGCGTTTGTCTTCTTAATTCCTGCATCGCGGTTACCTTCTGTGTAGCTCTTCCAGTTAGATGGATCTACTGGTCCGTTGAGAGCGAAAAGTCCACGCTGGTCAGCCTTGTACTGAACTTCTGGAGTAATCTTGTTTCCGTACTGGTCTGGTACTGAGAAACCTTTTGTATATACATCTGCACCTGTAAGTCCGTCGAGGAGGTTGCGGATAACCTGAAGAGTACCAGCAGCCTGTGCATCTACGTTCTGTGAAACTGTTCCGAAGAGTTTTCCTGCACCAATTGCTTCTACAGCATCTGCGTTAGCATCGTATCCGAAAATTGGAACTCCTGCTGGATAGTTAGAAGCCTGGAGACATCCCATAGCCATACCGTCGTTGTTAGAAACAACCATATCAATAGCTTTTCCGAACTTTGTTGCCCATCCGCCCATAGCTTCTGTAGCAGCATTTGCATTCCATGTAGAACCGTCTGTACCAGTCATAGCTTTACCTTCAAGCTCAACAACCTTGAACTTCTTTCCGCCAACTGTTACAGAACCTTCCTTCTTTACTGTTGGGTCTGTAGAACCATTCCAGGTTCCAAGTGCCTTACGAATACCTTCTGTACGAGCTTTAGAGTCATTGTGTCCAACGTCTCCAATACAAAGAACATATCCGATTGTTCCATCACCATTGCGGTCGATTTTTGCAGGATCAGCACTTGCAAGGAAGTCAGTAATAAGTTTTCCCTGTACTGCTCCACCACCTGCTGCATCAAAACCTACATAGTAAGTTTTGTCATTCCAGTTAACTGCAGCTGTATCAATTTTACCTGTTGTAGGGTCAGATGGCTGACGGTTAAAGAAAACAAGCGGTTTGTCTTTGTTAAGAACTTTCTTTGCTTTTGCCTTTGGGGCAGCTGAAAGCATACTCATTGCTGTTACTGCAAAGAGTGAAGCCAAAATCAGTTTTTTCATGTTTTTTTCCTCCTGTCGTTATCGTGTACGATAACGCTCTAATTCATTTATAACCCTGAAAATAGCAGTTGTCAAACTTTTTTTGCAAAAATTCAGTAAATTCCCGTATTTTTTAACAAAATATTTGCATTTTCCGGAAAGTTCTGTTATCGTATAGCGTGTACGTACACGGAGCAGGTTTTTTATATGACTTTAGCTGAAATTGCAGAACATGCACATGTTTCGATTGGCACAGTAGACAGAGTTCTTCACAATCGAAAGGGTGTATCAGAAAAAACAAAACAACTCATTCAGTCTATTATAGACGAGTATGGTTATCAGCCTAATCCTATTGCACGTCAGCTTAAAAGCAACAAGCCTTTTTTAATAGGTGTACTGCTGCCTACTCTTGAAAGTGGCTGTGATTATTATCGTGCGCTTTATGAAGGAATGCAGCAGGGCGTTGAACAACTCAAACCTCTTAGTGTTGAATTAAAGCTGGTTTCTTTTGACCGCATGATTGACGGAGATGCCGTAAAAAAATGCCGTAAATTTCTGGATTCTGCAGAAGGTCAGATTGATGCCCTGATTACTACTCCGGTTGCTCCGGATGAACATATGGAAATAATTTCAATGCTTGGTGACAAGCCTTTTGTTTTCATTGATACTCCACTCGGAACAACTCAACCTCTGCTTACTATTGCACAGAATCCTTACAAGGGCGGTTACTGTGCCGGAAGAATCATGAGGATGTTCCAGGGCAGCGGAAAGTTTGCCTGCATCAGAATGTATCCGTCGGGCTATAACCTCAGGGAAAGAATCAGGGGCTTTACAGATTTTATTCAGAGAGATGGAAACTCAACCGTACTCGATGAACTTTATACAGACTTTTCTGATTCCGGCTTTTACAGCTTCATGAAGGATTTATTTGAAAAACATAATGATATAAAGGGTATTTTCGTACCCCATGCTGAAGTAAACTTTATGTCATATTTTATTGCAGACCAGGGATTGAAAAACCGCGTTACAGTAATCGGCTATGACCTGGTTGAACAGAACAAAGCCGGCCTTCTCGACGGAACAATAGACTGCATTATTGGTCAGAGGCCGGAACAGCAGGGCTCCGAAGCAGTTCACAAACTCTATGAATCTGTAATGCTGCATCAGGAAGTTCCTTCAAGAATTGATATGCCTATAGATATTTATTTTAAGGAAAATATAATTTAACAAATTGTCATCCCGAACTTGATTCGGGATCTATTAACAAGATGCTGAAACAAGTTCAGCATGACAGTGAGGTATCATGAACATTTTTGATAACATTAACAGACTGGCCGCTTATGGCCTGAAAACAGAACTCATTCAAAAGGATGATTTGATTTTTGTAAAGAATCAGCTGCTGGCAGCGTTGGCTCTTGATGGCTTTGAAAACGCTGAGCAGGCTGCAGCAATTCCAGAGGTCCAGGTTTCTGATCTGGAAGATATTCTCAAGGGCATTCTCGACTATGCCGTAGAAAATAATCTCACAGGCGGAGACAGCGTTGTTTACCGGGACCTTTTTGATGCAAAGCTGATGGCAATTCTCGTAGACCGTCCCTCTAACATCAGGGAAAAGTTCCACGCCCTCTACGAAAAATCTCCAAAGGAAGCAACAGACTGGTTTTATAAATTCAGCCAGGACACAGACTATATCCGCCGCTACAGAATTTGCCGCGATGTAAAATGGATCAGTAAAACAGAATACGGCGACATGGACATCACCATAAACCTTTCAAAACCGGAAAAAGATCCAAAGGCAATCGCGGCCGCTAAAAATGCAAAAACCGTAGGCTACCCCAGCTGTCTGCTCTGTAAGGAAAACGAAGGCTACGCAGGACGTGCAAATCATCCTGCCCGTGGCAACCATAGAATTATTCCTTTGAAGCTTGCAGGTGAGGACTGGGGCTTTCAGTATTCTCCATACGTTTACTATAACGAGCACTGTATTGTTTTTAATCAGGAACACTCACCTATGTGCATTTCAAGAAAGACTTTTGAACGCCTTCTTGATTTTGTTACTCAGTTCCCTCACTACACTCTTGGCAGCAATGCAGATCTGCCGATTGTAGGCGGCTCAATTTTAACTCACGATCACTTTCAGGGCGGCGCCTACGAATTCCCTATGGCAAAGGCTCCAATTCTAAAATCAGTAAAAATCAAAGGCTTTGAAGATGTAGAAGCTGCAATCGTAAAATGGCCTATGTCAGTGCTCCGCGTAAAGTGCGCAGACAAAAACCGTATTGTAGAACTTGCAGACCATGTACTAAAAGCATGGCGTGGCTATACCGACGAGGAAGCCTTTATCTATGCAGAAAGTGACGGTGAAAAACACAACACCTTAAATCCTATCGCACGCCGCCGTGGTGACCTCTACGAAATGGATTTAGTTCTCCGTAACAACATTACAACTGCCGAGCACCCGCTTGGAGTCTACCATCCGCACGCAGAGCTTCATCATATCAAAAAGGAAAATATCGGTTTGATTGAAGTTATGGGACTCGCAATTCTTCCGGGCCGCTTAAAGACAGAGTTCAAGGATCTTGCTGATGCAATTCTTGCTGGCCGCGACATCCGCGCCGACGAAGCGCTGAGCAAGCACGCAGACTGGCTGGACGAACTTAAAGAAAAATATAGTTCATTTGCCGGATTTGCAGAAGACGCTATAATCGAGATACTCAAAAAAGAAACCGGAATAGTTTTCAGCAAGGTTCTGGAGCATGCCGGCGTTTACAAATGCAATGAAGCAGGCTTAGCCGCCTTTGAAAGATTTATTGCGATAATTAAATAACTTGTCATGCTGAACTTGTTTCAGCATCTCATATACAAGGAGATTAAAATGTCAAACGATATAACTTCAAAAGAATATACACCTCAAGAACTCAAGGAAGCCTTTCTCAAAATGTACGGCGGCGAAGAGGCATCAGTTCGTCTTTATTCTTCTCCAGCCCGCATCAACATTATCGGCGAGCACATTGACTACAACGGAGGCAAGGTTTTCCCTGCCAGCATAAACCGCTATCTTTACATCGCAATTCGCAAGCGCAGTGACACAAAAATTCTTTACAACGATGCCCGCTTCCCCGGCAGCTACGAGTTCGACGTAAACCAGACCTTTGTTTATGACAAGGCAAATGATTATGCAAACTACCTGAACGGAATTCTTTCCCAGCTCAAGGAACGTGGCTTTAAATTCGACTGCGGTTTTGAAATTCTTATGGCTTCTAACATTCCGGCCGGCGGTGGCATTTCTTCTTCCTCTGCCCTTGAGTGCGGTTTTGCCTATGCAGTTATAGACACCTTCGGCTTTGACCTGGACCGCATTGAAATTGCAAAACTGGGACAGATGAGTGAGCACAATTTTATGAACGTAAAATGCGGAATCATGGACCAGTTCATTATTGCAACCGGAAAGAAAAATCACGCAGAACTTCTGGACTGCAACACTCTTGAATATGAGTATGTTCCTCTGGACCTTGGCGACTACCGCTTTGTTGTTATGAACACAAACAAGGTCAGAAAGCTCGCTGATTCAAAATACAATGAGCGACGCGGCCAGTGCGAAGAAGCCCTGAAAATCTTGCAGAATAACGGAGTAAAGATTGACGCCCTCTGCCAGCTGACTCCGGCAGACTGGGAGAAATACAGCGCCCTTGTAGCAGACCCGATTCTCAACAAACGCGCCCGCCACTGTATTGCAGAAAACCAGCGTGTAATTGATGCGGCAAGCACCCTTAAAGCAGGCAACCTGGAAGAACTAGGCCGCCTTTTAAACGCGAGCCACAAATCGCTTAAAGAAGATTATGAAGTAACAGGAATAGAACTGGACACCTTAGCAGAGACTTCTCAGAAACAGGAAGGCTGCCTTGGTGCCCGTATGACAGGTGCCGGATTCGGCGGTTGTGCTATTGCTCTTGTTCATAAAGACAAACTGGACAGTTTCATAGAAAACGTACAGGCAGCCTACGAAAAAGCAATCGGTTATAAAGCCGGCTTCTTTGTTTGCGAAACCGGCGATGGAGTAACTAAGCTTTAGTTATCAATATAAATCTTTGCTTTGCGGGTACCCTTTTCATTGATATCAATATACAGGTCACTATGATTTTCAAAAAGCCTGAAATCATAGTCACCTGCAGGTTCTATCTGCAAAGCAAGATATTTAATTCCTTCAATTCCTTCATCAACAATTTCAACCTTATCAGTATCAGTAAAACCATGCAGGTTTCCTCTCTCTAAAGCTCTTTCCCACTTAAATTTTGACTTATCAAAATAATATGGCTTGATAACCAGATCTTCATTATCTGTATAATTACGGAAAACAACATAATCTTCTGCTTCATAGTCAGAAATCTTGAATACATAAGTGTTTGGTTCATTCAATGCAGGAAGAGCTGCTTCACCAAAGCCGTTATTCTTTTCTCTAACTTCAAGTCTTAAAACTTTTCCAGAAAAAGAAACCTTATAGATATAGTCTGCATTATTCTCTGCAGCAACATACAAGTATCTCCATTCAGCAGCTTCTTTATTGCTGAAGTTCTTTTTCTTTTTGTCAGAAAATCCGCGGAAGTTTAACTTTGCAAGACCTTCCCATTCTTTTGAGCGAGGGTCATTGCCGTAAATCATAATTGAGTTTGAATTATTTGCATTAAACAATACTTCTGCAGCATTCACAGAAGCATTTTTGTATTCACTTAAATCAATTACATAATAATTCGAAACATCAACATCAGGACATTCATAATTCAGTTTTCCACTGTTTTTGTCCTTAGCAAATGCAAATACACTGGCCGTCAAAGCCAGAAAACATAAAATAATCTTTTTCATTATTTTCTCCTATATTTTAAGCCTTACCATAGGTAGACTCTATTTCACGTATCTGATCACGCAAAGCTGCAGCCTGCTCGTATTCCATCCGGTCAGCACAGGCAGCCATCTCTTCTGTAAGCGCTTTAATAAGACGTTTTCTTTCCTTGGGATTAAAGAGATTAACCTCTTTCTTAAGAACCTCAAGCTCCATTGAAGCATTTGCATCTGCATCCTGCTTTTCGTGCTCAAGAATATCTTCTACCGCCTTTGAAATTGTCGTTGGCGTAATTCCGTGTTCCTTGTTATACGCTTCCTGAATCTCGCGGCGATGCTTTGTCTCTCCTACAGCCTCTTCCATTGCAGGACTCATATGGTCGGCATACATTACAACCTTTCCATCTGCATTACGGGCAGCTCGTCCAATTATCTGAATCAACGAAGTTGCCGAACGAAGGAAGCCGATTTTATCCGCATCAAGAATAGCAATAAATGAAACCTCAGGCAAGTCTATACCTTCCCTAAGAAGGTTGATTCCTATAAGAACATCAATTTCACCTGAACGCAGCGACTTCAAAATCTCCACTCGTTCAAAGGTATCAATTTCTGAGTGAATGTATTTTACTTTGAGTTTAAGCTCGGTAAGGTAATCTGTAAGATCCTCAGCCATCTTTTTAGTAAGAGTCAGAATCAAACTTCTTTCGTGACGGTCAATTCTTTCACGCACTTCCTTATAGATATCTTCCATCTGACCTTCACTAGGCCGGATTTCAACAACAGGGTCCAGAAGTCCTGTAGGACGAATCAACTGTTCTACAACCTGTGTACTCTGCTTGATCTCTTCAGGACGAGGTGTTGCAGTAACATAAATAATCTGATTCATCTTGGCATCAAACTCAGCCTTTTTAAGAGGGCGGTTATCAAAGGCAGAAGGCAGGCGGAAACCAAAATCAATAAGATTCTGCTTGCGGCTTCGGTCGCCTTCATACATAGCGCCAATCTGCGGAACAGAAACATGAGCCTCATCTATCATGCAGAGAAAATCATCCGGAAAATAATGAAGGAGAGTTGCAGGAGGCTCACCCCTTGCACGTCCGCTTATCGGGCCAGAATAATTTTCGATACCAGGGCAGGTTCCCATTTCCCTAAGCATTTCAATATCATAAGTTGTACGGGTTTTAAGGCGTTCTGCCTCGAGCATTTTTCCAGCAGCCCTCAATTCTTCTACCCGCTCTTCCATTTCCTTCTGGATTCTGTCAGTAGCATCAATTAATTTATCCTGAGGAACAACAAAGTGCTTTGCCGGATAGAAAACCGTTTCATCCAGCTCGCCTGTGACATCACGATTCAGTACATTAAAGCGCTGAATTCTGACAACATCTTCCCAGTCCAGTAAAATACGGTAAGCCTCGTCGGTTTCCATGTAAGGCGGAAAAACTTCAATTACATCACCCTTAATACGGAAGTTACCTCGTTCCAGCACATTGTCGTTTCTTGAATACTGCATGGAAATCAACTTGTTGGCAAACTTCTTAGGATCAAAAGTCTGCCCTACTTCAACATGCACACGCATGCCCTTATAAACATCTGGCATACCCAAACCATAAATACAGGAAACAGTAGCAACTACAATAACATCCCGTCTTTCCATAAGACTGTAAGTTGCCTTAAGACGCATCTGGTCTATTTCCCGGTTTATGTCACAGTCTTTTTCAATATAAAGGTCGCGTGCCGCAACATAAGCTTCCGGCTGATAATAATCATAATAAGAGACAAAATATTCTACAGCGTTATTTGGAAAAAAAGATTTGAACTCGCGGTATAGCTGAGCGCTCAAAGTTTTGTTGTGGCTGATAATAAGAGTAGGTCTCTGAACCCGCTCAATTATCTTTGCCATGGTAAAGGTCTTTCCAGAGCCAGTTACGCCCTTAAGAGTCTGAAATTTATCTCCTCTCAAAAAACCTTCGCTGAGTTTATCTATTGCCTGCCCCTGATCCCCACTGGGCTCAAAAGGCGACACAACTTCGAATTTTCTCATTACAAATCCTAGCTTTCCACCAGCTTTATCTTCAGGGTAACATTCTTCCGGTTACGACGAACGACAACCGTTACCACATCACCCGCTTTCTTGCTTTCCAGTGCAGAATAATAATCTGCAAGTGAAGTAACAGCAATATTATCAATCTGAGTAATTACGTCACCGCCAATATAAATAATGTCACGTCTTGAACCATAATAAGCAGCCTCTGTCCCCCCCTTCAAACCGGCACTCTCTGCATTTCCACCGCGTTTTACTTCCGAAACTAAAACACCGCTTGTAATATCAAGTCCGGCGTACTGAGCAATACGTCTGCTCAACTGAATGACAGTTGCATCTATTGTTCCCCTTTGAACCTTTCCGTACTTAATCAAATCTGCAACAACTCTTACTGCTGTCTCAGAAGGAACAGCAAATCCAACTCCCGCAGAACTTCCACTGCTGGACTGAATCATGGTATTTATACCAATCATCTTGCCGCTTGTATCAAGCAAAGGACCGCCAGAGTTACCAGGGTTAATTGCTGCATCCGTCTGCACCATATTACGGATTATTCTGTTATTTGAATTCTGAATAGGACGACCAAGGCCCGAAACGATTCCCGTAGTCATTGTTCGTTCAAGACCAAATGGGTTTCCGATTGCAATAACACGCTGACCAACCTTAAGCGACGAAGAATCTCCAAAAGCAATTGTCTTAAGTTCCATGCCGGCCGGCGGTGTAAATTTAATCACGGCAAGGTCACTGTCCAGATCAGTTCCAACAACCTCTGCCTCGTACTGAGTTCCGTCAAAAAGAGATACATAAATTTTAGTAGCATCCGCAATTACATGAACGTTTGTAAGAATGTAACCACGCTTATCAATAATAGAACCGCTTCCGCTGCCGCCATCCTGAACATAAGGCTGTAAGAACCAGTCGTAAGCAGTAACCTGAGTATTGATGTTTACTACCGCTTCATTACAAAGCGAATAAACATTGATATTCTGAACTTCTTCCTGGGTATAAGACCCCGAACCAGAGCCACTGCCGGCAGCAACAGAAATAACAGAAGCAGGATTCTGCTCCAGGAAAGCCACCGCACTTTCTATAGAAGAGCTTTCCTCAGCAGCAAGCTCAAGCTCTGCGGGGTCATTTTCAACCTCCATAAGCTCCGCAGCGTCAGCGCCAGCAGCCTTAGAATTCTTTTTCTTTGATATATTTACACAAACTGCCACAGTAAGCAGCACTGCAGCCAGAACACAAATAAGAGTGCAACGGATAAGTTGAGTTCGAGAATAAAGTTTCATATATATAATTTAATAAAAACAAGATTTTTTAACAAGGAAAAAAACTGTCACCTGCCCTGGTCCACGACTAAAGCGCAACCCTGTCCACCGGCCTTGCATTCTTTTTCCCGCAAATCATTTTATGCTCAAGAAAACTAAAATAAGATTCCCGGCTCACAATCACATGGTCTAAAAGCTCAATTCCCATAATTACCGAAACTCTTTCCAGAGTCTCAGTTACAGCAATATCCTCTTCCGAAGGCTGACAGTTCCCGGAAGGATGATTATGGCTCACAATTAGCGCCGCAGCATTGGCCTTCATTGCAACCGAAAAAACTTCCCGCGGATGAATAAGAGTGCGGTTCAAAGTACCTACTGAAATAACATGAATCTTTATAATTTCCTGCCCGCCATTTAAGGTTACAAGGAGAAAATGCTCTTTTTCATTAACAGCATAATTTTTCAAAAAAGGCACAATATCGCAGGGTGTTTTTACCGGCGCCCTTAAATGACTGCTTCGCCGCCTTCCCAGCTCCAGGGCCGCCGCCACAGCAAGGGCCTTCCCCTGTCCAACACCCTTTATCTGCATAAGATTTTCAACAATATCCTCAGTATCAAAATCATCCAGAACATCAACAATATTTTCTGCCATAAGTTCAACCGGAATCTGCTTTGTCCCCGCCCCAAGAATCAGCATTACCAGTTCTTCATCAAAAAGGAAAGAAAATCCATGCTCTATCGCTTTTTCCCGCACATCAGGCTTAATCTTTTCCATATAGCCTCCATATATTCCTCATATATATAGTTGAATAGATATGCGAAAAAATGCGATTTTTCCAAAAAATTTTTTCAAAATTTCAGATTTTTTTTGAGATTCCGAAAATAAGACTATGATTAAAGATTATATTAAGAGTAAGTTTTTACCGGCCGTATTTACAACTTTCTTGACAGCATTTATTGCCTGCACATTTCTTTCACTTTTTTCATGTGCATCCCTGCCACGCCACAGAGAAAGCATCAAAATTTCACGCCGCATCATGGACCAGGGCCAGCTGACAGCAGAACAGCTTGCAGCCTATTTTATAAGCCGCAACTCAGAAGCAGACCACGCCCACATAATCCAGTTTGCCCAGTATTATATAGATGAAGCAGCTGCCGAAGGAATCAATTCAGACGTAGCTTTTGCCCAGATGTGCCTTGAAACTGGTTTTCTCCGCTTTGGTGGCCTTGTTCAGCCGGAGTTTCACAACTACTGCGGTCTTGGCGCTATGGATGCAGAACACCCTGGCGAGATTTTTGAAACAGAAGAGCTTGGAGTTCGCGCCCACATTCAGCATCTGCAGGCCTATGCCACTACAGAAGACGTTACCCTCCATAAAGAACTTGTGGACCCGAGATACAACTGGGTCCACAAAACAAAATACATAGAAACTATTTATCAGTTAGCCGGCACCTGGGCCACAGACCCTCAATATGGTCAAAAGCTGGAATCCAACCTGGTAAATATGGAAAATTTTAATTATTAAGTAGGGAGGAGCCCCTCCCTACGGCCGCACTTGCCTAACATCGAAAAGCCGTTAAAAAAAATGCATATGCATTTTTTAGGCTTATCGAAAGAATGGCTCGCGAGATTGATCGAGCGCGTTGCGTCCTACCCTTCCTGCAGGGGCTTCGCCCCCGCAACGCCCCCTAGCCTATTGTAGTACCAAAATATTCCTTATCTTCAAGAATTGCCTGAATGTTTGCAATATTCTTTCCACCGGCACAAATAACCTTCATACCAAGCTCACTCGCTTTCTTTGAAGCAATCGGGTCAAAAGGACAGTTCTTTCCAGGAGTCCATTCGTCACCAACCATCTTGCGGAAGTCTGCCCAGCTGATTGTATCAAGAGGTTTTGCATCTGGATTTTTACGTGGGTCATCAGTATAAACCTTTTCAATGTTAGAAAGATTTACGATTGTCTTAGCGTCAAATTTTTCGCCAAGATAAACTGCATCTGTATCAGTAGAAAATCCTGGTTTCCAGCCCGAAGCAACAAGCACCTGACCGTCAAAAGCAAGGTCTTCAAGAGTTGGATTATAAACAACATCATTTTTACAGTATGAACCAAAGCAAGCCTTAAGCAGCTGAGCATTCAGTCTTGTTGCCATAATTCCAATCCAGTCTGCAGCATTTGCGTCAAAGGCATCTCCAGTCTTTTCACAAACTTCTTTCAAACCATTCTGATATACACGTGCAGGAGCTCCACCGCCGGCAACCAGAATCAAACGGTTCTGCTTGTCTGCATCAAGCCATTTTTTACACATTGTTACAAACTCACTCAAAAAAGTGCTGTCCGGCTTATCCGGAGCAATAATAGAACCACCAACACTTAAAATCTTTGTCATTAGTATACTCCTTTCACTACCGGTACAGACCAGTAGCTGCTATATTTTGCTGTATCTTTATTTGCCTCTTCCCAGATAGACTGCAGGGCAAAGCTTCTAGGTTGCTGAACAATCTTACTGTCCGCACTGAAAGGCTTAAGCTGACTCCAGCCACGAGAGAAGAGAATATGATGAGAATCCATATTTCCAAAATAATATGTCCTTTCATCAGTAACATCACTGTCTGTCCAGCGCTTATATTCAAGACCTGCTCCCAATGCAGGGTCGCAAGGAATCCAGCCTACCTTATCAATATAGAATTCGCACCACCAGTGAGCCTGACTCTGCAAATCCTGATTTACAAGTACACCACCATCAGTATAAGCCGGAATTTCTGCGGCTCTCAAAAGTGCAGTATAAATAACTGCAAAATCGTAAGCATCGCCCCTTTCCTTTTTAATCAGGTCAAGAACATCAGAATCTCCGTTACGAACCTTTGCTTCAATCTTAAAATTGTCGCACATGAAATTATAAATCAGCTTAGCCTTGTTCCAGGCATTTTTTTCTTTGCCGACAATTTTTTCACAAAGTTCTTTTACTTCTTCTGAATTACTTGGTACAAGAGCATCTGAACGTAATGCCGCACTCAAAAGATTTTTATCAGTATTCTTATAGTTTCCAATTTTTACAGGATTTACTTTCGAACGCACCTCAAAAACAGGAAGTACAAAAGTCTGCTTAAACACACTCTTTGGTGTATTATTACGGCTTTTTGTAATCTGATGAATAAGATTATTCTGATAGTTCATAAGAATCGGTTCCGGCAGAACTTCTGTAATTTCAATGTTAGGCTGGGCCGGGCAGGTAAAAGGAAGCGGACAACGCAGGGTAATTGTAGAAACATCATCTGTAACAACATCTGCAATATCAGCAGTGTACTGAACAAGATAAATCTTTTTATTCAGATATTCCTTTCTTCCCGCATCAGTATTAATAGTAATTTCTTTAGGATCAGATTTTTCTCTTCCTGTATCTACAACAACAACGCCGCTGTAGGCTCCATCCGGAACCCTGACAGTAATTTCTGTATTAGACCATGAAATATAGTCAAAATCATCTTCACTTGCAGAAATCATATTTTCAGTAAGCATAATCATATTCTTATATTCTGCTTCACTGATTTTATTATTGCAATCCATAGTAAAAAATACCTTAGACTGATTTTTTGAATCACCAAAGTTATTTCCCGAAATTACAAGCAGATCTCCAACACTCACCTTATCTGCAGAAAGCATTGTAATAAGAGGCTTTGTCACCTGCTGAACTGCAGGAACAGGAACCGGAATATCAACTTCATTTGCAAATAGAGCTGGCTTGGAACGTAATTCTTTTGTGCCAACAACAAGCAGTCCATCCTGAACATTTGCAGGAAGCACAAATTTTATACAGTTGTCTGTCCAGGAAATATAAGAAGAAGCAGTAAGCTTTGAGCCTGCAATTTCTACATAACCCATATCGCGTACCTGACCAAAATTTGCACCATTAATTATTACAAGGTCACCGGGAGAGCCTACAGGAGGAACAACAGAAGTAATTTCAGGAACCGGCTTGTTCCTGAAACCAATGAGATAAATTGAACCGAGAATTATACTTATTATAAAAACAACAGAAAGTACCCGGACAACCGGATACTTCCTCAAAGAATAACTGAACTTTCCAGAAGAATCCACTAATGTCTGCCTGATACAAGTTCCATTGGAACGTTGATTTCAGTAGTTACCGGAAAATCACCCATGCCAGGAACTGTAATCTTTATAGAAATTGCTTCGTCCTGAAAATCTGGTCTTAAAACATCAACATCACTTACATTTTTTACAAATGCAGAAGAGCTTTTTCTCTTCTTCTCAGAAGACAAAACAACGTTTTGTATATTACCAGAAACGACAACGCTTCTTCCACTATCAAAAGCAACATTATTTCCATTAGCCTTTGTTCCGGTAGAAACCGCAGTAACCGGTACTGCAGAAACAGGATTTACAGACTGAATAAGAGGTCTTGCTGCAACAGTAGAAGCTTCAGTAGGAGCTTTATTTGATTTTAACCCAAGAGGCAGTACTAATGCAAGAACCGCCGCAGCAGCTACGCCCGATGCAACATAACTAATAACTTTAAATGGAGATTTCTGAGGAACTTTTCCAACGTTACGGCTGTAAGCCATTTTAATCTGCAGACGCTGGAAGCTTTCATCCATAAAGTGCTGGTCCAGATTAAGAGAATCTGAATCTGCCTTAAAAAGTGAACGAACAGCCTTTAACTGTTCAAGCTCTTTACGGCACTTTTCGCAGTGCGAAACATGAAGCTCATACTCAGCCTTGTAGTTTTCAGGCAGTTCTCCGTCGAGGTAAACAGAATGAATATCTTTACTCGGGCAAAAAGACATTATCTTCTCCTATAATTTTTACCAGCTGTTCCCTTGCTCTGAAAATTCTAACCTTAACATTACCTTCGGTAATGCCCAGAATCCTTCCGATTTCCTTATAGTTCAGGTCTGCATATTCCCTGAGCATAAGAACATCCTGTAGATTTTCCGGCAGTTTTTTCAGAGCTTCCCTTGCCTTGCTTATGGACTCAGCCTTAAGCAGGTCAACTTCCCCTGTGTCCGCTTTTCTATGATCCTCATAAAGGACTTTTTCGTAAGCCTTGCGCTCACGGTCTTTACGTTTTATGTAATTAATAGATGCATTCTTTACAACCCGAATAAGCCAGTATTTGGCATCGTTAATTGAAGGAAAAACCAGCTCCTTCTCGTTCGCTTTAATTAAAGAGTCGTGAGCCAGATCCTCCGCAGCCTCTTCGTCATTTACAATCCTGTAAGAGACCTTAAAGAGCATCTGCATTGTTGCATCATAAATTTTCTTAAAATCAACCGGATTAGCCGCATTTAAAGCAATATTTTCTTCCTGTTGATTTCCAACTATATTATCAAACACAAAACTATCCCAAAAGTTACAAAATTCTTAATACTTTCTTAATTTATTCTTATTTTCAGGAATTAACCGCGTTTCCAGGTTGGACCAGTCGGTGTATCAATAATAATAACACCGCGGGCAGTCAGCTGGTTACGAATTTCGTCTGCACGGGCAAAATCTTTATTCTTCTTAGCCTCAGTTCTTTCAGCAACAAGAGCATCAATTTCTGCAGCCTCAGGGTCTCCGGCATGAGCATCTGCAGCCGCGCCGGCAGCTCCAGCACCACCATTCATTGCAGCCTGCTCATCAAGCACATCAAATGCATTCTTGATTACATCAAGGCTCAAAACACTGTCCATCTTCAAAACAGTTGCAAGTGCAACAGAAGCCTTTACACCGCCCTTTCCGCCTGCAACCTTCTGCATAGCAGCCATAGCAACCGGAGTAGCAAGATCATTTTCAAGACCTTCGCGGAACTTAGCCATACCCTCTTCATCAAGAGCAAGGCTGGCAAGCTTGTCTGTAAAGTTTTCGCGTGTAAGACCAAGTTTTTCTTCATCATTAGCGCGGGCAAGAAGTTTTGCAACACGGGCATTCAAAGCCGCACGGCCGTTCTTAGCAGACTCAAGCGCATCAAGAGAGAATACCAGCTGCTTTCTGTAGTGACCACCCAAAAGGAAGAAGCGGTAGTCCAGAGGAGCAAAGCCCTTATCCTTCAAAGAGAAACCGCGCTCTGGAGGCAATGAAGTCTGCAGGGTAATAAAGTTACCAGAAGACTTACTCATCTTACCGCCTTCAAGGATAAGGAACTCATTGTGCATCCAGTAGTTTACCCAAGGCCCCTTAGCACGCTCAGCCTCGTCAAAAGATCCTTCCGACTGAGCAATTTCGTTTGTATGGTGAACAGGCACATGGTCAATACCGCCTGTGTGAATATCAAAATGCTTACCAAGATACTTCATACTCATAGCAGAACACTCAATGTGCCAGCCAGGATATCCGCGTCCCCAAGGAGAATCCCAGGTCATAGCCTGATCTTCAAACTTAGATTTCGTGAACCAGAGAACAAAGTCACCAGGGTTACGCTTGTTTTCGTCAATTACAACTACCTTACGTTTACCGGCTCCAGCCTTAAGTTCATCAAGATTAAGGTTTGCAAGCTTTCCGTAATCAGGATAAGTAGAAATATCATAATAAAGATTTCCGCCAGCCATATAAGTGTGGCCGTTAGCTTCAATCTTTTTAATCAGCTCAATCATGTCGTCAATATGCTCTGTAGCGCGGCAGATAACATCCGGGTGGCGGATATTCATAGCATCAATATCCTTCATAAAAGCGTCAGTGTAGAAGTTAGCAACCTCAAGCACACTCTGGTGGCGCTCAGCCGCAGACTTCTTCATTTTATCTTCACCGTTGTCGCCATCATCAGTAAGGTGTCCGACATCAGTAATATTCATAACATGCTTTATTTTATAACCGAGCAGAGAAAGAGTCTTATCAAGAACATCAAGGAAAACATAAGCACGCAGATTTCCGATATGCGCATAGTTATAAACCGTAGGACCACAGCCATAAAAACCAACCTGTCCTTCCACAATCGGCTTAAACTCCTCCATTTTACGTCCCATAGTATTGTACAATCTCAGTGCCATATTTAATCTCCTTGTAAGTAGGGGAAGGCCTTCCCCCCGCTCCAGCCTCCTCGGCTTCGGCGCCGGACAATGGAGGAAACTCTGGCGAAGGAGTATCTTCTGCAACCGATCAGGGTGGTGATGTTCCGCCGATTACTGCCACATTTGCCGCTGCTAAAACTTTATCTGTAATTCCTGATACAAACGGTTTCTACGATGTGGGCGATATCTACAAGGCTGCTCCTGAAACCTACAGAATCGCCTATGTGCTGCGCCATGCAGAACGCGAATCGGGACTGGGCCAGGAGTCTCAGCTGACCGAAGTGGGGGTTGCGCAGGCCTTGGCTGTTGGCGAAAAGCTCTCCGGTGGCGACGAGTCCTTCTACTACGCTTCGACAGACTTTATCCGTACCCGCGAAACCTGCAACAATATTGCGAAGGGCCGCGGCGAAACGGCCAATGTCACGGAAACTCAGGCGGAACTGCTGAACGGAAGCTACTTCTTGACGGTTTCTTCGGATAGCATGGATGCCTTTGCAAAGAAGAAAGGTGGCGGCTGGAAAATTATCTCGGTCTATGCGTATGGCGAAGACTACTATGCGGACCAGGTCGCGTTGCATTTTTACGATCTTTTTGAAAGGGGAAACCAATTCGTGATGGAAAATATCGTTGCGAACATGCCGAAGTGGAAACGCGTCAGCATCTTGGTTT
>SFOB01000149.1 GCA_004554075.1 Treponema sp.
GACAAACCTTTAGCTTTGGAAAATGATCAGACTAAAAATTGGATTAAGAATAGTGTCTCTGGGTGGATTGCGAAGCTTAAGAACTGGGATAGCTTCTATCTGGATTTCGCATATACTCTAGTTCTTGATTATCTGGACTTCGCAGCTAGTGATGAGGAAAGGCATACCTATAGTGAAATGGCAGAGGCTATAAAACTATCTTTGGCCGAAGATAACCCACAGTTATACAAGATATATGACAAATATCAGAGTCAGAGAATACTCCAAGATAAGCAAATGGATGTCGTTCTAACGACAATGCATAAGGTTAAGGGCTTGGAATTTGATGCCGTGATTGTAACTCCTTCAGTTGCATCTCTTCCCTTTGACCCCCTCGAAGAAGTTGATATGACCATGCCATTAACAAATCATGATAAAGAGTGTATTGAAGAAGAACGTCGTCTTCTTTATGTCGCTTTTACACGTGCTCGCAAATTCCTCATGGCATACCTTGGAGCTCGTGAGAATGCAGTAAAAGCTATTAGGAAATATGCCGGTGATGACACTTCTCTTGGAATCAGAGAGCGACATCCTGGACTTGACAATTATAATATTGGTTATAATGCAGGGCAGTATGGGTTTGGTAATAATACCAACATTGTAAACAAAGTAGAGAAAAACGCCCCAATAGCTATACAAAAACGTATAGCGGGAGGTTACACTTTCTATGATGTAAAGTGTGGTGCGATGACTGTAGGTCAATTGTCTTCCTCCAGTTCCATAAGAAAAACTATGGAGGAGAAAGACATAAGTCAATTGAACGGTTATTTTGTAAGTGATGTGTTTTATTGGACATATCAAGATACACTGGCTACAGACATAAGACGTCAAAAAGACTTCGAAAGTAATCCATGGAAATATCGCCATATACCACCAAAACCTTTCGCAAGTGGCTGGTGCGATGCCGCCAAGGAACAAGGTTTTGTGTTCATCGTAAGTGTATCTGGATATGGTAATTAAAAAATATAAAGTATGAGCTTAATAGTATACGAATGTCAGCGAGCAGGTCATGCTCATGAAATACGTCAGTTTGGAGCTGCCGCCCAATCATTATATGACTATTTTGATGGTAGAGACGAAACAGCTTTATTTATTGGTAACGTAAATATCGGCGAAGCAAATCTCGATGGACTTATCATAAAGAATGATGCTGTTATCATAGTTGAATTTAAAGATTATGAAGGTGATGTCATTGCCAGACAAAATGGAGAATGGTTGTGTGGCAACAAAACCATTAAAGGCGGAGCTGGTGGCAAAACAGTATTTGAACAACTGAAAAAGAATCAGAGAATTTTAAGACGTGTTATCGGTGAAAACAATTATCTAACTGAAATACAACGTAGTGACATTAAAGGGCTTGTTGTATTCACTAAGTTGAAATCATACTCTGACGATTTTGACCGTACAAATAAATCATGGATTTATGTTTCCGATTTAGAAAATATGGGAAATGTAATGCACGATATATTATCATCAGAGTTTAAGGACTATAAAACTGGCAGGACATCGGAAGTTTCTATTTCTGATGAAGATATTTTCTCTTTTTTGCGGGAAATAAGAATAGATGAGTCAGCTTTGGTGACAGATTTTTCGGACACCTCCATATTGCCGCAAGATCTCTTTGATAAAGACAAACCTCATAACGGAAAACATTATTCAACAGCAACATTGCTTGCAAGAAAAACTGAAGAAGCTAATACATTGCGAACTCAAATTGAAGATCTTTTGTCACAACTCAACAACTTGAAAGTTGAACACCAAAAGGAGGTGAACAGTAAAGAGCTATTAATAAATCAACAAAAAGCAGAAATCCTTCAGGCCATGGCCGACAAACTGGAAGCTGATAAGGCTAAATTAGAGGCGCAGTCAAAAGTTGAACAATTAACAGCTCAACTGGAGGAGGGTATGAAGGTATCTTCAGAAAAGATCCAGGAAGAAGAACATGCTATAGTTGAACAAATAGCTGAATTGTCGCAAAAACTTCAAGAAGAAAAGGAACTTGCCCCGAATAAAGAAAGAACAGTTATTGATAATGATGAGAAAGTCGATAAGCCAAAGAAAAAAAGATTTGGCATGAAGGAAAGAGTCTTGAAGGAATTCAACGTTGGCAAAGACTCTCTTGATTTTGAGCAAATAGGTCTGATAGAACGCGAGCTTGAACACTCTATGATTGTATCAGGTTGCGCGGGCAGTGGAAAATCTGTTATCGCAATGTATAAAGCTCAGCAAATTTTAGACGAAGGAGGCGATGTTATCATGATTGCATACACAAAGTCTCTCAATCGTTATATGCAACAAGGAGAGCCAACCCCTAAGACGGAAAAATATTTTTATTATCATTGGCAGTGGCTTGATGCAGGAAAACCGTCAGCTGACTATATAATCGTTGACGAAATCCAGGATTTCTCTCGTGGCGAGATAAATGATTTTATCAGAGCTGCAAGAAAGTGTTTCTTTTTCTTTGGTGATACAGCACAATCGATTTATAAAGGAATCAAACAGACCTTAAGCATAAAGGAGTTGTCTGACATGACAGGTATTGCAGTTTCTAATCTTAACAGCAATTATCGGTTGCCTAAGACTGTCGCAAAAATTACACAAGAGTATGTAGCAATAGATGCGAATCCTTATGCCGAGGCTATTTATCAAAGCAAAGAAACAGAACTACCAAGGTTCGTCAAGTTTGACGATGAAAAGTCACAAATTGAAGCGATAATTGACATTATTTCAAAAAAGAACATGAAGAATGTCGGTATCTTGGTACCGAATAACGATTTGGTACTTTCAACGATGAATGCATTCAATGACCTAAACTTCCCCTGTGAGTTTAAATATAATGCTGGCTACAATGATAAACGAAACAGAGTAACACTTGATTTTACAACAGACCTCCCCAAATTGATGACATACCATAGTGCAAAAGGCCTTCAATTTGAAACTGTTATTTTGCCCTTTTATGAAGGGGCGAACGATAAAGAGACGCAAAAAGCCCTTTATGTTGCAATGACAAGAACATACAGATACTTGTATGTAATGTACTCTGGGGGCATCATAAGTAAGCCGTTACAAAATGTGCCATCTTATCTATATAAGCAAGAATTGTAGCATTATAAATAGTAATAAAAACCAATGTCAATAATATATGGAAGAAACTAAAAAAATGATTCCTGCAAAGGACAAATTTGCCAATGCTGTGCAAGTTATAAAGGATGCGATTCTGCAAAGCCAACAGCGAGCGTTAGGTGCTGTGAATCAAGAACAACTGGCTCTTTACTATGGCATTGGCAGATATGTCTCTGCTAATACTCGGACAAAGAACTGGGGAAAAGGTTTTATTGAGGGTATCAGCGAACAATTGCGAAAGGAGCTGCCTGGTCTTCGAGGATTTTCAGCTCGCAACCTAAGGAATATGCGAACCTTCTACGAAGAATGGCAAATCCTTGAAAGTCCTAATTTGGCAGTCCAAACTGCCAAATTGGAGAATGACAAACAAAATTCGTTAGTTGAAACGAACAAAGATTCTAATTTGGCAGTTCCGACTGCCGAAATACAAGGTAAGGATGAAATCCGTCAGTTGCAACTGACGGTCTCGCCAGATTTCCCCATTGCAGCATTCTTCAGTCTCAGTTTTACTCATCATACGGCGATTCTGTCGAACGTAAAATCGTATGAGGAGCGTAAGTTCTATATCCAATTCGCTGTAGACTACAAAGTAAAGTGTGAAGATTTGGAACAACTGATGAAAGATGATTTATACAATCACCAAGGATCATTGCCCAACAACTTCAGACGGACTATCCCCGACCAGCTGCAAGCCTACCGTGCCATCACAATGTTTAAGGATGAGTATCTGCTGGACTATATTAATACGGAAGAGCTGTTTGTCCGTGACAAAGATCGGGATGAACGGGTGATAGAACAAAGCATCATCAACAATGTGAAGGACTTTATCATGACTTTTGGACGTGACTTCACATTTGTAGGCAACCAATATCATTTGGAGAAGTTCGGAATAGAACAGTTCCCCGATTTACTATTCTTCAACAGAGAGTTGTCAGCCCTTGTCTGTGTGGAACTCAAAGACGGCCCATTCAAGACTGCTTATCTGGGGCAGTTGGTAGGCTATTTGCGCATCCTTGATGATGAGGTTCGCAAACCCAATGAGAATCCATCAATCGGCATTATTCTTTGTAAAAGTGCAAACAAGAAATTCGTGGAATATGTTATCCAAGACTATGACAAGCCGATGGGCGTAGCAACATACAAGACTTCTGCCGACATGGATGACAGACTGAAGAAACTACTTCCTCCTGTAGAGGATTTGGAGAAGCTATT
>SFOB01000051.1 GCA_004554075.1 Treponema sp.
GTGTAGTCGGGCGTTCGGTTTTTCTGGGCGTGGCGTGGCTTGTAAGGTTTTTTAGGGTGTGGGTAAACAAACTTTGCGCCGTGTAGGTTTTGGCGGTTTCATCAATTTCTAAGACGATTCCGCGACCAAGGATTCCGTGCTCAACGGTGTCGCCTTTGGCGAAGCCTGCGAGCTCGGATTTTTTTTGCAGCTTAGTCTGGCTTTCCTGAACATAAAGCTTTGTTTTAGCAATCAGCTGCTGAGGAAGTTCTACTTCATAATTTAGCAGCGGCCGGTCAATGTCAAAAATAAAACGTGAAGGATAACGTCCGCCTGTTACCTGAGAAAAGCCTTCTGCTTCTGTAAGATACAAAAGTTTCTGGGCACGCGTTACTGCTACAAAGGCAAGGCGGCGTTCTTCTTCCATTGCTTCAAGGGTGTCTGTCTTTTTGCTTGGAAAAGTATTTTCGTTTAAGCCACTAATAAATACAACAGGGAACTCAAGACCTTTTGCTGTATGAACTGTCATAAGGCGGATTGCATTTTTTGTATTTGCTATATCAGCATTTGTATAAAGAGCGGCATGGGCAAGATAATTTTCAAGAGTGCATTCTTCACCACAAGAAGTTTCGTATTCGTAAATTGACTGTTTTAATTCTGCAAGATTATCAAGTCTTTCCTGGCTGCCTTCTGTTCTTAATGCAAGTTCATAACCGCTTTCGTTCATTATATGACTGAAGACTTCTGAAATCTGACGGCCATGATATGTTGAAGAAAAACTTTCAATGAGGTCTATATATTTTTGTGCAGTTGTATTTGCAAAAAGCGGGTCTCCAACCATAAGCTTGAGGGCATCGTAAAGAGAGCCTCCGTTAGCCTCAACAAACTCTTTAAGAGCCTTTATACGCCTTTCACCAACATTTCTTTTCGGCTGATTTACAGTACGAAGGAATGAAAGGTCATCTTTATATGCAATCATTCTGAGATATGAGAGGGCATCCTTTATTTCGGCACGGTCAAAAAAAGGAAGTCCTGAATTCAGGGTATAAGGAATCTTTTCACGCTGGAAAACTTCTTCTATTGGCCGGCTTACAAAGTGGGCACGATAGAGTATTGCAATGTCGCCGAGTTCATAATTGAGCCCGATAAGTTCCCGGATTTTTTTTGTGATGTATTCTGCTTCATCTTCTGCAGAAGCACCATGGTAGTAAGACGGGAGCGGGGTTTTAGGGGCAGCGCCCCTAGGAGAGGAGGTAGCGGAAGACCGCGAAGCGGGCTGAAGCGAGGGGGAGGCTTCCCCCTTTACTAAATCCTTTTTTATTCTTCCTTTATTTTTTCCAATCAGGCTGTTAGCGACGGCTAATATTTGGGAAGTACTTCTGTAGTTTCTGTTCATCATGATTGTACGAACGCCAGGAAACTTTTTATCAAACTCAAGAAGATAGCGGATGTCTGCACCACGCCAGGTATAAATTGTCTGGTCAGGATCGCCAACTACAAAGAGGTTATTATGATAAGGACAGAGGGCCTTCATAAGCTCGTACTGTATAAGATCAATATCCTGAAACTCGTCTATCATTATGTATTCAAGGCGCTCCTGCCACTTCTGGCGGATTGCTTCATTTGTCTGGAAAATATAAAGTACGAATTTGAGAAGGTCATTGTAATCAAGACCAAAGCACTTTTTTTCCTGATAGAGATAGCCGTAAAAGATAATGTCATCGGCTTTTGTTGCAGCCATATACTTTTGATGAATCTGTTCGAGCGACATTGTAATGAGGTCTTCGTAATACTGAGGCTCCTTAAAAATCTTACGTATTTCTATCATGTCACGGGCATGGCTGAAAGTCATCTGGCGAAGGGTGAGACCGCGTTCTTCATAAATAATCTGGAGCATTGCGTTGATGTCTGAATTATCAAGAACAAGAAAACTTTTTGGATAAGACACTGCATTTGAATCTTCCTGAAGAACACTTACACAAAAGCCGTGGAAAGTAGAAACATAGCCTGTGTCATTATCACCGGTAAGCTCTCGGATTCTTTTACGCATTTCTGCGGCAGCCTTATTTGTAAAGGTAACGCAGAGAATATGCGAAGGAAGAATTCCGATTTCGTTTACAAGATAGGCAAAACGCCAGGTGAGTGCACGGGTTTTTCCAGAACCTGCTCCGGCAATTACACGAACATAACCTTCGGTAGTTGTAACGGCCTGCCTTTGTTCCTCATTTAAATCATCCAGATTCATAAAATAATTATAGGAGATTTTTGTAAAATAGACTATAATATAAATATGAAACGCAGCTGGAAAATCACATTATTTTGTATAGCATCTATTTTTTTAAATTTAATTGCCACCTTTTTAGTTTTTGACACTTTTAATATTCCTTTATTCTTTGATACAGTTTTTACCGTTGCAATAATCTTTTATCTTGGCCTTATACCAGGACTTGCTGTTGGTATTCTTTTTAATATAGTTGATGCTGTTTTTAATTATTTAATACAGGGCTTTTTCTCACCAACAAATATGCTCTTTTCTTTATGTGGGGCTGCCATTGTTATTATCACATGGTCCTTTGCACGAAAAAAAGAAGAATTCAAAATCAGCGTTTCTGTAACGCTTCTTTATCTTCTTCTGATTTCTCTCCTTTCTTCTGCGGCTTCAATCCTTATTGGTGGAATTATTGATTTTATCCGTTTTTCATATTTTGATATTCCGGATTCAATGGCTCCAATCAAGCAGTTTACAGAAAGCTTTATGGCTCAAAAGTTTAGTCTTTTTGCATCCTGCATTCTTGGGCAAATTCCAATTTCACTTACAGACAGACTTTTAACAACCTTTGCCGGTTATGGTGTTTATAAATTATGGGTAAAAATATTTGGTCCTTCGGAGGAGCTTTAAAATGCTTAACGCAGAACAGGAAATAGAAAAGCTTCAGGAAATCATACATCAATACACAACCTTTTTTATTGTTTTTGATATTGTATTTTTTGTAACAATTATTATTGTAATAATTTTTGCCATTCAGATTTTAAAGTCTAGAAAAAAGCTTAAGAGCTCAAACCGCTATCTTCGTTTTACAATTAAAGGACAGGAAGAAGAAAGAGCCCGAATTGCCCGCGAGCTCCACGACACAATTGCACAGGATCTCAGGTACTGCAGAAATCTTTCTGAAAGAATTGAAGATAAAAATGATCCTGAACTTGGCTCTAAACTTTCAAATATGCTTGAACAGTCTCTTTCTTATGTAAGAAATATGAGTTACAACCTGGCTCCTCCGGATGTAATTAAAAATGACCTTGCTGCAAATGTTTTGAACCTTGCGCAAAATTTCCGCGAGCATTCAGATGTAGAATTCCGCCTAACAATTCCAGACCTTCTTGTTTCAAATTACTTGAGTGAAGAGCAGAATCTTAATCTTTACAGAATCATTCAGGAAGCACTTTCCAATATAATTAAGCATGCAAAGGCTTCGGAAGTAACTCTACTTGTTCGTAATGAAAACGGAGACGAAGCAAAAGGCATTTATATTTTTATTTCTGATGATGGAGTAGGCTTTGAACCTTCCCAGATAAAAGAGCGGGGAAGTGATGGAAATCACTTTGGCTTTGTTGGAATGAATGAAAGAGCCGAGCTGATTGGAGCAAAACTGCTTGTAGATTCGCATCCGGGAGAAGGTACCCAGATTACAGTTATTCTGGAAGCGCCTCCGGTATTTGTGAAAAAATCATAAGTATTTGTGCGTATTTACTGATTACAAAACTTTTATAGATTATTAAAATGTTTTAAAGGTAAAATTATGAAAGAAATACGTTTCTTTGTTGTTGAAGATCATTCTCTTACAAATCTTGGAATAAGACAGTTCTTTTCCGGAAAGCCAGAATATATTTGCAGTGGTTTTGCTTCTGATAAAGATGAGGCTATAGAAAAACTTGAAGAGCTTTCTATAAAAAATTCCAGCCCTGACATTTTGATTCTTGATTTAAATCTTGGTGAATGCAGCGGACTTGATATTCTTAAAGTTGTAAAAGAAAAATACACTTCTACTAAAGTTGTTGTATATTCCATGTATACAAATCCAGGTATTCTGAGCCTTGCCCTTGATAACGGAGCTTTAGGTTTTGTTTCAAAAGACAGTATGGAAGGTGAACTCTTAAAGGCTGTAAATGAAGTTGTTCACGGCGGAAGTTATGTTCAGCAGAGCCTTGTTACATCCTTGTTTACTTACAGAAGTCTTCTGGACAGTCTTACAAAACAGGAACAGAATATACTTAAAAAAATTATTGAACGTAAGCAGAATGAACAGATTGCCACAGAGCTTAATCTTACTATAAGAAGTGTTGAAAATTATCTTTCACGCATTTATAGTAAAACAGGTTGCCGTGGCCATGAGGAATTAATCAAGAAATTCGGATAAGTTATGATTAAGGGAAAAGCTGTTATTGATTTTTCTAAAAAATTCTCAAAATTATCAGAGGGAGCAAAAGACGAAATAAAGCTTCCTCAATCAAAAGAAAAACTTCTTCAGGAACAGATAATGCAGCAGGAAGAAGAAAGGGCAGAATCTCTTAAAAAACAATATCAGGATTTTCTTAATCCCCAGACAAAAGACCTTGAAGAAGATGAGGAAGCTTTACTCAACTCTTATAATCTTTTTTGTAAGATAAATGAAATCGCTTTTGAATATGAAAATGCAAGGCTTCGTTCTACAGAGCTTGTAAGTTCAATCTGTAAAAAATCAGAATATACCCAGGGCCAAAGCTTTGCTTTTCTGCGCATCTGGTTTTTAAATACAGTAAAGGATTGTGAATATCTTCCTCAGCTCATTCAGGCAGAAAATGGAAACTTCTATTTAGACTTTATTTCCCGCGAGCTCTGGACTCCTGATTCTCTTGAAAAAGAGCTTTTGCAGTATTTAGAAGAGTCTCCTTCTGATTCATCTGTGGATCTTCAATAACACAATTTAAAAGCTCATTTAAAATATTACCCATTTCTTTTCCAGCAGGAATTCCAAGCTTTATAAGATCACTTCCATTCACCGCAAGAGTTTTTAGAGAAAGGGCAGTTTTCTTTTCCAGTTCCTTTTTCACACGGTCTTTAAGTTCAAGTAACAGCGTTATGCTTGCACTGTAACGAAGGTCAACTTTTTCGTTATACATTCCATACATATCTGCAAGCCTAAGATCATAAAGGTCTTCCATATATTCTGGTTTTACCCGGATTATAAAACGCCTTACTGCTGCATCAGACCAGTTTGCTTCGTAATGGAACATATGCTCTTTAACAAGGTGACAAACATTGTTAATCATTTCATTAGAAAACTTAAGACGGATCATAAGCTGGCGGGTAATCTTTTCACCAAAGGCTTCATGATTGTAAAAAGTGATTGTTTCTATCTGCTTTTTACTGCCGTCGTTTTTATCTCCATCCAGCACATTTTCAGTCATTATTTTTTTTGCAGCAGGCTTTCCTATATCATGAAAAAGGGCAGCCAGCCTCACATTAAGTTTTTCTGCAGGCGCCCCATCACAGGCATAAAAGAGGTGATCTAAAACATCAAACTTATGAAAGGCTCTGTAGTCACTTTGAATGCAGCCACGGCAAACCTTGAACTCTGGAATAAATATATCAAGAAGACCGGTTTCTTCCAGCAGCTTCATCCCCACAGAAGGACGGCTTGATGCCATGATTTTTTCAAACTCATCGCGGAAGCGTTCTATGGAAATTGAAGCAACTTTACCCTGAATTTCTTTCTTGAAAATTTCTGAATATGTATCTTTTTCTATACTAAAACCAAGCTTAGAAGCAAACCTCAAGGCTCTTACAGGGCGAAGACCGTCTTCCATAAAGCGTTCATGGGCATTTCCCACAGTGCGGATAAGTTTATTTTTTATATCTTCCTGGCCCCCGTAAGGATCTACAACCGCGCCGTCTTCCAGAGAAGCCGCAATGGCATTCATGGTAAAATCACGGCGGGCAAGGTCTTCTTCAATTGTTGCAGCATAATTTACACTGTCAGGGTGGCGGCCATCTGAATATCCGCTTTCCGTACGGAAGGTTGTAACTTCAATTTCATTGCCTTTGTAATGAACGGTAACCGTTCCGTGTTCAATTCCAGTTGGTACTACAAACTTAAAAAGCTTAATTACATCCTGCGGAGTAGCATTGGTTGCCACATCCCAGTCGTGGGCAGGCACCTTCATTATCATGTCACGAACCGCGCCGCCAACCAGATAAGCCTTAAAACCAGAAGCTGCAAAGACTTTTCCAAAATCAACCAGTAAATCCGGAAGCTTTATTTTCTTAATCATTTAATTCCTCCGGAAATATAACTTATGATATTAGATGTGCCTGTACAGAAAATGCAGAAAAGGGCAGAAAGAATTAAAGCAATCATATTAATAATATTTTTTACTTTCTGTTTTTCTGTAAAAATTTTAATGCCGGTTTCAATTGTAAGCACAATGGAAAAAAGGCTGTTGAAAATTGCAATGTATGAAAGAATGGATAAAATCCACTGCTGATTTTCATCCTGAAAGCCCTGATAATTACCAATGATATAGAGAGTTATAAGGATTATACAAAAAGCTGTAATTGCAAGATTCAGAGTCATGGAAACCTTGTAGGTAAGGGTATTTGAGAATATCTTTTTTGAATATTTGAATCTTGTTTTGTTTTTCATGCTGCAAATGTTATTAAAATCTTCCCGGCAGGCAAAAATCCCAGTCTGACCATACTTGAAGACTGCCGTATACAACTGATATAATATCATATTATTGATTATTCGGGTACAAGTCTATGAAGAAATTTCTTGCATGCCTTTTTATTCTTGCTCTTTTCACAGGCGCTGTTTTTTACGCAGGCTGGACACAATTCCGCGTTAAGCCTGATACAGTTGGAATTGTCGTTTCTAAAACCAGCGGAGTAGAAGAAAAACCTGTTCTTAATGGAGAGTTTGCCTGGCACTGGCAGTTTCTTCTTCCTACAAATGCAACTCTAAAAAGCTTTCAGATAAAACCGGTAGATGTTCAAAAAACAATTTCAGGATGCTTACCATCCGGAGAAGCCTACGCTTCAATTTATGGAGCAGAAGGACTTTTTAATTACAGCTTTACTTTTGACATTCAGCTCACACTTTCACCAGAAGCCCTTGTTGAACTTATGCAGCAGAATAAAATTACTGATGATTCAGATTTAAAGACTTATCTGGAAGGTGCTGCAGGCACAATGGCTCAGCATGCTGCAAACTATATTTTGAACAGGGCAGAGACAAATACAAGTCCTTCTTTCCGTGTTGAAGCAATAAAACGTGAAGAGCTTTTACGAGGAATACAGATCTATAAAGATTTTCCTGAAATCGATGTTACTGTTTTTTCAATTCAGAACTCAAAATTACCAGACTATAACATGTATAAAAAAATCCAGAACTTGCAGCCTGATGAATTAAATCCTTCCTACAGGGTAGAAAGAAATTCGGCAGAGCAGGAAGCATCAGATATGCCGGAGGTATTATAAAATGGATAAAAGACTTGCAGCCTTTCGTGGCGCAATATGTGTAGAAAATACAGCGGAAAGTATTACAGAAAATGTATGCCTTATGTGCCGCGAGCTTTTCTCCCGCAACAATATAAAAGCAGAAGATATTGTTTCCCTTCAGTTTTCAATAACTGATGATATTACAGTATTAAATCCGGCAACAGCTTTACGCAAAGGAAATCCTGGACTGGACGTTTCTCAGGTTCCGCTTTTCTGCTGCCAGGAAGCAAAAATTGAAGGCGGAATGAAGCTTGTAGTTAGAGCACTGCTTACAGCTTATATTGAAGAAGGGGCAGAGCGTCATAACGTATATCTGAATGGAGCAGAAAAACTCCGCCCGGGCGCATTTTCGAAATAATTAAAAACTAGACTTAACTACTTTTTCGGGGGATAATATTTACTTATGAAGATTTGGATTGTCAGCATGGAATGTGCCGGAATTGCAGAAGCCGGCGGCGTAAAGAACGTATCTTTTTCCCTTTGCAAGGAGTTCTCAGACTTAAAGCACAAGGTCACACTTTTTATTCCTGTATATAAATGTACCTGCCTTGATTCTCTTTTTGAATTCAATACTGTAGAAACACTTGCAGAAGTTGAACTTTGCGGCAGAAAAGAAAAAATCACTTATACAACTGCTAAAAGCACTTCAAATTTTGATGTTGTACTTATAAATCATCCTCTTTTTGCAGAAAAAGAGGCAATCTATACCTATACCGAAAACGAAGAAAAGCAGAATCCTAATCATAAAAAAGGCTGCGGCCACCTGGACGGACTCTTCCTTGATGTACTTTTCCAGAAGGCAGTTTGTGCATACGGTTCATTAATTCCTCGTTCAGATATTCCTGAAATCCTTCACTGTCAGGATGCATCAACAGCAATGCTTCCGGCCTTTATTGCAAACTCTAAGGCTTTCAAAAAGACTAACAGCGTAGTTACAATTCATAATGCGGGTCCATTCTACCATCACAGCTTTACAAGTATTGGAGAGGCTGCCTGGTATACAGGTATTTCAACACCTGTTCTTGAAAAGTCTATGAACGGTCGTGCAGTAGAACCTTTCCTTGTTGCAGCTAACAGCGGTGCCTACCTTACAACTGTTTCAGAAGATTATGCCCGTGAACTTACAGATCCTGCTAACAGCGAGGCTACAGAAGGACTTGCTCCGATTTTTGCTGCCCGCCATATAGAAATTAAGGGAATTACAAACGGTTTTGATTTTGACCGCTATAACCCGACTTTAAAAGATGCTTCAAAGCTGCCATTCGAATTTGAACCTGAAAAGAATGATCTTGAAGGAAAGCTTAAATGCCGCAAGTTTTTTATTCAGAATATCGTTAATACAGACAACTTTAAGGCAGAAGGCATTAAGAAATACGGTAAGCTTGAATGCTCAAGTGAATACACAAAAGAAATCTATTTTGCCTACCATGGCCGCATAACCACACAGAAGGGGCTTGCAGTGCTTACAGCTGCAGTTCCAGCAATTCTTGAAAACTATCCTGATGTAAGATTCATTTTTGCAGGGCAGGGTGAACCGCGCCTTGAAATTGACATTGTCCGTCTCTGTGAAAAATACCCTGGACGTGTCTGCTTTATGAACGGATATAATCAGACAGTTGTCCGCCTTGCCACAGCCGTTAGCGACTTTATTGTACTTCCAAGTTACTTTGAACCATGCGGACTGGAAGACTTTATTGCCCAGGTTTATGGAACAGTTCCTATTGCCCATAAAACAGGTGGTCTCAACAAAATTGAAGATGGCCGTACAGGCTTCCTTTATGAAAGTAATACTGCAGGCGTACTTATTGCCAAACTCTCTGAAATTATAATGCTCAAAACCCTGCGTCCAAGCCAGATTGCCCGTATGGTAAAGAGCGGGGCATACAGCGTACACCATGAATACCTGTGGAAAACTGTAATTCAGAAAAAATATCTTCCGTTTTTTAAAGAAATTTTAAAAAATAGTAAGGAATGATATTGACTAAAATATCATAAATCTATAATATAAGACTCACGTTCAACGCAATAAGTTGAACACCTAAATATGCTGCTTTAGCTCAGCTGGTAGAGCACGTGATTTGTAATCTCGGGGTCGTGGGTCCAAATCCTACAAGCAGCTTAAAATGGGGAGTTCGCATAGCGGCAATTGCAAGGGACTGTAAATCCCTCGACTAACGTCTCCAGAGGTTCGAGTCCTCTACTCCCCAGTCTGAAATTGAGTTCTCCAAACGGAGAACTTTTTTATTTTAACCGCCCGTAATCCTTTGACAAAAAATCCCATTATGGGGTAAAATTAAATAATATTTATAAAACAGATTAGGGGGGAAAATGAAAATCTATTTCTGGGGCGTAAGAGGGTCTGTTCCTACACCCTTGTCTCCGCAACAGGTCCAGTCAAAAATTATGGCAGCCATTCAGCGCGCTAAACCGGAAGACCTTAAAAATGCGGAAACCAGAGCTAAGTTTGTTTCATCACTACCTTCATGGATATTCGGAACTGCAGGTGGAAATACAGCCTGTGTAGAACTCGTAAATAATGATACACACGTAATACTTGATGGAGGCACCGGCCTTCGCGCATTAGGTAAAGCCCGCGCCTGTCCTCCTCAATATCATTTTTTCTTTTCACATTTCCACTGGGATCATATTCAGGGTATTCCCTTTTTCGATCACGCTTATAATCCAAACTGCCACTTTGAAGTTTATTCACATTTTGATGACGCAGAAGAATACTTCTGGGATCAGGTAGCAGAGCCTTACAGTCCTCCGTCTGTAGGAAAAACTCTTGCCCGCAACATAAAATTTAACCGCATTTATGAAGATGAAGAATTTGATATAGACGGCATGAAAATCAATTCTCATAAAATGCGCCATCCGGGAGATTCCTACGCCTTTTCTTTTGAATACAATGGCAAAAAGTTTGTTTATGCAACAGATGTAGAACTAAAATCTACAGATTACCAGGGATCTAACGAAGGTCAGGGTGTTTTTAAAAATGCAGATGTAATTGTTATTGATTCTCAGTATACTGTAGAAGAAGTTTACCGCAAAGAAAACTGGGGCCATTCTTCCTTCTGTTATGCAATAGATTTTGCGGTTTACTGGAATATCAAGAAGGTTTATCTCTTTCATCATGAACCTGTTTATGATGATAAAAAGCTTAATTCAATTCTTGAAGCAGCCAGATGGTACGCACAGTACATAAATCATTCTGATATTGAGATTTATCTTGCAAAGGAATCACAAGAAATAGATTTATGATTGTTGATAATGAAGATATAACAATTCTGGATTATTCTTTTTCCAAAAAAGAATTATTCCTGCTTGCAAAATACCTTAGAACAAAGCAGGAAGAACTTCCGGAAGGACTTGAACTTTTTTACAAAACACTCGAAGATTCCATCTACAATTGTCTTTCACTTGAAGAGGTTAAAAGATTTTACTCATGAAAAAACTTCTTATTATTTTTTCAATTTTATTAGTTTTACTTGCAGGCAGTCTTGCTGCAGGAGTGGGAATCTTAAAAAAACTTGGATCTCCTGTTTCCCAGTCTGATGACGGCTCAAAAGTAAGAATTGAAATTCCAAGCGGAATGTCTGTAAGTGGAGCAGCCTCGCTTCTTTATGAAAACTCACTTATCAGAAATGAAAAGCTTTTTTACTATGCAGCCCGCTGGCCGAAACTAAAAGCCTTTCTTTATGGAAAAGGGGAAGATAAGGATTTTATTCTCAGAAGCGGTATTTATTACATCAAACCTTCAATGAATATTGCCCAGATTCAGGAAGAACTTTCTTCTGGTCAGCAGGAATATATAAAAGTTTCAATTCCAGAAGGGCTTACAATTTCTAAGATTGCTGCAGAACTGGAAGAAAAAGGAATCTGTCCTGCAAAAGACTTTATTGACTGGTGCCGTAATCCTAATACCTCTGCAGTCTATGGAATTCAAGGCGAAACAGTAGAAGGCTATTTATTCCCGGATACTTATTATCTTACCGGAGCAATGCCAGCTTCTGCAATTGCTGATATTATGATAGGAAACTTCTTTGATAAAATCAGCCAGATTCCAGAACTTGCCCAAATGAACCAGGCAGACCTTTATCAGACAGTAACTCTTGCCTCTATTGTAGAGCGTGAATATCGTGTAGAAGACGAAGCTCCTCTTATTGCATCTGTTTTCAAAAACAGACTTCGCCGTAATATAGGCCTTTATTCCTGTGCAACTGTTGAATATATTCTCACAGAAATTGAAGGCAGACCTCATCCGGAGCGCATTCTCATTGAAGATACAAAAATAGATAATCCATATAATACTTACAAATGGGCAGGCCTTCCTCCGGGACCAATCTCTAATCCGGGTCTTGTCGCCTTAAAAGCCTGTGCAAACACTCCAAAAACTGATTATTATTTCTTCCAGGTAGTTGATCCTGCTGCCGGTCGTCATGTCTTTACAAGAGATTTTGATGAGCATATTCAGAGCCACAGTCTTTATACAAAAAAATCAGGCAGATAGGAGAGCAGTGTGGCCGGCGGATTTATTTCCAATGAAACAATAGATGCAATTCTCAATACGACAGATATCGTTACAACCGTAGGTGAATACACTAAGCTTGAGCGCAGGGGTGCCAACGACTGGTGGGGCTGCTGTCCTTTTCACGGAGAAAAAACAGCTTCATTCCATGTAGATGCAGACAAAAAGTTTTATCACTGCTTTGGCTGCCATAAGGGTGGAAACGTAGTCAATTTTATCATGGAAATGGAAAAGCTTTCCTATCCGGATGCCCTTGAAAGCCTGGCTAAAAAAGCAGGCATTCCTATTAAATATCAGAACGGCTATAATCCCGAGCAAAATCGTTCAAAAATAGATGAAGCGGAAAAATATATAGACCTTTATGAGCGAACAGCTTCTATGTTCCATTATTTTCTGATGGAAACCCCTCAGGGAAAAAAGGCTTTGGATTATGTAACAAAACGAGGTCTTACCAAAGAAACAATAGAAAAGTTTCGTTTAGGCTATGCTCCGGAAGACAGAAAATGGCTTAAAAAATTCCTTCTTGGAAAAAATTTCAGCGCAGAGTTTTTAAATAAATCAGGTCTTTTCAGCCAGAAATATCCGGATTATTCTTTTTTCTCAGACCGCCTCATGTTCCCGATTTACAACAGAAGGGGACAGGTAGTTGCCTTTGGTGGCCGAGTTCTGCCACCTGCAAACGAAAAAGAACGCAAATACTTAAACTCTGGCGATCTTCCCCAGTTTAAAAAAAGAGAAACCCTTTTTGGTTTTAATTTTGCAAAGAATTCTATACGCGAAAAAAAGTCAATCATTTTCTGCGAAGGAAATATGGATGTAATTGCATATCATCAGTGCGGACTCGATTATGCAGTTGCAACTCTTGGAACAGCCCTTACAGAAGATCATATCAAAATGATTTCAGGCTTTGTTGCCGGTGGTACAGTTTACCTGTCCTTTGACTCAGACGGAGCGGGTGAGGCTGCAACCTGGAAGGCAATTAAACTTTGCCGCGAGCATGACCTTACAGTAAGAATCATCAGATTAAAAGGTGGAAAAGATCCGGCTGAAATTATGCTGAATTTCGGTGCGGAAAACTTGACTGCCCAGGTTAAAAACGCTATATTAGACAGTGATTATTTGATATTTAGACTAGGTGAAAAATACCCTTTGGACACTCCTGAGGGTAAAACAAAAGCAGCGCTGGAGTTTTTCCAGTATGTTGATGCGCTTCAGTCTGATATTCAAAAAGAATCATGCCTTGAACAGTTATGTCAGGCATACAATCTGAAACCGGAGGCTGTAAAAAGGGATTTTAATAATCGAAGTCAGGCCCGCGAACGCGCGAATATCCGGCAAAATAATAATCAAACAGAAGAAGGAACACAAATTAAGCTCGATGCAGAATTGAGAGGGTTAATTGCTGTTACCGCCGACCTGAACCAGTACGTGGTTCTTCGCTCTAAGCTCACTGAACAAGATTTCACAAATCCAGCTGCCAGAAGGTTATACAGGGTATTGGAAGAATGCTTTGCTGAGAATGTCTTTACTATAAGGGATATCCTTAATCGATGCGATGATGAAAAACTGATTCAGTTTATTACCGGATCTATTTCGGATGGTGTCTATCAGAGTGAAAAAGTAAGTGCCATAGTTAATGACACGGTAAATTATATTAAAAGAAACAAACTTGATGCCCAGCGAAATAAATTATTGCAAAGAATAAAAGAATATACCGTAGTGACTCAAGAAGATCAGAATCAGCTGAATGCACTTCTTGCTGAAAAATTTGAGCTTGATAAGCAAGTACAGAGCTTAGGGAAAAAGTAGTGAATACTTCTATGGACGAAAAAAGCAGTGAAGCACTTTTGGGCAACACTGCAATTACTAAACTGGTTGAGTTTGCAAAATCAAAACGGTTCATTACATGGGATGATGTAATTGAATATCTCGGACAGGAATTTGTTAATTCAGATGAGTTGATGGAGCCTGTTCTTAAACAGCTTAAAGACATAAACCGCGAGCCTGTCGAAACAGACATCATTGGTGCAGACGATGTACCGGAAGATGAGCTTGTAGACGATGATGAAGATGACGGAATCATGCTCGATGACGAGGATGATGAAGTTGTAGGCGATGATGAAACTGCCGAAATTGAGCAGGCAGAAAAGAAGCTTGCCGCATCTAAGAACCGTCTGGTAAACAGCGACAAAGATTCAAGTGTAGACGATCCAATCCGTTTATACCTCCGCGAAATTGGTAAAGAAAATCTTCTTACTGCAGAGCAGGAAGTTGAACTTTCTAAAACAATGGAGCAGGGCAACAATATCATTAAAGACGTAATCAAAAACTCTGGTATTATGATTCCGGAATTTTTTGCCATTGCACAGAAAGCCTTTACAAGAATTGATATTCACGAGCCTGGAAAGACCCGTAAAGAAATCAACGAAGAAATGGCAGACAAGCGCCGCCTTAAGAGTTTCTACGGTGAGCACATTAAGCCTGTTCTCCCGGAAATGAAGCAGTATATGGCTCTCAAAAAGCAGCTTTTCGAAGCTGATCAGTCTTCTGCAATTTTCGAAAATCCTCAGCTTGTTGAACTCCGCAAAAAAATCATACCAGAACTTCAGAAGGTAGATATTCAGACTGAAGAGCTTGAAAAGTTTACTCAGAAATACCGTGAAGCAACAATTAAGATTGAAGAATATCATCAGAAGCAGGAAAAGAAAATGAAGGAGCTTAGAATTTCTAATCCTTCAGAACTTCGAAGCCTTGGCCGTAAGATTTCAATCCGCTCACAGGCTGCAAAGCTTGAGCAGGAACTCAATATGAGTGCTGATGAAATCCGTGAAATCTATACTCAGATTCAGAAAATCGAACGTAAGCTTCACCGCCTCGAATACGAGTTCGAAAATGATGTTGAAATCATCCTTAAGATGGCTAAAGACATTGAGTACGGCCGCCTGATGATGGAAAAGGCAAAGAACCGCCTTATCAACGCAAACCTTCGTCTCGTTGTTTCTATTGCAAAGAAATATACAAACCGTGGTCTTCACTTCTTTGACCTTGTTCAGGAAGGAAACATTGGTCTTATTAAAGCTGTAGAAAAGTTTGAATACCGCAAAGGATTCAAGTTCTCTACATACGCAACCTGGTGGATCCGTCAGGCAATTACACGTTCTATCTCTGATCAGGCACGTACAATCCGCGTTCCTGTTCATATGATTGAGCAGATAAACAAAGTTGTACGCGAAAGCCGTCAGCTTATGCAGAAGCTTGGCCGCGAACCAACCGACGACGAGATTGCACAGCAGCTTGGCTGGCCATTAGCCCGTGTAAAGCAGGTTAAGAACGTTGCCCGCGAGCCTATTTCTCTTGAAACTCCAATTGGTGAGGAAGAAGATTCAATCCTTGGAGACTTCATCGAGGATAAGGAAGTAGAGAATCCAGCAACACAGACTGCATTCACATTGCTTCAGGAGCAGCTGCGCACTGTTTTGAACACTCTGCCACCACGTGAGCAGGAAGTTCTTAAGATGCGCTTTGGTCTTGAAGACGGTTATTCTCTTACTCTGGAAGAGGTTGGTCTTTACTTTGACGTAACCCGTGAGCGTATCCGTCAGATTGAAGCAAAAGCTTTGAGAAGACTCCGCCACCCAAGACGTGCTAATGGGTTAAGAGATTATATAGAAACCTAAATAATACGGTGAGTTATAAGGTCATACTCGGAGTGAAAAATGACATACGACAACATCATTCCCGTTGGCGAATGTCATTTTTCACGGGAGAAGATGACCTTATAAGACATAGACTAATTTTAGTTTTTATTATAATATTACTAGATTATTTTTATCGAGGAACCATAATGGTAACAACAGAAGTTTTTGAGAATCTGAAATCTTTGCAGGAGATTCTCGTACAGAAATACGAGCTTGAAGGAAAGAAAAATGACGCTCCTAAACAGCTCAGCAATCAGGAAGACCTTCTTGCTAAAACTCAGAAGGAATTTATTGAGCTTAAGTCAAACTACGATGCTACTCAGGAAAAGGTAACACAGCTCAAAACACAGCTTGACGAAGCTGTAAAATCTCGCGAAGAAGGTGAAAAGGGTGTTGCTAACTCTACAACACACCGCGAGTATGAAGCTCTCGAAAAGCAGATTTCAGAAGCTAAGCTTCTTGAAGAGCAGGTAAGAAAAGATCTTCAGAAAGAAGAAAAGGATCTTGCTGAACTCAACGAACGCCTTAAGAACACAGAAGAATCAATTAAATTCAACGAAAGCGAACTTAACACAAGCCGCGAGTCTCTTAATAAAGAACTTTCTTCTTACGACAACAAACTTGCAAAACTTAAGGTTGAAGAAGACAAGGTAACTAAGAACATTAACGATATTTATTCAAAAGAAGAGAATGCAGAGCTTAAGGCTCAGGAAATTCTCTTTAAGTTCCAGAGAATTATTCAGCGCAATTCTGAAGGTATCGTTTCTGTAAGAAACGGTGTTTGCTCTGGATGTCATATGATTCTCCCTGCAAACTTTGCAAACGAAGTTCGCGAAGGTGAAGACATCAACTTCTGTCCATACTGCAGCCGCATTCTTTACTATGAAGAGGTTAGCGAAGATCAGCAGGAAGACTACTTTGACATTGGTGCCGCAGGAAGCCTCTCTGGCCTTGACGAAGACTTTGATGATGAAGATTCAGAGTACGGTGAGGATGAGGACGAAGATTCAAGATCAGAATTCGACGATGAAGATGAAGCAGACGAAGATGCAGAAGATTCTGAAGACGAAGATGATGCTGATGAATCAGATGAGGACAATGACGAAGAAGAAGACGAAGAGTAACGTCTTCTAAACTGAATTGTTATTAATACAGATGGAATATAACCGTGCCAGCGCCTGCTGATGATAACAGACGCTGGTGAGAGAAAGTCCGGGCTCCACCGGAAAGAGATGCCGTATACATACCGTCCGGGCAGACCATTCCAGATTCGTCCTTTCCGTCCCAATCGAACCGG
>SFOB01000052.1 GCA_004554075.1 Treponema sp.
AATTCAGTAGCTGATCTTGCCGGAAAGAAAATTGGTGTTCAGGCAGGAACAACAGGTGAAGCCTGGGTTATGGATAGTGTTGAAGGAGCACAGGTTGTTTCTTTCAAATCAGGTATGGATGCTGCACTCGATCTTAAGAATCGTGCAATTGACGCTGTAGTTCTTGATGAACTTCCTGCAAAAGCAATTGTAGAACGCAATCCAGAATTGAAAATCATTCATGATTCAGAATTTGCAGATAACAAAGAAGCTTATGCTATTGCTGTAAAGAAGGGAAATGCTGAACTTCTTTCTTCTATTAATAAGACAATTGCTGACATGAAGAAAAATGGTGATTACGAAAAACTCGTAAATGCATTTATGCCAGCTGATGGAAAAATCAATGTTCCAGCTGCAGAAGTTATGACTGGCAGCCAGATTGTTAAGCTTGGTACAAATGCTGCATTCCCTCCATTTGAATATGTTGAAGGAAAGAGCATCGTTGGTTTTGATATCACAATGGGACAGAAAATTGCAAAAGATGCAGGCATGAAACTTGAAGTTGTTGATATGGCATTCGACAGCCTTATTCCTGCTTTGCAGTCAGGCACAATTGATTTCATTGCTGCCGGAATGTCTGTAAACGAAGAACGCAAAAAGAACGTAGACTTCTCAGAAACATATTTTGAATCTGAGCAGGTTATCATCGTTCGCAAATAAATTTTCAACCTGAAATCAGAGGCAGGCTGTGCCTGCCGACCTGTCAATTCCCGTATTGAGTGCGGGAATATTTCTTTTTAAAAGGAATTATATGTTTCAATCTTTTGTAGATACAATGATAAACGGTCAGCGCTATATGCTGATTGTAGAAGGACTGGGAATTACTCTTTTGATTGCTTTTTGTGCAATCCTGATAGGAACAGTGCTCGGTTTTATTTTTGCTTTAATGAAGGTTTCCGGCAACAAGATTCTTAAGCCGATTGCCGAACTTTATACAACCGTGCTCCGTGGTATACCTCTTGCAACCCAGCTCATGATTTTTTATTTTGTAATTTTTGCGCCACTGGGCTTAAACCGTCTTCTTGTAGCTATTCTCGCATACGGTTTTAACTCTGGTGCTTACTGTACAGAGATTTTCCGTGCCGGTATTCAGGGAATTGATCCGGGACAGACAGAAGCAGGTCGTTCTCTTGGACTCAGCCAGTGGCAGACAATCTTTAAGATTGTTCTTCCTCAGGCAGTAAAGGCTGTGCTTCCTACATATACAAGCGAATTTATTGTTTTGATTAAGGAAACTTCTGTAGCAAGCTTTATAGCCGTAATGGATATGACTAAGGCAGGTGATATGATCCGTAATGCAACTTATAATGCATGGATTCCTCTCTTAACCTGTGCTGCAATCTATCTTGTTTTGACTGTAGGTCTTACAAAGCTCTTTGGCAGATTAGAAAAAAGGATGGCAAAAAGTGATAGAAGTTAAAAATCTTAAAATCAGTTTTGGAAAACTCAACGTATTAAAAGACGTTTCACTGAATATTCAGAAGGGTGAGAAAATTGTAATTATCGGGCCTTCTGGTTCTGGAAAATCTACATTCCTTCGCTGTCTCAACCGACTTGAAACTCCAGATGGAGGAAAGATTATTTTTGAAGGAAATGATTTAACTGATCCTAAAACAAATCTGGATCTTTGCCGCCAGAAAATGGGAATGGTTTTTCAGCACTTTAATCTTTTTCCACATCTTACAGTTTTGCAGAATATCACTCTTGCTCCTGTTACTCTTAAACTGAAAACTCAGGAAGAAGCAGATAAAGAAGCAATGGAACTGCTGGAACGCATTGGTCTTCCGGATAAGGCAAATGTTTATCCTGCAACTTTAAGCGGTGGTCAAAAGCAGAGAATTGCAATTGTCCGCTCGCTTGCAATGCATCCTGATGTAATGCTTTTTGATGAGCCGACATCAGCCCTTGATCCAGAAATGGTTGGTGAAGTTCTTGAAGTAATGAAGGATCTTGCCCGTGAAGGTATGACAATGGTTGTTGTAACTCACGAAATGGGCTTTGCCCGCGAGGTTGCAGACCGGGTTCTCTTTATGAATGAAGGATATATTGAAGAAGAAGGAAGTCCGGATGAGATTTTTCAGCATCCAAAGAGTGAAAGACTTCAGCAGTTCTTTAAATCTATCCTATAAAATGTCTGTTTTCTATAATAAAAAACAGCACAGATAGAGCACAAAATTGGATGAAATAGAATGACCACAGTAATATTTTGAATAACTGTGGTTATTTTTTATATAACTTTGGTTAAATCTTGAAAAAACGATTGACGACTGTTTATTTTCACGATAAATTATAAACATAAATTAAAGTTAAGGTAAAGTTAAAAAGTATGACATTAAGAAAGTTAAAACGAAAGCGAGTATTAGCATTAACCCTATATAAGAGCGTTGCTAAGAAGAGAGTTTATTCGGAGAGCCGGTTTATTATCGGTGAGAGAGTTCTTGGACTGTAAGGTTGGAGAGTCTACAGTCTAAGAACTTTTTTTTTGCCCAAGTGAGCGTAGCGAAGCAGTCCATAATTCGCTATACTGTCTTTAATGATCAAAGAAATCACAATTACAGTTGAAGCAAAGGATGAAAAAAATCCAGGCCTTCACGATAATCTTATTCGTAAAGAACTCAAAAAAAATCATATAAATGCAGGTCAGTTTGAAAAGGTTTTTGTAAAAAAATCAATTGATGCCCGCCATGGTCAGCTAAAACTGCATCTCCGCTATAAAGTATATATTGGCGAAAAGCCGGAAAGTGCCGGAGAATGGAAGCCTGCGTGGAAGTCTGCAGCCGGAGCTGATAAAGACCATACTGTAATAATTGTTGGCTCAGGACCGGCTGGTCTTTTTGGAGCACTTAAGCTTCTGGAAAAGGGAATTAAGCCTCTTATTTTTGAGCGCGGTGTAGAAAGCAGCCAGAGAAGAAAAGATATTGCCCTTATAAGTACAAAGGGGCTGGTGAATGGAGATTCCAACTACTGCTTTGGCGAAGGCGGAGCCGGTACTTTCTCAGACGGAAAACTCTATACCCGAAGTAATAAGAGAGGTGATATTGGAAGCATTCTCCGGATCTTTAATTATTTTGGTGCAGACGAAAAAATCCTGACCGATGCTCACCCTCATATTGGAACAGACAGACTGCCTCAGGTTATTAATGCCATGAGGGCAAAAATAATTGAGCTTGGCGGCCAGTTTTATTTTAATACAAGAGTAGTTGATTTTATAATTCAGGATAAAAAGATTTGCGGTGTTAAGACTGTTGATGTTGTAACTGGAGAAGAAGGTCAGTTTGAAGGAAATGCAGTGCTTCTTGCAACCGGCCATTCTGCAGCTGATATTTATGAACTTGTTGCAAAGTACGCTCCCCAGGCACTTGAAGCAAAAACTTTTGCAGCCGGAGTGCGTGTTGAACATCCGCGAAGCCTTATTGATTCCATTCAGTATCATGGTCGGGGCGCAGAGTCTGGTCTTGGAGCAGCTGAATACAGAGTTACTGCCCAGGTAGAGGGAAGGGGTGTTTATTCTTTCTGTATGTGTCCGGGTGGCTTTGTTGTTCCATCTTCTTCTGGTCCGGATGAAATTGTTGTAAACGGAATGTCTGCTGCTGCCAGAAATTCTAAATGGTCTAATGCTGCAATTGTTGTAGAAATCCGCCCGGAAGATATTCCGGAAAAATTTAAGAAAGCTGCAGAAGATGCAGGCTGCCCTCAGCTGGCAGGACTTTTCTTCCGCACAGAAATAGAAAAGCTTGCTTTTGAAAATGGAAAGGGGCAGGCAGCTCCAGCTCAGCGCCTTACAGATTTTCTTGCAGACCGTATTTCTGAGGAGCTTCCTCCAAGCAGTTATACAGCAGGTCTTGTTTCATCAAATCTTGCAAAATGGCTGCCTTCACATATCAGTGACCGCCTGAAAAAAGGCTTTGTAGAAATTGATAAAAACATGCACGGCTTTATCTGTAAGGATGCTCTTATGATTGCACCTGAAACCCGAACAAGTACACCTGTCAGAATTCTCAGAAATAAAGAGACTTATGAGTGTACGGAACTTTCAGGTTTGTATCCTGCAGGAGAAGGGGCCGGTTATTCGGGTGGAATTGTATCTTCTGCAATGGATGGAGAAAACGCTGCAGAGGCGATTGTGTTTAAATAACGCATAATTATTTGAGAATTTTGCCTTTTTGTGCTATAATAGAAGAACTATGAATAAGAACAGAATCAGCTCGGAGAGAGTTGTTGCTGTTGTAGGCTTAGTGTTTGTCCTTATTGCTGCAATCACAAGCGTATTCTATAATGGGGATCCTAAATCAATAATTGAAAAAGTAGCCGATACAAATATTGTAATTCCGGTTGTACATTTTATTTGTGTATTTCTCACCCTTATCCTTGTCATAATACCTAATCTTTATCTGATGGTATCAATTCTTTTTATTGAAAGTGAACTCACAATTTTAACCAATCATCAGGAACTGGGAATATTTTTCTTTTATGCTGCAATAATTTTGATTTTATGTAAGGATTTAATTACAAATAAATCCACAAAAAAAATCATCATTATGTTTATCCTGCATTTTATAACTCTTTGCCTTACCTATACTCACGGCATTAAGTTTATGCTGATCCTTATGGGCTATTCTGCCTTTTGCTGTGCTTTTTACATCTGGATTTACACAATCCTCAAGGCAAAATTTTCATGCCTCTTTCCGCAGAATGTCCGAGAGAATAATACGATAATTAAAAAGCCGGCCGGTTCAACTATCAGCCTTTCTGATTACAACCTGAACGAAAGACAGATTTCTTTTGTGCTCGAAAACCTTCACAACAAAATGAGCTACAAGGAAATCAGCGAAAAATACTTCGTCAGCATTTCCACTGTAAAAAAAATCTTCGCCGAAGTCTTCAAAATCTTCAACGTCTCAAACATCGAAGAGCTCCGCATTCTCCTGCTGCAGTACCAGGTGAAAGAGTAGAATTTGGTTTGTTTGGGTGATATATAATATCCCGATATTGAAGAGTAACAATTTTTCTTTAAAATTAGATAAAAAGTGGTATACTTCGAGATGAGGTGTTTAAATGATTTACCCATTTATGACATTAAATGACAATACTGAAATTGTGCATTCTGAAATGGATACAAACGGTAAGGTGAAAGTCTTGATTGAGACTCCTGATGAAAAACTTGGTTTTAAGCAAGCAACTTGTATTTTGCCAGATTCAGAATGGAAAGATATTATAGGTTATAGTGAATCAGAATTAGCATATCTTAAGGAACTTGTTGCATCTGAAGCTCATTTGATATTGGAGTTCTCTCAAACAGGAGGATTTGATAATGCCTCAGGTTTTTAAGATTGGTTCATACTGGGTATACTTTTGGCTTGATGAAAACATACCTCTTGAGCCAATTCATGTACATGTTTCGCAGGGCAAACCAATTCCAAACGGAACAAAAATCTGGATTACAAAAAATCATCGTTGTTCTTTAGCACATAACAAATCACAAATCCCCCCTACAACCTTAAATAACATAATCAGAATTATAGAAATGAGAATTCCAGAGATTGAAAAAAAGTGGTTGGATACCTTTTCAAAGATTTCTTACTACTGTTAGATATTTCATATAGAGAATTTTTCTATGAAAAAGTTTTTTACTGTTTTATTATTTTTCATTCTTAGCTCTGATATTTATTGTTTAGAAATAAGAACAAATAAAATAATTGGTGCAACGAATAGACAGGTTTTTACCATTGATTCTATAAATGAAATGTATAATACAAAAGATAGATTATATCTTAAAACAGATTTCTTTAACACAAAGCGTTTTTTCGTGATTAATTCTAATAGTAATATCGTTGAAATCGATGAAGAGACGTATATTTTAAATAAATCGAATTGCATAGAAAAAACTATGGATTTTAAATATGGATATAAACTTAATATCGATAAAGAATTGCTTGCATATGAGAATTCTTTTCCCGATATCTATGGGTATAACAGTAAACTGTATAAGGATATTATTCCTTTATATTTTTATATTAATTCAAAATCTGATGAAATTATTTTTAATTTCAACTTATGGAAGAATGACAAAAAGGAGTATTTTCCAGAAGATTATACCTATAATTCATTAAACGAAAAAAAATTTTATACTGATGAAGAACGAGAGCGTTTAATGAAATTAAGTGCTGCTTTTACATTACAAGATAAATATTTAATAAATTACCGAAAAAATAAAATAGCAATTGTTCTTAGAGGACATAATTCAATAAACCCAATTGGATTAGTTATATTTGATGTCTTATATAATGCGACTATAAATGATTATAAGGTTAAATTATATTCTGAGCCTAATGCTAACAGTCAAACACTATCGTTTTTTTACGAAGGTAATAAAGTTAAGATAATTGATCAAACAGAAGATCAATATGAAATAGATGGGGAAAGCTGGTATTGGTATAAAGTAGAGAGCGGCACATATCCTATCGGCTGGGTATATGGAAAATATCTTGATATTGAAAATCAAGATAACTAATGTCGTTGCGGTGGCCTGGGAAAACAAATTGGCCCAGATTACGCCAGTGTAATCGGTAGAAAATTCTCCATGCTTGAGAAGAATGTCGAATTATGATATAACTCTCATATGAAAGTTGCGATATTTTTTGGTTCTAAATCCGACAAGGATACCATGAAAAAGGCGGCCGATGTTCTCACAGAGTTCGGCGTAGACTACAAGGCTTATATCATTTCTGCCCACAGAGCCGGGGCTTTACTCAAGCAGACAGTTGAAGAAGTTGAAAAAGACGGATGTCAGGTAATCATTGCCGGTGCCGGATTAGCAGCTGCACTCCCTGGAGTTATTGCAGGAATTACAACACTTCCTGTAATTGGTGTACCACTCGAGTGTGTTAGCGACAAATCAAATGGTCTTGGCGGTATGGATGCCCTTTTGAGCATTGTTCAGATGCCACCACAGATTCCTGTTGCAACTGTTGGTATTAACAGCGCAAAGAATGCAGCTTACTTAGCTTTGCAGATTCTTGCATTAAACGACAAAGAACTTTCACAGAAATTAAAAGATTTTAGAAAGAAGCTTGCAGACGACGCTGCGGCTTCTGGCTTGGATGTTAAATTTTAATAGGAGCAAACAATGGCAAACTACAAAGAGTCTGGTGTTGACGTAGAAGAAGGTTACCGCGCGGTAGATAAGTACAAGGAACAGGTAAAGAGAACTGTAGTTCCAGGTCTTTTGACTGGTCTTGGAAGCTTTAACGGTATGTTCGAAGTGCCTAAGGGTATTAAGAATCCTGTTATGGTAAGTGGAACTGACGGTGTTGGAACTAAGCTTGATGTTGCTTTCCAGATGAAAAAATATGACACTGTTGGTATTGACTGTGTTGCCATGAGCGTAAACGACATTCTCTGCTCTGGTGTTCAGACTCTTTTCTTCCTTGATTATGTTGCCTGCGGTAAGCTCGACGCTGATGTTGCTGCTGAACTTGTAAAGGGGGTTGCAGACGGATGTGTTGATACTGGTTGTGCTCTTCTTGGTGGTGAAACTGCTGAGATGCCTGGCTTCTATGACATTGGAAAATATGACCTTGCCGGCTTTGGTGTTGGTGTAGGTGAAAAGAAAGATATGATTACCGGCCAGGATATCCGCGAAGGTGATGTTCTTATCGGCTTGTCTTCAACTGGTGTTCACTCAAACGGCTTCAGCCTTGTTCGCAAACTTGTTCCAAATGTAAATGATCCTTTTGTTGTAAACGGAACTGATACTGGTAAGACTATTGGTGAAGTTCTTCTTACACCTACACGTATTTACGTAAAGCCTGTTATGGAAGTTCTTGGAAAATACCGCAAGGCTATCCATGGTATGGTTCACGTAACTGGCGGCGGATTCTTTGAAAATATTCCACGTATGTATCCAAAAGCTAAAGAGGGCAAGAAGCAGCTGATTTCTGTAATTAAGAGAGCAAGCTGGGATATTCCTCCTGTATTCGGTGAACTCATTCGTCGTGGTGCTGATTTTGATAACGTTTACAATACATTCAATATGGGTATTGGTTTTGTTCTTGCTGTAAATGCAAAAGAGGCTGATGCTGTTCTTGAAATGTTCAACGCTAATGCTTCTAAGTATCACAAGGACTACTGCCCTGATATGAAGGCATACAAGATTGGCCGCGTAGAATACGCTAAGGGCGAAGTAAAGTCTCAGCGCGACGCAGTACTTTTCGAGGATTAGGCTACAATCGAAGAACCGTTAAAAAACGAGCTGCGACAGCGGGTCGTTTTAGGTTCATCGATAAAATGCCTCAGGTGCGAGACTTGCGAGCACCATTTAGGAATGTGGATATGGATGTTTTAAAAACGGCAGTACTTGTAAGTGGTGGTGGAACTAATTTGCAGGCTTTGATTGATTATCAGGCCGCTCAGGGCGACTCTTGCCCTTACAAAATTGTCTGTGTAATATCTGACTCAAAAAAAGCCTTTGCCCTTGAAAGAGCTGCAAAGGCTGGAATCCCAACAGCAATCTGTTCGCCTTACGCTGTTATGGGCGAAGAGGTTGCAAAGGCAAGTGACCGCGATACAAAGCGTCTTGCTGTTTCAAATGCTATGCTTGAGGCCTGCGAAAAATACGGCGCTCAGGCAATTGTAGAAGCCGGCTGTCTTACTGTTCTTGCCGGTGACATCTTAAAGAAATACGAAAATCGAATTATAAATCTTCATCCGGCTCTGCTGCCAAAGTTTGGTGGAGTAGGTATGTTCGGTCATCATGTTCACGAGGCTGTAATTGCGGCCGGTGAAAAAGAAAGCGGTTGTACAATCCACATTGCAGATGGTGGCTGTGATACAGGACGAATCTTGATTCAGAAGAAGGTTCCTGTAATGCCTGACGATACTCCTGACTCTCTTTATGCACGCATCGCTCCAAAAGAGCACGAGGCAATTGTTGAAGGCCTCTGTATGCTTGCAAAAGGTCTCTAATCATTTAATAAATCTTAATAAAATCTTAAAAAAAAGTTTGTGAAATTCTAGATTCTGGGTTATACTATATGATAGTATTACTATCATATAGAAGGAGATATGTTATGAAAAAACTTATTGCTTTATTTGCAGCAGTTCTTCTTGTAGGAACAATGTGTTTCGCTGCTGATCCTGCAGAAGGATACTGGATCAGTGTCGATGAAAAGACAAACAAGCCGACAGCCGGCTGGCAGATTTGGGAGCAGGGTGGAAAACTCAGTGGAAAAATTCTTTCTGTTGCTGACATGCCTCAGGATCAGATTGCTGATGGCGGAAAGGGTAAACATTATGACAACTTTATGAATGGTGTTGATGTTGGAACTTTGCGTTCTGTTGGAACAACCTGGATCTGGGATCTTAGAAAGGATGCAGAAGGAAAGTGGTCTAAAGGTTATATCATTGATCCGGGTGACGGAAAACGCTATGCCTGCGAGATTACATATCACAAAGCTGATGGTAAGAAATACAAGGTAAACACTCTTGAGATGCGCGGAAAAGTTGGTCCATTTGGACGCAGCCAGTTCTGGCACACTGCAACAAAAGAAGAAGCAGAAGCACTCAGATAGTCTATAAAGCATAAAAAGAGGCACTTCGGTCTGGGAGTCAGTTTATTCAGAACGAAGTGCTTCTGTTTTTTTAAAGGAAATAATCAGCAGATAATGATTGGCTTAATAGTTGCACGTTCTACTAATAATGTAATTGGAAAAAAAGGCTGTATTCCCTGGAATATTGATGGAGAAAAGCAACAGTTTAAAGAGCTGACAACTGGAAATGTTGTTGTAATGGGGCGGAAAACCTACGAGGAAATAGGCCACCCTTTACCAGGTAGAAAAACTATTGTTGTTTCCAGAAGTAAGAATTTCGAAGGAGAGAATCTGAAAACTGCAGGCTCTGTAAAAGAAGCTCTTGCACTTGCTGATAGAGAATACAAAGGCTGTGATGTTTTTATTGCCGGTGGCTTTGAAGTTTATAAAGAAGCCATTCCTTATGTTGATGTAATGTATATCACAGAGATTCAGATTAACATAGAAGATGGAGACGTCTTCTTTCCTGAATTTGATAAAAAGGGTTTTGACTTTTCTGCCGGAGAAAGGGCAGGAAATGAAATAAAATATATTCGAACAATTTATAAGAGGAGATCTAATTTTGAAAAAACAGATTGTTAAACTTACCAGCATTTTAATGCTGACACTTTTCTCTGCATTTGCACTTTATGCAGAAAATGCAGATGAAGAAAAATCACCATGGGCTTTGTCTCTTACAACAGATGCCGCTTTTGATTTTAAGTCTGATTATGTTTCAGGCCCAACACATTTTGCACCTATCACAAAAGTTTATGGTGGAATTGAAGCTTGTATTACCTTGAATGGGTCTTACACACTTGCTACTCCGCTTGGCGAAAGCTGGCTTGTAAAAGATGCACATGTGGCTTTTGGTGCTGCAATGGAGTTAAGCCCAATCACATTCAAACCAACCCTCAGCATTGAATTCCAGCCACTTCCTTTCTTTGTATTGAGCGCCGGTGGTTCTTTTGGTATCGGTTGGAACATGCTGGGCTTTGAAGGCTTGTGTGCATATGATTATTACTTTGATGAATATCAGAAGCTTTCAACCTTTGAGCATCCATATTACGAAGCATGGGCAAAGGCTACCATTATGTTTGATACAGGTGCAATCTTTGCAGGCGACTGGACTCATGTAGTAATGATGGCAAACTTTAAGACTATGTATGCTGGTCTTATGAACATTGGAAGAAATACTGTTTATGAATGGCAGGCTTCAAAGAATCAGGTACAGGGTTTGCAGTATGATGCTCAGGTAGTACTTGGATATCAGATGCCTCTCGTTCTTTCTCTTGCAGGTATCAGATTCCAGGCAACAGGTCATTTTGACGGCAGTGATTATGGAGCAATTAATTCTACCTTTGACGGTGCATTTGCATCAATTTCTTTAAGTCCATTGTTCCAGTTCAGCTTCGGTGATAAAGATTCTTTGATTTGTCTTCTTGACTTCTCTAGCCGCAGAAGCTTTGCAGAGTCAAATTCTGCTTATGAAGATGTTAGACTCCATACAGTTGGCCGCGAATGGTATTTCAGAAGAGTTGCCTTCAGCTATACTCATAAATTCTTTTAATCTGTTTATTTAATCTTAATTAAGTAAAACTTGATAAGTCCCCCGGACATTGTGCATATACAATATACACAATACCCGGGGGATTTTTATTGTAAAGAAAAACTATTCTGCCCTGGAGTAGTACTCTTCCAGTTTTGGACGGGCAGCTACATAATATTTTTCCAGCTGCTTGTCAAAATGCTTTCCAAAGCTTTCCATCATAATAGAATCAGCCTTTTCAAAAGACATTGCTTCCTTGTAAACGCGTTTACTTACAAGGGCATCATAAACATCAGCAACAGCCATAATGCGGGCTTCAAGAGGAATCTCTTCTCCCTTTAAGCCTTCCGGGTAGCCCGAGCCATCCCAGCGTTCGTGGTGATAATGAGCAACATTTTCCGCAAGCAGATGGAAGGCAAAATCATCAGTTCCTTTAAGAATCTCATGAACTATGCGGGCACCTTCTGCGGCGTGAGTTTTCATCTTGTTAAATTCTTCATCTGTAAAGCGGCCAGGTTTGCGTAAGATTGCATCATCAACGGCAATCTTTCCAAGGTCATGCATAGGAGCTGCTTTTATAATGTTATGACAAAACTCAGGAGAAAGTTTGAGACGCTGGTCGCTCTTGTCTTTCTGGATTTCAGAAATCAGGATATTAACAACTTCGCTGGTTCTTTTAATATGGCCACCGGTAGAGTTGTCACGACTTTCTACCATGGTTGCCATACTCAAAATCAGGTTGTTATGCATTTCAACAATATGTTCTGTTTTCTGGGTAACCTCATCACGAAGCTTGTCATTAAAGCCGTTCAAAAGCGAAATATATTTCTGGTCTTTTGTATCATCCTGCATGTAAAGAATGTAGCCACGGTTTATGCGGCCGTCATAAAGCCTGTTAATATCAACCTGATAAATCTGATCATTATAATTCTTAAAGAAAGAATTCTTTTTAGGGTTGATAATATAGTCCCGGATCTTGCTGACAATTTCATTTTTTAATTCAGTATTTTTCAGGATAGAATCATCAATTCTTAATTCCGAAAGTTCAGGGTAAATTCTTTTTGCAAACTGATTGCTTCCAAGGTAGTTAAAGCCATCGTCAAAAGAAACAAAGCCTGTTTTTCCATTAAAGGCAATGGTTTCAATTACAGTCTCTGTAACATCATAAAGTACAATGCGGCGGCTTATAATAAGCAGAACTGCCTGGCAGGAAATATAAGAGAGAGGCATGAGGTCAACTTTGAGATGGAAAATCTTTCCTGCAAAGAAGAGGGAGATAGTAATAATTTCGCAGGCAAGCATGTAGTGCAGGTTATGGCGCGAAACATCATTCTTCTTTTTAATTGCATAAAAAGTTGCCCCGATTGTAAAGAGCATATAAATACACAGCTGAATGTAATAGAGGGTATGAACAATGCCGTATGATTTATGAATAACAAGATAACCGTTTATCAGCTCTCCTGTAACCTCCTTGTAAAAAAGTCCGCAATAGCCGATGCTAAGAACACAAAGATAAAAAACTGTAGAAATGGCAAGCAGCAGAATTCTTATTCCCTTTTTTATATCCAGATTACAAAGATTAAAAATTGCATACATCAAAAAAATATGCAGATAGGAGCCAAGATAAGTTACTTTAATTCCAAGAATTGCTTCTGGTACTGTTGATGAAAGTGAAACCAGAAAATAGCCCATGTTTGCAATAGGAATAAAAGAAAAAATCAGGGTCAGGAAAATAGAAAATCTCTTTCTCCAGATGACTGCATAAATCCCCGTCAATATCAGGGAAATAACGAAAAGAAGGGAATAATACACTTTCATAACTATATAACACTCCGCAGGAGTTTTTTTATTACCTATTTAATAAGCGAACGGAAGAAGCTGCATTCCTCATCATTACAAACAACTGCTTCTGAAAGCTTAGGGTCGCAATGGAAAACGTGCCAGAGAGGCTGCTCTGCAGTACCGTAGCAGTGGAACTCATTCTGAACCTTTACAGCATCCAGTGCCTGTTTAATTATCGGAGCCTGCGCTTTTAAGAAGTCTCCTTCACAGGTCATAATAAAGGCCGGCGGGAAGTCAGGGCAAACATGAGCTGCAGTATCCAGAAGTTCAACTTCTTCTTTTGTACCACCCTTTGGCATAAGGCCACTTAATAGGAGCTTAATCTGCTTGTCATTATCATCAAGAGTATACTTTCCGCAGTTGAGTGCAACGCCACGCAGAGTAAGATTCTTCTCATGAATAAAATCAAAATTCTTTCCAAAGTCTTTATTTGTAATTGCATCAGTATAAAGGGTAAGAAGATGACCGCCGGCAGAGTCTCCAACTGCAAAAACATTTGAAGTGTCAAAACCGTAGGCTGCGGCATTGTCTGCTGTCCACTGGAAAACCTTTTCTGTATCCTGCAAAGAAGCCGGGAACTTTGCTTCAGGAGCAAGGCGGTAAGAATAATTTACAACTGCAAAACCGCGCTGAGCAAGACGCATACAGTACCACTGATATCTGTATTTGTCGCCGTAAACCCAGGCACCGCCGTGAACACTGATAATTACCGGGAGTTTTTTAAGAGAACCGTCTGCTTCAACAGCATCTTTTGGACGGTAAACATCAAGATACTGCCATTTTTTGAATTTTTTATCGTTACCGTAAAGAATATCATCGTAACGGGTGATATCTGCCGGTGTAGTTTGTCCTGCATCACGTTTTTTGTCGCCGCTGCCAAAAGTATGTCTTATCTTTCTGGAAACAAAAAACTGTTTAAGAGTAATCATTTTATCCCTCCAAAGGTATTTTCCATTATACCATAGAATTTGCAGAAATCCAAAAAAATAGTAAAATTAAAAATATGAAAACGCTTATAAATACCACCCTCTGCTATATAGAAAAAGACAAGAGCTACCTCATGCTCCACCGCACAAAAAAGGAGCACGATTATAATAAAGATAAATGGATTGGAATCGGCGGCAAGTTCGAAAACGGTGAGTCGCCCGAAGAATGTGCCGTCCGCGAGGTTCTCGAGGAAACCGGCCTGGTCATTAAGCCGGAAGATCTGGAGTATTGCGGGATAGTCACTTTTGTGGATGTGAGTAAGGTGGGGGAGGCATCCCCCTCGCTCCAGCCTGCTTCGCAGTCTTCCGCTACCCCCTCTGCGGGCTCAAACGCCGCCCGCAACGCCTGCTTTTCACCTGAAGCCTACACCGAGTTCATGCACGTTTTCCGTGCCCGCAAATTCAGCGGAGAGCTCAAGACCGATTGCGATGAAGGCGAGCTTGAGTGGGTTCCCCTTGCAAAATTAAAGGAGCTTCCCCACTGGCAGGCAGACGAGATTTTTTACGATTTTCTAGAGCAGAATCATCCCTTTTACTCGCTCAAGGCTGTTTACAAGAATAATAAACTGATTGAAACGTATCTTAATGGAAAAGAATATAATCATTGGAAAATCTAGATTCCCTGGTCAAGCCAGGGAATGACAACACTATATTGTCATCCTCGGGCTTGACCCTGCGATGTTTGCGAAGCAAACTCGGTCAGGGAACTAGTTCAAACTAAAACTTTCCGGCAAAAGTTCTGCCAGTGTAAATACCTTCTGTTCGCCCTTGCCGTTTGCGAGAATAACCTTAAAGTCGCGGTCGCAGAATTCTGCAAGTACCTGGCGGCAGATTCCGCAAGGCGGGCAGAAGTCATCAAGCACAGGTCTGCCATTTGAATCTTCCGGGCCGCCTGCAACTGCTATAGCTTCAAAATCTTTTATACCTTCGCTGACTGCCTTAAAAATTGCAGTGCGCTCTGCGCAGTTTGTAGCGCCGAATGTTGCGTTTTCAATATTACAGCCTGTCCAGATTTTACCGTTTTTATCAAGAAGGGCAGCACCTACATGAAAGTGAGAGTAGGGAACATAGGACATTTTTGTCATTTCCTTAGCAGTTTTTATCAAATCATCATAGTTCATCAAGAGTCTCCTCGGCCAGCATTGCCTTCATACGCTGCTTGTTATTATACATACTTTTATCTGCCCGCTTAAATACGGTAGAAACGTCAGTATCAATATCAGGATTATAAACTGCAATTCCGGCTGCCATTGAATATTTTTCCCAGGGGTTGCAGTCGATTTTTGTAATGTTACCTTCAACAGAAGATTTAAGGGCTCCCATAAGCTGATCACGGAAGTTGTAATCTGTATTCTCAAGAATAACTAAAAACTCATCTCCACCAACTCTAAAGACCGGTGAGTGGTCAAAAATCATGCAGATAATAGAGCAGGAGCCGGTTATATATAAGTCTCCTTTTTCATGCCCATAAATATCATTTACCTGTTTGAGAGAATTTAAGTCTATCATTACAAAGGCAAACTCTGCCTCTTTGTTTTTAATTTTCTCATTCAGAGTTTCCACAGTCTTTTCATAAGCAGCCTTGTTTTTAACATGAGTAAGAGAATCGCGGAAGGCAAGCATTCCAAGCTCATCTGCATTCTGCTGCAAGTCTGTAATTTTATCTTTTGCTTCAGCAATATTTTTTGCATAGAGCTTTATATCATCCGTCATCTGAGAAATTGCATCGGAAAGAGATTCTACTTCATTTTCTGTATGAATTGTCGGCTGATTAAAAACAAGCTGATAAGGATCTGTCTGATTGTGACTGGTTCTTGCAAAATCAACTACGCTGTGCTCAAGCTTTTCAATAGGAGTGGTAATATTACGTTTAGCCCAGATAATAAATACAAGAGAAAATATAAAACCAATAAAACTGATGAGGAGAACATTTTGCAGGGTGTGCAGCCAGAGACTTTTATAAATATCATGAACTGAAATATCTGCCGCAAGAACAGTGAAGGTTTTTCCATCAGAAGTTGTAAGGGGCAGCATACCTGTGTAGTCCATTCCCCAGATGGTAGATTCGCTGTCTATATCAAAAGAAACTTTTCCCGGCTTTTTCATTGCAGCTTGAAAACTCTTAACAGTTTCGACAGGAAAATCATCAAAAACATCTCCTAGAAAATTCTGCTCCTCATAATGATTTTCAATTTCATCTTTTGTCATACCCGTCATAACCGTAAGGCAGGTGTGACTTTTTTCTGCTTCAAGAGGAGTTATGATATAAAGGTAATGAACGCTTCCGTTGTCCAGAATATCATTCATCAGCTGCTGGACTTCTTCATAGTTTTCGGATTTTTGATTTGTAGTCATGCATTCATATAAATCATCTTTATCAATTTTATAATCAATAAGAGTAAGAAGATCTGTAAGAAATGTGTTATAGCGGTTAAAAAGAGCCCTGTAAAAGGTTATGTAATTTACAAAGCCCAGAACTATGCATAAAAAGAGAATGAAAGAAATACAGCCGATTGTAATACTGCGGTTGAGCGGTTTTTTGTAATTCTGCATTAATATAATTTTAATAGATATTTATTTAAAATCAAGGATTTATTATTTTCTTGCCATAGTGGCGGGAATATGATTATATTAAAAAAAGAATACAGAAAAGTCCTGTACAAGGGCTTTTACACAGGAGGATAAAGCCCTTATGGCAGACATTGCACAGGTAAATCAGGCACTTAATCTTACAAATCAGCTTATTGCAGAACTCGACCAGGCAGAACGCCAGCTTTCATCTGCCCGTAACTGGGGCTTTTTAGACGTTCTGGGCGGTGGACTGATTACAGACCTTATAAAACATTCAAAACTTAATAATGCAAAAATATCTATGGACAGAGTAAATTATCTGCTTCAGGAGCTTCGTCGTGTTCTCGGCGGTATAAGCATGGCCGGAGACTACAGCATGAACGTAAGCGGCTTTGCAACCTTTGCAGATTTCTTTTTTGACAGCGGCATTGTGGATGTTTATATGACGGCGAAGATTATGAGCAGCCTCAACGAAGTCC
>SFOB01000150.1 GCA_004554075.1 Treponema sp.
ATAACCATTTGAGTAACAAGAATATTTATGTCTCCGATTTCCTCTCTTATCTCATCGATTACATTAGAGTATTCCATAGCTATTCTGATTTTATCGGAGTAACTGAGGGCTGCAATATTTCTTTCTTCCGCCTCAAAATACAGCTCGCACACTTCTACTATGTCAGGCCGTATGCCTGTGGTAATCGCCTGATTGAAAATTGTCGCCGTTACCTTGTACCTGCCTTTCTCGGAGACCAGAAAGCTCCTGTCCCCTGTGTCAAAGTCGGCGAGCGCGCGAGCTTCGTCCATTTTAGAGGCGGTTTCCTCGTATTTCCCAGTGCCGGGATTCTCCCTGTAGAAATGCCACACGACACGATACGGCTCGTACCATTTATTCCCAAGTTCTGCCTTTCCTTCGAGCGTAAATGTGTATGAGCCGCCCGCAGTGTATTTTCCGCCGGAGTCAGACGCTATGCGGCACTTCGGGGACTCAGGCTCATAAGTGAAGTCCTTTATCTTGCCGTAGGAGTCAAGCTCGTAGCACTTTGCGAGCTTTCTGCATCCTACGAGGAGCTGTCTTATTCCCCCGTCGTTCAGCCTGTTGAATATGCAGAAGTCCATATCCTCGGACTTTACCAATTTATAGAAAGCGTCTATATCAGGCGAGAAAAGAGGCTGCACATCTGCTATATATTCTTCCTTCTTTGCGCTTCTTATTTTCCTTGCGTATTCGGTGAGTATTTCTTTTATGAGCTGCTCTGCTTCTTTTCGTCCTAATTCAGCCATGCAGCTTCCCCGCTTTTTACCTTCTCCGAAAAGTCAATTAGGTATTTCAGATAGTCTGCGTCTGACATAACTTTTTCCATGCCATCAACTTCTTCTAGTATTTTTCTGGCTATTTTGTCTGCGAATTTTCCCATCTGGGATTCACGCATGGTTATATATTTCCCGTGATATTTTATCATCACATTCGGGTCGGGATTGTAAACGGCCTGCTCCTCGTTCTTCTCTGCCTGTTCTTCGAGTTCTGACCGTTTTGCGTTGCGCAAGTCATTTTTGTTCTTGTTCTGGGCTATGTGAGTAAGCTCGTGCGCGAGAAGTTTCCTGCCCTCCTCCGTCTCCGGCTTGTACGCTCCGTTCCTGAAATATATCTTGTCTGCGACTGCGAGAGCAAGTGCGTGGTGGCTTCTTGTGTACTCATTTGCACCAGGCCCGTAGATTATTTTCACGTTTTCAATGTCTGTGTCATTTTTCTTGTTGAATCCGTTGACTATTACTCGGTCAAGCTGATGCTCGCGGTCATATCTCCAGCTTCTGATTGCGAATGATTCCTCGTTCTGATACTCGGCAAACTCGGCTTCTTTCTTGGGAGATGGGGTATTTTTTTTCGTTAGTGGATTACATTTCAGTTTTTCCGCTAATTCTACAGCATTCCTGACTATTTCATCTATCAATCCTGCCTCATATTGTCCGCTGTCTACAAGTTCTTGAAATGTGGCTTGCCTGTCCGTATTAAAATCTGCCATTATCGAATTCCGCCCTGTTCCTTTAGTTTTTTTATTTGAAGTCGCAAAAAAAAATCATTTCTTATTTTTTTGTTTTTTGATTACATCTGCTGTAGCACTCATTTCACTGATGCAGGTGTCCTGATATTTTTCTCCATGATAAACATCAAGTATTGTGAGCTGAACATAAAGATACAGACGACCTTCTAAGAAAGATGCTTTTGGAAAACAGTTAAAAGAAAAACTCTGTTGATCCATTGTATCTTTTAACATAATCTCTGTTTCATACATAATAAAAGGCTCATTTAATGCTTGTGTACCTCTATAATCCTCATAAGCAATTAAAGGCACCTCATAAATTGTTATTTTTGCCTTTTTTACTCTATTATTATTATTATATGTAATCTCGTTTTTACAAAAACCGTTATTTATTTTTAACTGTATATTTATTTCTTTATCTAATATACCATCTTCATAATTTAAATATTGATAGTTTCCTTTTATAGGAATTATAACCCATTCTCCAATTCCATCTCCAGATGAACCTTCTACCCATGCTGTTGTCGAATCTTTATCTCTAATAGATTCCCATGCATAATTATATCCTTGTTCAATAAGTTTAGAACTTATTCCATGTTCCCAAAACGCAATATCCTCCCAATGTTCATTTACAGTTTCTCGTGTTAGAGCTTGTTTTTCAAATGCATATACAAAAGGTATAAAGGTAAAAAGACATATACTAATTATTTGTTTCTTCATTTTTAGCTTCCCCTAAATATCTAATCCAGTTTTTTCCTAATTTATACTTTGTTTTGGGATATTCAACAAATGCACCATTAAAGTCTCGATTACTACCACCATACCCATTGTTACTTCCATGCTCTAGATTTCCATAAGGATCATGGATTATTAAAGAGTTTTCTGTATATCCAATACAAAGAACAATATGCCCATATTGCGAATTACTACCATGTTTTAAATCAACTATAACAGGGTTAGCGTCGTCAATCTGGGTAGTTACGACAGAAAAATCTTCATCATCAGAAAAGGCCCCTTTATCAGCATCAAAATCTAATCCACAGCAATCAATAGAATCCTTTTCTTTTAATTTAGGAATAATCTTCTTGTATGTTGTACTTACAGGAGACCATAAATTACTTCCCCCACGACCTTCTTCTTTTGCTATTTCATATAATAAATCTTCTAGTTGTTTATTTTTATTCTTTGACTTAACGCCTTTTGAAGCAAGAAGCATTGCAAGTGAAGTAAGCTGGCACATATCATCTCCGGTTAAATCACCATCAACAGTATCATTATCACACTGATGAAAATATGGAACTCCGCCAAGCACTTTTCCTTTTCCATCATCTAATTCTACAATAGTATCATTTAAGCCAGAAATTCTGTCTCCAAACCTTGCATAAATTTCAGGGTATTTCTTAAATACCTCATATTTTATTTTGTCATCTTTATGGGCTGGAGAAATTTCAGATTTTAATTCATTTCCAAAAATATTGAATTCAGAAAAAATGGAACGCTTTGTGTTTGTTGTAGGGATATTCATTCCTTCGGTGTCGTTGTAATCATATCCAGCAACCATCATCATCCAGTCAGCTCTGTTTTTCCTATATCTAATGCATTTCCGAAGAACTCTGAACGAGAACCGTTTTCATATTTAACATACTTTAGCAACTCTCCTTTTTTATTTATAAAAACTACATCATTCCCAGGTGTATAGTTTAATTTTATAATTTTACCTGTTTCATCTTTTGTAACAAACAGTCCTTTCCTATGAGTGTTATAAAACCGTTTTGCAGCTTTATTCTGGCTAAAATCAAGCTTTTTGTATATTTTTTTTTGTAAGTCGTATAAATCTTTTTGAACGATCTGCAGTTCATTATCTGTAAACGAATTGAGGTATGATAGGATAGCATCTTCCTTATCATTAAATACATTTCCTTCGAGTAATTTTTTGATTGCTTCTATCCTATCTTGAACATTGTCATTACAAATTTCCAAATCTTTTACAAGCTTAAAAGTTTTTAGTTCATAACACTTTGCAAGTTGTTTGGTATAGACGAACAGTTGTTTTAAGCCTTCATGATTAAGTCTGTCATATATATTTTGTTTTAAGTTGGTAGACTTAATGAGATGCTCAAAACGAGAAATATCTTTAAAAAGAATATTTGTTTTCGAATCTAACTCTTTATTATATTGTCTTGTTTTTTTTAAAGCAGAGATATATTCTCTAAAAATTTTTGTTATATACCTTTCCGCTTCATATTTGTTTATCATAGCCATTATCGAATTCCTCCCTGTTCTTTTAGTTTGGAGTCGATTAATCGTTCAAGCCGTTTTGTGTCTTTCTTAATTTTTTCTCTGTTTGCCTCTTCCTCGCTTCCCTCTGCATGACCAACATCCCAGAACTGGTTTCTTGCGAACATAGGGTCGGCTTTTGCGAGGACGGCCTTATCATGCTCGTAGTTCGCGTTCATCCTCTCAAGCCTTGCGGCCTCTTCCTGTTCGGGAGTAAGCATTTGCTTTGTCTGACCAGATATATCTCCGCGAGGCTGTGATGGATTTTGTCCTGTTTTTTTGGCGGAACTGCCGTCCTCCCTGCTATGTACGGAAGTATATGATGCCCCGGTTTCCGCTGCGGCATTCCAGTCTTCACTGGTTGGCTGAACAGTGTACGCAACCCTGCTTTCGTTGCTTGTCGGGGCAGTGTGAGGAGTTCTTTCGTTGGAGGGGGCATTGCCTGCGCTGTTTGCTGTGCTGGAATAAGCGGGTTCGTTTCCGATGAATGATTTTCTAGCCATACTGTCTGCTGCATTAAAACGCATATCTTCGGTATGGTGGACGGCTTCTGTTCTGACA
>SFOB01000151.1 GCA_004554075.1 Treponema sp.
GTTTAGGATTGTCTTGAAATCTGCTGTTGAATAGTGATGCATGAAAAATACATCATCAATGACATCTGGATTGGTATCACGAACCTTGTTTATCAGAGTGTTTACCATGCACCGGTTCAGAAATTTCGTTATATTCTTTTTGATTATTTCTGACAGATGTACTTGAATCATGCGTGAGGGTTCCACCACCGAATAACCTAATCTTTTTGCCTCATCAAACTTCTCTTTAGCAACAAGTATTCCATCCACTCCAAAGGCAGGTTCCTTAATTTTTATTCCAGATAATTCGCCAGTTACAGAACCTGTATCCAGGCATAAAACATACCCCAGCCTTAAATCCTTAAAACCTCCAACATCAGTTCCATGGAGCAGGATTCTATATTCATATGGTTCAAGGCACATATTATCCCGGATATGTACAGAAGGCAGTGGCAATCCATATTCAGCATCAATTTCATTACGTAAATACCGAATCTCATTTAATAACGGAGAATCATTATGTTCATCAACAAGAGGCATTAATGCGTAACCTATCTGCAATTCAGGACTTGGCTGCTCTCCGAAATCTGTATAGATTTCATCGTCATAGATTCTGGGCTTTCTCTTTCTCATCTTATTTCTGCCTTACTAAGCATTTGCTTTTAAACTTGGAATCCACGTGGCCTTGTTAAATCTCAAACGTTTAATCCATTTAATCGCATTGTCATATTCATACTTTCCGGTCAGAATCCAAAGAATCTGCTTATGCAGCTTTAGTTTCGGGACATCTGCATAACCGTCGGTAAAGATAATCAGCCCCTGGTATTCTGGATGGGACTCATAATAATCTATGGCACACTGAAAATCCGTACCACCACGACCTATGATTCTTATAGATTTTGCAGCCTTCTTTAATTCAAGCTCCTGCTTTATCTCCGTATCAAAGGCTAGTACATGAATAACTTCAACGCCATAACTAAAGAAGTGGTTTATGATAGAAAGGAAGTTCTTCAAATCCTCTGTATCAATCGACCCGCTGACATCTACAGCAACCAGAAGGTGTGTCTTAGGCTCAAACTGACTTCCCATAAACTCAAAACCATAGCGGCGGTTAGGCTTCATACGGGTAAGCTTTCTGCGCTGAGTAATAATGCTTGCCCGAAACTGAGAAAGAATCCTGCGATAGTCCATCGGTATTTTCAGAGATGCCGTAATTGACTCCTGAAACTCTCCGCTTATGCTGCCCCACTGATTCGTCTTCATCGCCTTCTGTATCTGCTGATTCACGGAGTCAGTCATCTCTTCATCTTCGTCCCAGAGTTCTGAAGCATCAGCAGCAGCCTCATAATCCCAGATTTGGCCTTTTTTAAGGCCCGGCATAAGATGTTTCTGTCCGTCATTATCCATGGCATCAAAATCAGGACAGATATAATAAAGCTTCTTGTAATACTCCTCGTAGCTTAATCCTGATTCCAGGTTGTAATGAGCAGCATCCTTCAACTTCTTATCGTGATAGCAGTGCTCATTAAGAGTTACATCGCTTGCCGTCGTAAGGGCACTTCGATTTGGATTCTGCGGCACTCGCTGATACGGATGCTTAAGAAGGATTCTCGTAACCTCATTCTTAAGTCCCTGCTCAATGTCTCCAGCAGACTGGTCTTTAAGAAGCTCAGGATTGTATTCAATACGCCTTTTTCCGGTTCTGAACGTACACTTCATATCACAGTTCGGCTCAAGTTTATGAGTACAGTAAACATTAAAGAGAAGCGGATCATACAAAAACCATTTATCAACAACACGGCTGATTGTTTCTTTTACAGACATGATTCCTCCGCCCTATTTAATCTCCGAAACAAACTTTGTCATTTTTGAGTAAAGCTCCGGACACTCACCAATAATAAAAACAAGAGCATTCGGATACATCGTTCCGCTGAACATATTCGCAAAGTGAGCCATTGCCTCACGTAGTTTCTTTGATTCAAGATAATTGAAATATGAAGCAAGATTTTCTGCCATGACAGCTTTATCATCATCAGAGTATTTGTCACTTTCCAAGTAAACAAAGACAGCATCATTGATTGTCGCAAACTGTGGCGTTTTATACGAATCAAGCTTGAGCCTGTTCATCTCGTAGTTTCCAAGAAGCAGTTCCTTTGCCGTAAGAAGGTGATTATGATCGAGGAACTCAAAGAATCTGTTTGCTGCAACGCCACCAACAATTCCCGCAATAATGCTTTTATGGCTCTGCTTCAGAACATCTTTTCCGCTAATGATTTCAGAAACACGCACCCATGCACGGCGGTCCGGTGTTTTTTCAAGATTATCCAGGTCTTCTACCGCAACCTGATTATCCAAAGCCTTAGGATTTGCTGCGATGTAGCTTGTAATACGCTCATCTACGCCGTTCTTATTGGCCCACAAAAGCCAGTCCTGAACACTCGGAACAAACTCGTAAATGTTAAAGCGGGAAACAAGAGCCGGATCCAAATCTGTAAGCTGATATTCTTCACCATTGTTTACCGCAGAAATGATGCGGCTTCCTGCAGGAAGCGAGCGACCAGCAAGCTTACGGTTCAAAGCAAGGTCCATAATTGTCTGCAAAACTTCCGGACGGGCACGGTTCAATTCATCAAGAAAGAGGACAACCGGGGTATCGTCTGTCGGAAACCAGTATGGCGGCATAAACTCTGTGTGCCCAGTCTCTTCATTTTTATGAGGAATACCAATCAAATCTCCCGGGTCACTCATCTGGCCTAAAAACAGAGAAACAACTTTACACCCCTTAGCGGTAAAAAACTTTTCAAGAATCTGAGATTTTCCGATTCCGTGCTTTCCCATGAGCATAATATTCTGAGTAGCAGGTGTTTCTTCCAGAATCTCCAATAACATGTTTCCATCAATTCTTACTGACATAAGACTATTCCTCCAGTCTATCTATATATAATTTACAACATTGAAGTGCCAACAAACGGCACCTCACTATATTTCCCAGAATTCCTTCATAAGAACTTTCGGATCAGCCAGAAAATCCCTGTGAAAAATTCGGACATTTCTTCCGTTTATCAGCATTGCAGAGTAAAGGTTTCTCTGAACAAGGCTTCTATTCTTCTGGGAAGATGCATCATAAAGAGTTCGTATTGAATTCTGGGCAATTTCTATCGTCTTCGTTGTCAAACCCTTCGAGCTCAATTCGATTCTCCTGTAATCCTCCTGCAGCTTATTAAACTGCTGCTTCTGAAGGTTATATAATTCATCGCAGAGTCCTTTCAGGATGTTTTCTACCAGCACATACTCTTCAAGCCAGAAAAGCTTTAAGAGAGGATTATGCGGCAGAATCCTCATCGTAATATCATTGATGCAGACAATCACCGAAAGCTCATCAAACTTTTTCTCCTTGTGCCCGTAATAACAGAACCGCAGTTTGAATTCCGTTCGGGTCGGATGACTGGTTTCTGTAAATGACAGGTCATACTTCTGAGTAAGTTCTGAAACAACCTGCCTTATATGCTCCACGACATCATTGTTTGTGAGATTCGCATTAACAAGAAAAAAGTCATTCTGAAATGAATGTTTCTTCAAAAGGTCACAGAACAATCCCTGCCAGAACTCTGTCTGAATTCTTGAGAACAATTCCGTCTGCTCGCGCTCCAGGGCTACAGCAAGCTGCTTCTGATTCATCATTAGAAAGCCTCCTGCTTCTTTTTCAGGTTTTCTACCATTTCGTTGATTTCTTCGCCATAGCAATGAACAGGTGCGCAGCTTAAGACATCCGGAATCTTAATTTCCCGTGGCTCATTCAAGAGTTTAATAAGAAGCGAAGCATCTTTTGAAAAAGGTTTATGAAAAATCTCTATTTCATATGTCGTCTTATCCGAAGTCTGAAATAAAATCACACTAAGAAGCCTGTTCTGATTAAGCTCATACGGGATGAGTTTTTTCCCAAGAATTGAGTCGCACAAAGCCTTAATAGAAACTGTTACAATTTCTGATGATTTAGAGTTCAGATAAAACTTCTCTCTTAATGAGTCAATCTGTTCGGTCAGCGGTTTTACATCTATAGCAAGATAATCACGAATCCAGTTAAATCCAGCCTTGTAATATGAGTGAGAAAAATGACGTGTAGTAATATGAGGAGCAGATATAGAGAAATCTCCTGTCTCTCTTTCAATGCCGATATAAATCGGGTACGGAATCAGGGAGATATAAAAAAGCTCGTTATGAGAGAATGCCGAATATTTCAGTCCGTTCTCTTTTGCGATATTCTTAATTTCCTTTCTCAGCTCAAAAATCGACTGACTAACGGAAACTTCAGAATCAGGCTCATACATCTTTTGTCTGCTCAAAAGAAAGTAATAAATCTGTTTCCAGAATTCTCCGGTAAGTCGATAGATCATCTCATTAAGTTCAAGGCATGGTTCATCGTTCTCATTCATAGCTCCAATATAACCATGTGTAACTATCATTTTGTGATAGTTCAAAAAACATTTTTCAAATTCATCAAATTATTTTCGTTTCAGTTTCTTAATCAGCACATTCGGCTCATCTAAAAAATCCTTATGATAAATGCAGGACTCTTTGCCTGAAATATACAGAACAGAATAAAGATATCCCTGTTTTATTTCCTTATAATTTTCAGCTGAAGTCTCATAAAGGCATTTTATGGAACTGCTCGCTATCTCCAGGGACTTTACGGAAACTTCCTTTGAATCTTGTTCGAGTTTTTCCCTATATTTCTTGAACTTATCAAAACATTCTCTATTCTCTGACAAGACTTTCTCTATATAGTCAGAAATTACATTTCCTACGATTTGATATTCATAAAGCCCCATAAACAATGACCTGCCAGAACCCGAATACAAAGGCCGCTGCGATTGACAGAAACTATGATTTCATTTCGCAAAGAGTACTTCTTTTTTGAAGATTTTCCGAACGCACAGAATCCCAGATAAAACTGTATTTCCTTCTTTTTCGTGAATCTTGTACAGGAAATACCGTAAAAAAACGAGAACTTTTTAAGAAGCCTATGCAAATACACCTCAGCATCATGTACATCCGGTTCCTTACCGACCAAGTAAAACTCCTCCAGATAATTATGTCTTCTTGAAACTTCCATGAAATCGTAGAGCCAGAATCCATTATTCCATAATTCAGCCTGGGCCTGTTCCAGAAGAAGTGTCCTTTCGCGCCTGAGCATATGGTCCAGTGAGTATATTTCATAGTCCCTCTTATCAATTACTCTCATAAAAAATTACAGTATAAAAAAACTCCCTATCATTTTATGACAGAGAGTTGCCTATTCCAGATTTTATTTTTAGTTAGCCACAAAAAATCTATGCCAGTTTTCCATCAGGCTTCTGATATTGTCTTTTCCAACAACATTCGAACTCTGTATATCATACTGAGGAATGTCCAGATTGTGCTTCTGACAA
>SFOB01000053.1 GCA_004554075.1 Treponema sp.
AACAAAGTCACGGTCAACCGCAATGCGGAAGCGGCAAAGAACTTCACCGTTCTGCATCTGGCGTACTTCCGGTTCCGCCACCAGGCGGCCCATCAAAACAATGTTTACAGATTTTGCAGTACCAGCCTGCTCAGCAAGAGTAAGACAATCAAGGGCATCAACCTTAATGCCAGCCTTTGTCATTGCACCAACCAGGTCTTCCGGATACTCAGCCGCGCCGGTAATTACAGGCATAGGGTCAATCTTCTGAGTATTTACAACAATCTGTCCCTCAGCCTTAAGATATTCTGTATAGCGGGCAGCTTCAAGCAATTCAAAAGAAACAATAAAATCAGCCTCGCCCTTATCAACGATTGGTGAATAAACCTTGTCGCCATAGCGTACATAAGTTACAACCGAACCGCCGCGCTGGCTCATTCCATGAACCTCGCTAACCTTTACATCATATCCCGCATCAAGCAGAACCTGTCCCAAAGTTTTAGACGCAAGCAAGGCACCCTGTCCGCCTACGCCAACTATCATTATATTTTTTACCATTACAATGCTCCAAACTTACACATCTGTGAACATACGCCACAGCCAACACATAATGTTGTATCAATCTTTGCCTTGCCGTTCTTCATTGCGATGGCAGGACAACCAATCTTCATACACATCTTGCAGCTCTTACATTTTGCTTCATCAACCTTGAGCGGTGGATTATGTTTAACTTCTTTGAGCAATGCACATGGACGGCGGCTGATGATAAGGCTTGGCTCATTAGCTTCAAGTTCTTCTTTTACAGCTGCTTCACATTCTGCAATGTTATATGGATCTACTACGCGAACTCTATTAATTCCCATAGCGCGTGCCAGAGCTTCCAGGTCTACACGGCCGGCAGGGTCACCATAAAGGTTCTTTCCTGTTGTAGGATTCTGCTGATGGCCTGTCATACCTGTAATTGAGTTATCAAGTACGATTACAGTTGAGTTAGACTGATTGTAAGCGATTGTCGCAAGACCGGTCATACCAGAATGCATAAAGGTTGAGTCACCGATTACGGCAACAGATTTCTTTTCATTTTCAGCTCCACCGGCCTTGTTCCAGCCGTGAAGTCCGCTGAAAGAAGCTCCCATACAAAGTGTTACATCCATTGCAGAAAGCGGAGCCACACTTCCCAAAGTATAACATCCGATATCACCAAATACAGTTACCTTGAGTTTATTGAGAGCATAGAACATACCACGGTGAGGACAACCTGCACACATAATTGGTGGGCGGACAGGAATCTGAACGCCGTCGAGTTTTTTGCCCTGTGAAACTGTCTTACCAAAAGCAGCAGCCACAAGATTCTGACTGAACTCGCCGCAAATAGGGAACATATCCTTTCCGTGGATTTCACACTTAAGTCCAAGACCGCGAACAAAAGTTTCAATGATAGGATCAAGCTCTTCAACAACAATCAGTTTTTCAAGGCCATCTGCAAATTTCTTGATCATATCGCCAGGAAGAGGATTGACCATACCAAGCTTCAAGATATTTACAGAGTCGCCAAGAACTTCCTTCACATACTGATATGAAGTTGATGAAGTGATGATACCAGTTTTTGAATCAGCTTTTTCAATCTTATTAATTCCCGAGGTTTCCCCCCACTTCTCCAGATCCTTCATTCTCTGTTCAACAAAAGGATGGCGCTTAATTGCATTTGCAGGAGCCATTACATATTTAGAAATTGTTTTTTCATAAATCTTGTGTTCTGGCACTGTGCGGTCTGCAGGCTCAGTAATACTCTGGCTGTGAGCAACGCGGGTACACATCTTATACAAAACCGGAGTATCAAATTTCTCACTGATTTCATAAGCAATCTTCGCAAACTCGCGAGCCTCATCAGCATCACTAGGCTCAAGCATAGGAACCTTAGAAGCAATTGCGTGATGTCTTGAATCCTGTTCATTCTGACTTGAATGCATTCCAGGGTCATCAGCTACACCAATTACCATACCGGCATTTACACCTGTATAACTCATTGTATAAAGAGGGTCGGCAGCAACATTCAAACCAACGTGCTTCATACCACAGAAAGAACGGCGTCCTGCAAGGCAGGCACCAAAAGCCGACTCCATGGCAACCTTTTCATTAGGCGCCCATTCACAATAAATTTCCTTGAATCTAGCGGCCTCTTCAGTAATTTCTGTACTTGGAGTGCCAGGGTAACTTGAAATGAATTCACAGCCCGCTTCAAAAAGCCCTCGAGCCGCAGCAGCGTTACCCAACATCAGTTGTTTCATAACGTCCTCTTATAAAATCAAATTTAAGAAATACTACAATTTTACAGTTATTTTTAAGAATGGTAAATATGCTTATTTCCTATATATTGTTCCCTTTTGACGAGAATATGTTCAAGTTATATACTGTAATAAGTGAGGAGTTTATGATGAAACACAAATTATCTTTTGCAATTATTTTTCTATCACTTTTATTTACTGCTTGTAATTTTTCAAGCAACGCCCCTGAAAAGTATGAAGAACCGGGTAACGAGCCTGGTGAACTTTTCAAAGACATTCTTTCAAGTGATGAATGGACTGTAACAAATCCTACAGCCATTACATATGAAAATAAAATCTATACATTTGACCCGAAGCAATCCACAGGTGGATTTAAGAGAAATATTATTGTTTCCAATGCTTCTCTTATTAAATTTGCGATAAATACATTTATATATGAGAATTATGATGGAACATTTCAATTTTTGATTGATGATATAGTTAAAGCAGAATATACCGGCATGAATGATTCCTGGCAAAATGAAGTTTTTGAAATAGAAGCAGGAGATCATACTATTGAGTGGAAACGAAATGACTCAAATCCAGACTGGTTAGCCAGGTGGCATAATAATCCAGTAACAACATTTATAAAACTTAAAAATTTTGAATTAAAAGACTTTCAGCCATTAACAACAATAAACCAGACTTTCGAATCTGAACTTGATTCTGATCTATGGATCTGCAGCGGCTTATCTGCAACAATAACAGAAGAAGGAAACCGCTGGCCCCAATCTGGAGATGCTATTGTAGACACTCATGGAAAAATCGTAAAACTTGCAACAATAGATGGAGATGATACCAACAGGAAATGGGGTAATTCATATCTGAAAATCTTTAAAATTAGCGTTCAGGAAGAAACTGCCCTTTCTTTTGATTATAAGTGTGATTTATTCAAGTATACCGACAAAGACAATGGAAAAGAATATGCACAAACCTTTAAAGTATTTCTTAATGATGCTACAGAACCAGTTCTGGTAGATAAAGGTACTTCTAACTGGAAAAAAGGAACTATAATTCTCTCTCCGGGAAATCATACTGTAACATTTTTTGCAAACAGGGATCCAGAAAAAGGATACTGGAATCCATATCTTACAAACTCTGTCTATCTGGACAATATCACTCTAGCAGCAAATAGAATTGCCTCTGTAGATATTTATCCAAAGGGACTTCAGGAAACTTATGTGGGCGGCTTCCCTATCCAATTCAGCGCAAAAGCCCTGCGTTCTGACGGCTCAGTAATTTCTGATAAATCAGTAAGCTGGTCTGCAAGCGGAGGCAGCATTGATAATAATGGTAAATTTTCCCCTGGAAGCAGCGAAGGTACTATCTCTGTTACTGCAACAATTGATGGTGTATCAGCCTCAAACCAGAATGTAAAAGTACACGGAACAAATTACCTGACAGACCCTGTAACAATAAACGGTCACACCTTTACAGGAGAAATTAAAGACGGAAGCGGAGAACGTCAAAACACCAATAAAATTACTTTTGAAGATCCAACTCCAGCCTACAGCAGTTTTACAACAGATGGATTTTTTGTTCTGAAAGGTTATGCTGATGATTGCTCAGTAAATGTTTTTGTAAGAAAGCAAGGTGAAAATGCCATAATTAACAATCAATATAATCCTGACTACCACTATCAGACTAATATCATTATACCGCCAGGAAGCTTTGAGACAAGAATATGGTTGCGTTATGGAGATGGAATTTACGATGTATATATACAAGAATCAAAATTTACCTATTGTGAAAATTATGATGGATACGAAGGTGCCATATACAGTCATGAGGCACAAGACTGGGTGCCAGGAATGCAAACATACCTTTCTGTAACTAACAGCACAGGACTCAGCTTATCCGCAGACGACTGTGGCTACCTTTTACCTTCATCATATTGCCAGAGTGATGATTTTCTTGTATCAAATGGTTTTAATGCAGTTATGGCAGAATTACCGAAAAATGCCAGCACAGGTCAGAAACTGCAGGCCCTTTATGACTGGGTAATTGATATCTGTCATTATGATTACGTAAGTTTTAACAACGGAGAATCTACAAACAAACGCAAAAAGCAGGATGCGGCTCATGTTGTAAAATATGGAATGGGTGTCTGTGAAGGCTACGCTAATCTTTATGCAGCTCTCGCCCGTCTTGCCGGAGTAAAATCAACTTTTCAGGGGTCAACCAATCTCAGACATGGCTGGGCCGAATGCTATTATAAGGATCAATGGAAAATGGTAGATCCAACCTGGGATGATCCGTCAGACGAATCTGTTACAGAGAGCATCCCAAATTCCGGAAATTACGATTATTTCCTTATCGATCCAAACGATGTAAGCCATATGAAAGACGGCGTTTCTGATAAGGAAACCGACTACTCCCGTACAGTTGGAATTAAATAAACAGATATTGAGTGTGCATGCAATCAGATAGCTATTTAAACTTGATTTTATAGCTATCTGATAATATAATTGCTTTGACAAAGGAGGCCCTATGAATACAGTTCCTATGTACGAAGCAAAAAATAAACTGCCGCTTTTTATGCATCAGGCAGAAGAATCTGGCCCGGTTTTTATCTCACGCAGAAACAAAACCGTCGGCGTTATTCTTTCTTTTGATGATTACAACAAGCTGCTTTCAAAACAGCCAAAAAGAACAATTCTGGAAGCCGCCGAAGAATTCCGCAAGAAAACCGCCGGCATGTTTACCAACGAGGATATCGATAAGATTTTTGATGTGAGGGATCATAGTCCAAAAGGCACTAGTTGGGAAGATGATATTTTTAAGGGAGTGTTTGATGATGAATGATTATATGGAAGAAGAGCCACATTATCTTCTGGATTCAAACATTGTTTCAGAAATCATAAAACATAATCCGGATTTTAATGTTATCTCAAAAATAGCAGAACATAATTCTGATTGTGCAATTTGTGCGCCATCTTTACATGAACTTTTATATGGTTTCGAAAGAATGGCAGATGGGATGAACAAAAATTATCTTGACAAATACATCAATACTGATGTTCTTGAAAACTTCAAGGTAAAGAGTTATACAGAAAAAGCCTGCCGCATACATGCAAAGATTCGTAGCGATGCCGAAAAAATCGGGAAACCTGCGCCCTTCTCCGACAGCATGATTGCCGCCATAGCCCTTGCAAACCACATGGTTCTAGTCACCCGCAACACTAAGCACTTCACCGCCATTCAGCAGGTCAGCGACCTGCTGATTGAAAACTGGTTTGAAGCTTAAAACTCATTTCCCGGGAAACGAGGAATCATATCAGTTGCCTTTTTGATTTCTTCGTCGCTTGGAATATAGTCGCTCATTTCGCCGTCGTTGAAGGCCTTGTATGCATACATATCAAAATAACCGGTACCTGTAAGACCGAATACGATGTTCTTTGCCTCGCCGGTCTCCTTGCACTTCATTGCTTCGTCAATTGCAACGCGGATTGCGTGGCTGCTTTCCGGAGCAGGAAGAATACCTTCGATGCGGGCAAAATCTTCTGCGGCCTGGAAAACAGAAGTCTGTTCTACAGAACGGGCCTCCATCAAGCCCTGGTCATAAAGCTCACTTACAATGCTGCTCATTCCGTGGTATCGGAGTCCTCCGGCATGACTTGCAGAAGGCATAAATCCACTTCCCAAAGTATACATTTTCTGAAGAGGACAAACCTTACCTGTGTCACAATAGTCATAAGCATAAACACCGCGGGTCAGGCTTGGGCAGGATGCAGGCTCAACCGCAATAATCTTATAATCAGCCTCTCCACGGAGCATTTCGCCCGCAAATGGAGAAATCAAACCGCCGAGGTTACTTCCACCGCCCGCACAGCCAATGATGATATCAGCTTTTACGCCGTACTTGTCCAGGGCGGCCTTAGTTTCAAGACCAATCACACTCTGGTGCAGGAGAACCTGGTTCAAAACAGAACCAAGCACATAGCGGTAACCTTCGTGGGTCATTGCGTGTTCAACAGCCTCGGAAATTGCACAGCCTAGTGAGCCGTTAGTTCCCGGGAACTCGGCATTTATGCGGCGACCAACCTCGGTATTCATAGAAGGAGAAGGAGTTACATTTGCACCATAAGTGCGGATTACTTCGCGGCGGAAAGGCTTCTGTTCATAAGAGCACTTTACCATATATACAACGCAGTCCAGACCAAAATAAGAGCTTGCCATAGAAAGGGCAGTTCCCCACTGACCGGCACCGGTCTCAGTTGTAACACCCTTAAGGCCCTGCTTTTTAGCGTAGTAAGCCTGGGCAATGGCCGAGTTCAATTTGTGGCTACCCGAAGTATTATTGCCTTCAAACTTGTAGTAAATGTGAGCCGGAGTTCCAAGCTTCTTTTCCAGACAGTAAGCACGAACAAGCGGTGCAGGACGGTACATTTTATAGAAGTTTCTGATTTCTTCCGGGATTTCGATATAAGCGTCAGTTTCGTTGAGCTCCTGAGCCACCAGCTCCTTACAGAAAACCTGTTCAAGTTCTTCTGCGGTGCAAGGCTTGTGAGTTTCAGGATTCAAAAGCGGAGCCGGTTTCTTTTTCATATCTGCGCGGACGTTATACCAGGCTTTAGGCATCTCCGATTCTTCAAGATAAATTTTGTAAGGAATTTCCTTTGCCATAATATAACCTCCGTTGGCACAAATTGTTGAAAAAAAATGAAAATGTTTCTTTTTAGAGAAACAAATAACAGTTTGTAATATATAACAGGAAGTTATTTCTGTCAATATTTTTTGAATATCACCAGTTTAAAATACAAAAGGCGGCACAAAGCCGCCCTGTTTTTATAAGTTTTCTTACTAAGAATCAGCCTGCATAACCTTGAATGGGTCTTCTGTGCGGTACATTTCACGCAGCTTAGGCTTTTCGATTTTGCCGGTTGGGTTACGAGGAACCGGCGCAAAAATAATCTTGCGAGGTCTCTTGTACTTTGGAAGCTCCATACAGAAATTGTTTACGTCTTCTTCTGTACAAGTATAGCCCTGCTTTACTTCGATGATTGCAGCAGCAATTTCTCCAAGACGCTTATCAGCAAGACCAATAACGGCAACGTCTTTAACTGCTTCCATTTTGTGGAGGAAGTCTTCAATCTGAACTGGGTAAAGGTTTTCACCACCTGTAATGATAACGTCCTTCTTGCGATCTACCAGGTAGATAAAGCCGTCCGGGTCCATCATTGCCATATCTCCTGTATAAAGCCAGCCTTCGTCGTCCATAACTTCTGCAGTAGCCTCTGGATTCTTGTAGTAGCAAACCATAACGCCAGGTCCGAACACGGCAAGTTCACCTACATCACCCTGTTTAACTTCCTTGCGGTGCTCGTCCACAATCTTAACCTTCCAGCCATAACCCGGAATACCAATTGCACCAATTTTGTGATCGTTTCCAACACCAAGGTGAACACAACCAGGTCCAATAGATTCTGAAAGTCCGTAGTTTGTGTCGTAGTCGTGGTGTGGGAAATATTTTTTCCAGTCTTCAATCAGCTTCTTTGGAACAGGCTGAGCACCAATGTGCATAAGACGCCACTGGTTCAGGTGAAAGTCAGAAATCTTAAGGTCACCGCGGTCGAGACTGTCGAGGATATCCTGAGCCCAAGGAACAAGCAGCCATACAATAGTACAAAGTTCATCAGAAACAGCCTTGAGAATTACATCCGGCTTTGTTCCACGAAGAAGTACTGCCTTGCTTCCAGAAATCAAAGAACCAAACCAGTGCATTTTTGCACCAGTGTGGTAGAGAGGCGGAATACAGAGGAATACATCATCCTTTGTCTGGCCGTGGTGCTTCTGCTCTACTGCAGCAGAGTGCATGAGGGCACGGTGCTTGTGAAGGATAGCCTTAGGAAATCCTGTTGTTCCCGAACTGAAGTAGATTGCAGCTTCATCATCATCTGTAAGTTCAATGTCCAGATTTTCTGAAGAATAGTTCATTACAGAAGAAATATAGTTTTCTGAGAAAGTTGGAGTAAGACCTTCGCCAACATAAATGAGAAGGCGGCGGTTCATGATTTTTTCAGAGATTGTTTCAAGACGACCAATGAACTCAGGACCAAAGAAAAGTACAGAAATATCAGCAAGGTTGAGACAGTAGTCAATTTCATCAGATGCATAACGGAAGTTAAGAGGAACAGCAAGGGCACCTGTTTTCAAAATACCAAAGTAAATAGGAAGCCATTCAAGGCAGTTCATAAGAAGAATACCAACCTTGTCGCCTTTGCGAACACCACGTTCGAGCAGGTAGTGAGCACAGCGGTTTGCCTTTTCATTAAAAATACGCCAGCTGATTTCGCGGCGGTAAGGCAAGTTTGGCTCAGGCTGTGTAAGGTCGAATTCCTTCCAGGTCATTCGACGGGTATCTTTTACTTCAGGGTTTAATTCTACAAGAGCGCAGTCATTAGCATATTTTTCTGCGTTGCTTTCAAGATATTTGGTGATAGGCATCTTTTTTCCTCTCGAGATCCCCGGGTCTAGCTCAGGGAAGACATTTTAATTATATTAAAGAAAATTATAATAGATAAAGAAGAAAAATAAAAGTGAAAATCCATCCTATTTTTTCTTTACTTTTCAAAATACCGTGTTATAATAAAATATAATAAATATGTTTTGAGAGGTGACCTGATATGGAACGAATGCAATGTGATAACTGCGGACACGTATATGACAAAGATGAAGGCGATCCAAAAAACAATGTAGCACCAGGAACAGCATGGGCTGATGTACCAGCTGATTACAAGTGTCCAGAATGTGGTGCTGGAAAGGATAAGTTCATCATAGAATAGAAATAAATCTTTTTGATTTATATAAATTAGGGGGAAAGAGCGTTCCGAAAGGAGCGCTCTTTTTTTTGCGGCCCCTGAGCGGAGTCGAAGGGCCACCTATATAGACCGCATAAAGCTGATTACAAAAACCCAGATAAAGCCAAGTACGGTAATCATTTTAAGACCGGTTCCAAGCAGAAAGCCCATAAATGCACCAAAGGCAGCTTTAAGAACGCCCTCGTTACGGCCCTCTTTATTAATCAGCTCTCCTACCAGGGCTCCCAGAAAAGGTCCGAGAATAATTCCCCAGGGACCGGTAAAAAAACCGATAATCAGGCCGATTGTTGCACCTGTAGTTGCATATTTACTGCCGCCAAATTTCTTAGTCATCGTAACCGGAAAAATATTATCAGCTATAGAAACAAGAACCGCTATGACACCGGTAATAATCAGGCACAAAATAGAAATATCATTATAAATAGAAAAGTGAGCTGCAAGAAGTCCGGCCCAAGCTAGAGGAGCGCCAGGTAAAATCGGCACAAAGGTTCCCAAGAAACCTGCAAGCAGCAAAATGCCTGCCACAATACACAAAATCACGCTTATTCCACTAGTCATTTAGATTTTCCTCCCTTTGTCTTTTTTGTTTCACTCTTTATACCACTACCCGGATTCCATTTTTCAAGCTCAGGATGATATTTTCTCCATCTTGCAAGTTCATCATCGAACATTGCGCCTTCAAAAGTTTTAATGTCGCGGTCTATCGTACTAATTTCATTCTTTAAGCTGACAACAGCATCTGCAATACAAGGCTCAAATAGTTTGCCCTTTTCTGCTTCAAATACCTTTATTGCTTCTTCTATAGACACAGGATCTTTATATAATCTCGGGCTGATCATACCGTCAAGCACATCGGCTGCACCCATAATACGGGCACAAAGAGGAATTGCATCACCGGAAATTCCATAAGGATATCCGCTTCCATCCCATCTTTCATGATGATAAAGAGCCATTTCTTTTGCCATGACATTAAAGCTTCCGTCATCAATTGGCGGCATACCTTCCAGAAGCTTTCTTCCCTCCATAGGGTGGGTTTTCATTATTTCATATTCTTCTTTTGTATACTTTCCAAGTTTGTTTACAATATTTTGCGGAACCCGGATTTTACCCGCATCATGCAAAAGGGCTGCCAGCATCATCTGTTGTATCTTTTCATCAGTAAGTTCTTCTGTATAATGTCCTGCTTTACGCAGTTTTTTACAAATTTCCTCAACATATTTTCCAGTATGATAATTATGAGTTACACCAAACAAATCAAAAGAACCAAAGCTGGTAACAAAAAACTGAACAATCTTATGCTGGTTTTCGCTGAGAAGTTCATTGCGGGAATTCAATTCTGCATTAAGTTTTTCTATATATTCATTCTTTTCCTGCAACTCTTTATTGGTATTAAACTGTTCAAGAGTCTTTTCATTAAGCCTTCTGTAAGCTCCATCTTTATCAGAATTAAGGGACATAAGTCGGCGGAAGGTTTTGTAAGTTCTTTTAGAAAGGAAGTCAGTTACAACAAATACAAATATAAATTCAACAATTACACCAGAAACATTTTCCAGAAACCATCGTGCTGGTGTTTTAATTCCAGTAAGAACAAGGGTAACACCCGAAGAGCGCAGCCAGTAGGCTATAACAGTAAGAACAAAACTTTCTATTGTAATAATCCGCGTAAGCCTGCGGTTATAATAAAGACAGCTTATAAAAGGAGCAAAGGCCCAGGAAATAGTAAGAACAATTACCCCCTTCATTCCAAGTAAAAAAACAAAGCCAGAAATTGCAAAAAGCCCCAGATACATGGAAACATACTGAACCTTTTTACGGGAGCTTCTGTTCATAAAAAAGCAGATGAGTGACATAGCAAGGGTATAGGCAAAAATAATAAGGGCATAAGCAGTAGGAACATACCATACTCCGACATAGGTAAGAATCACAAAAAAGACAGGAACTGCAATTGCGCAAAAAAGAATAGTGTCTATTCTTTTATTGATATTAACGATGTTTTCTGTAAAAAAAGAGTCGTTAGTTACTGGCATAAATTCTCCTGTTTAAAGTATAACATGGCAAATTTGATTTCGCAAATTATATGAGCCCTATAACAATCCAGTGAAATAATCCATTGAATTAACCCAAATACTTCTATATACTTAAACAATACTAAAAAAAAGTGGTGATGCTAAAATTATCAAAATTATCAGCAGATCACACAGGAGAATGGAAATGGACAAACTTAAAATTTTACTTGCCAAGGGCAGAATCTACGAGTCAGTTTATGAACTTTTAAGCGACGTAGGTATCTCAATCCATCTTCCAGACCGAACTTACTTTCCGACAACAAATCAGAAGGATCTTGCCTTCCAGGTTGTAAAACCACAGATTACAAGCCTTCTTCTTGCAAATAATAAGGCTGATGTAGGATTTTCTGGCAAAGACTGGGTTTATGAAAATCAGGTAGAAAATGATGTTGTAGAAATTATGGACCTCGGTTTTGACCCGGTTCGCATTGTAGCTGCAATTCCAGAAGCACGTGATTTTGACAAGCTTTTGAAGGCACCTGTTACAATTGCCACAGAATATCAGACTTTGAGCCGCAAGTGGGTTGAAGAAAAGAAGATTGACGGAACAATTTTCCGTACCTGGGGAACTTCAGAAGGATTTGTTCAGGACAACGAAGATTCCATCGCCCAGATTTTGATTGATAACACTTCTACAGGTTCTTCCCTCAAGGCAAACCGCCTCAAGATTGTAGACACTCTTATGGAATCTTCTACAAGAATGTATGCAAGCAAGGCCGCTATGGAAGATCCAGAGAAAAAGCAGAAAATCATGGAGCTCAAAATGCTCTTTGAAACTGTTTTGAATGCCCGCAGCCGTGTAATGCTTGAAATGAACTGCGCAGAAGACAAGTTCGACACCCTCATCAAGGGAATCCCAAGCATGAAGAGCCCCACTGTTTCGCCACTTTTCGGCGGAAACGGCTATGCAATCAAAATCGCTGTTAAAAAATCTGAAGTACCTACCCTCTTGCCAAAACTCCAGAGCCTTGGTGCTACAGACATCGTAGAATATGAATTACGTAAAGTAATGTTGTAGGAGGAATACATGAGAACTGCTACAGTTAAACGCGAAACCGGTGAAACACAGATTGAACTTACACTGAACCTCGACGGAACAGGTAAATATGATGTGGAAAATCCTATCGGCTTTTTCGACCACATGCTCCGCAGCTTCTGTAAGCACGGACTTTTTGACCTCTCCGGAAAAATCGCCGGCGACCTCAACGTAGACCAGCACCACACAATAGAAGATACCGGAATCGTTCTCGGCGAATGCTTCAAGCGCGCTCTGGGTGACTGTGCCGGCATATACCGCTCAGGATTCTTTATTTACCCTATGGACGAAACCCTCGCCCAGGCAGCCGTAGACTTTGGCGGCCGTCCTTTCCTCGTATGCAACTCACAGCTTTCAGGAATGCCTCTTGTAAGCGTTCAGAACGGAAAAGAAGGTTCTTTCCAGACAGACTGCTTTGAAGACTTCTGGCAGGGCTTTGCTAACGCCGCTCTCTGCAACCTGCACATCGACGTTATCCGTGGCCGCAGCGACCACCACAAAATTGAAGCAAGCTTTAAGGCTGTAAGCCGCGCCCTCCGCAGCGCCACAGAAATTGACCAGCGCCGCGGCGGCACTGTTCCAAGCACAAAGGGCGTTATCGTCTGAGGAGGTCCTCATGAAACTCGTTGTATTCGGTGATTCAATCCTCAAAGGCGTAATAACAATTCCGAATTCCGGAAAATTGTTTGATACTACAGAAAACGACTCTCTCTCCCTTGCCCAGAAAGAGCTTGGCTTTGAACTGGATAACCGTTCTATCTACGGTAACATCACAAGCAAGGGCCTTATAAAGCTTCAGAAGTTTTTTGAAAAAGGCGGCGAGTCAGATTTCTGCATCATCGAGTTTGGTTCCAACGACTGCGACTACGACTGGGGAACTCTGGTACAGAAAGTTCCTCTTGCAGAATATCTGGAAAACCTTGCTGCCATGGTAAAGCTCTGCCGCGAACATAAGGTTACCCCTCTTATGATGGGCCTCATTCCTTATGTATGCGACGACTGGTACCAGACAATCATAAAAGACCAGAACGAAGCAGCAATCCTTGATTTTCTCGGCGGCAACTCAGAAACTCTCGGCAAAAATCAGCTCATTTACAAAAATGCCCAGGCAGACTTTGTTCAGAAAAACAAGGTTCAGTTCTTAGACCCTTGGACTATTTTCGAAGGCCATAAAGAACTTATGTGCTACGATGGCATTCATCCAAACGAAAAAGGTTATGAACTTCTTTCCAAAGCCTGGATTAAGTTCTTATCAGAAGTAAAAAAGGAATTTTAATGAAAGAAATCACTATATACACAGATGGCGGCTGCCACGGAAATCCTGGTCCTGGAGGCTGGGCTATTGTTGTAATTGCAGACGGAGTTGCAAAACAGCTTTCCGGCGGCGAAAAAATGACAACAAACAACCGCATGGAACTCATGGCCGCTATCACCGCTCTTACTGTAGTTCATAACACCCCGGATTTTGCAGGCAGCCACGTAACCGTAAACATCGACAGTCAGTATGTAAAAAACGGAATAACCAGCTGGATAAAAAGCTGGAAGGCTAAGGGATGGCGTACTGCAGACAAAAAACCTGTAAAAAACCAGGACCTCTGGGTTCAGCTGGACAGCCTTAACGCCGGCCTCAACGTTACCTGGAACTGGGTAAAGGGCCATGCCGGAGTTGAATACAATGAACTTTGCGACCAGCTCTGCCAGACAGAAATCGCAAAATTTGAATAATTTTTCATAAATTTTCAAAAAAGTCTCAAAAACACTTCCTAAAATCGTAACTCTCTCACCATTTATATAGTATGAGAAATATACTTTTTTATGGACTTTTCCTACTTACAGTTCCCCTTACTCTATCGGACTGTGCCCAGAATCTGAATGCCCCGGCTCAGGAAGAATTAAGCATTACCCTGCCCCATTGGCCGCCTGAAGATTCTCAGAAAGAAGCCTATCCCCTTCTTTCCCGCTGGCAGATCACTGTCACCTGCGCAGACTATCAGAAATCATTTTTTTCAACTGAAGAAGAAATTATAATCTGCGTAAAGAAAAACAGGCCTATTTCAGTAACAGCAAAACCGATTACCCTTCTTGCCAGCGGAGAAGAATGTTCATATTTTATGCCGGCTGGTTTTATATACCCTGCAAATATTCACACAGAATCCAATGCAGCCAGCTGGGAAGCAGGTTTTCTCGCCCAGATCATGAAGCTCCTTTTTATAGAAGGCAATAACGAAGGGCTTTCTTCTCTTGATATAGAATATCTTGTCAGCTGCTTTAACTGGAAAAAAGTCCAGGAAACAATAGATAAAAAAATTAAGGAAGAAAACCAGTTTTTTTACAATCCCTGGCTGCTTACTCAGGCTCCTCTTTTAGAAGGAATTGCCAATCATTCATTTAAATCAAGTCTGCTAAATCTTACAGGAAGCTCACCTTTAGAACTCCAGACTTTAAGAGAAGCAACCGGCTCCAGTAGTCTGCAGCTGCTGTCTTCCTTTATTCCAGAAAATAATCAGCTGAAAGAAAAAAAACAGTTTACAGTTACAAAAAATACCCCTATTCTTATATCAGATGCAAAAGAATATGGACTTTTTATCAACTATAAAAGTTCAAAAAATATATCACTTGACCTTATTATTCTGCCGATATTTATTGAAGACATATGAAAATTTTTAAACTGGCATTAATCACAAGTATCATCTCGGTTCCGCTTCTCTTCTGCAGCTGTAAAAAAAAGCAGACTCAGGCTCAAATTCCAGTTCAGAATGCTATTTCACTTGAAATCACTAAGTCAAACCATGCCTGGTACTATTTTTCAAACTCAAATTATCATCCTGTAGACAGACCGCAGAATGCTCCCCTTCAGGCTCCAAAGCCATGGACAGAAACTATAAGAATTTCTTCTGCTAACAATGAACTTGGCACTCAAAATTCAGAATCTAAAGCCTTTGCAATTGTAAATCGCCTTGGAATTCTTTCCTTTAATAACGAAGAAATAAATCTTTCTCAAGATGCAAACATTTTTGCAGACCGAACTGCCGGAAATCTTGTTTTCCTTAATAACAATCCAGTCTTTTCCGTTTACAAAAGTGCTTTTTTTAACGACACAATTCTTGCAGCTGATTATAAGAACGACAGTTCTTCCCATCTATTTCTGCTTCAGTTTGATCCAACTGCAAAAATCTCCTATCCGATTCTCAACTGTAATAACATCAGCAACAAGGTTAATTCTGAAATTACAGATTTTTACTGGAATGGTCTTGAATGGTGCTGCAGTATTAAAACAATTTCAGATACAAAAAATGAATTCTCATATATCAGATTTAAGCCTCTGATTCCTTTGCTAGCACTTTCTCCTTCTACTGCAGAAGGTAAAGTTGATATCCAGGAATGTGATGTAGACTTTTTCAGAAACTGCAGGGTTCATCACAATTATTCAGATTCTCCAGACCGCATAAAAAAGCTGCTTTCAGGCTTTGACACAAAACTTCCTTTTATAATCGAAGTAAAAACAGCAGGCGGCAGCTCTCCAAGAATTTACGAAAACTCCGTAACAGGCAGCACAGAAAAAGAACTTAATGCAAAAGCAATTCTTTCTGCAAGCTGGTCTGCTGCCCTTTTTGAAGACGGCACTCTCTTCCTCGAAGGAGCACTACCTGGAAAGCATATTCTTAGAAGCGGTAAAACTGTTGCCATAAGACTTCCAAAGCTTCCAGTTGGTTATGTATATTCTGATTTTGTAATTTCAGGTACAACCCTTTATGCTGCCTGGGAAGAATCTTCTTTCTATAAAACCGGCAGAGCAGGCTTCCTTCAGGTTAATCTTGAAAGAACTCTTTACAGCAGACTGATTTAGGAAAGCTTATATGCAGAAAGCAAAAAAACTGATTTTGATTTTTACAGTCTTTCTTTTCCTCTTCCCTCTTTTTTCGCAGGAAGCCGAAGCAGAAAGCGCTGCTACAACTGATATAGCAGAAGCTCAACCAGACACAGAAAATACAAAGGATTCTTTCCCTGGTGACTTTGTAATGCAGTTTGAACCGGGCGGATACATTAATCCCGAAAGTTCTCTTGTAAGTGCACCTTCACCTATCATATATCCAATATCAATTGGTTTTCTCTGGCCTAATCATGCAAAGTTTGCAATTCAGCCTGTAATCAGTTTCTTTATGATTAATCACCTTTATTATGAAAATAAAGCTCTCCCTGCAGAAATTGAAAACCGCACAACAACGACCCTTTCTTTTATGCTGACAATTCCTGTAGTATTTTCTATTTATCTTGAAAAGAGTTGTTTCCAGTTCACAGGCGGACCTGGTATTTTTATGCGTTTTGGAATTCTTTCACCGGGAGTAAGTGAAAATGCTTCCGGCTGGACAGGAAGCGCAGGAAGTGATGCCGCCGCAATAAATAAATGGTTCTGGAGTAATATGCGCTGGCTTTATTTAAGCATTGGGGCAAGCTGGTTGTATACTCTGACACCAAAACTCAGGGCAGGCCCCGTAATAAATTTCAGCATACCTGTGGGCGGCCTCATAAGCGACCATACCGCACAAGGTATGCTGATTTCTGCAGGTATTAAGATTTGTAGGTAGTCGGCAAGCACAGCTTGCCTCTGAGCCATTCTTTCGAAGAACCGTTAAAAACAGGGCTGCGACAGCGGGCCTGT